>CAZBOF010000047.1:13049-27960 GCA_964493285.1 uncultured Rhizobacter sp. | reverse complement strand
GGCTCATGCCCTTGGGGTACTCGAGCTGGTCGAGGTTTTCCTTCAGCTCCTCGCGGTCCTCGCCCTCGATGCGGCGCGACACGCCACCGCCTCGCGGGTTGTTGGGCATCAGCACGAGGTAGCGGCCCGCCAGCGAGATGAAGGTGGTGAGGGCGGCTCCCTTGTTGCCGCGCTCTTCTTTCTCGACCTGGACCAGCAGTGCATCGCCTTCCTTGATGGCGTCTTGGATGCGCGCGTTGCGCGTGTCCACGCCTTCGCGGAAGTAGTTTCTGGAGATTTCCTTGAATGGCAGGAAGCCATGGCGGTCTTCGCCGTAGTCGACGAAACAGGCTTCGAGCGAGGGCTCGACCCGGGTGACGACCGCCTTGTAGATGTTGCCTTTGCGTTGCTCGCGGCCTTCGACTTCGGTTTCGAAGTCCATCAGCTTTTGGCCGTCAACGATGGCCAGGCGACGTTCTTCTTGCTGTGTCGCGTTGATCAGCATGCGTTTCATGTGCGCTCCTTGGTTGCCGGCGCCGCAAGTGCGGTCGAAAGCAACTCACTCAACATGTCGCCGCTGAGGATTCAGAGGCGACTGATCAATGCACGAGAAACGCGAATGAACCGGAAGGAATCGCCCTGGACTGCGTGTCGGCACCGATCAGCGGATCGGTGGATCGCCTGGCAGCGTTGGCGCGTGCGTGGCAGTGTGTGAAGCCGGGTGCCGATCAAACTGGCGTTCGAGGCTGCGCCAACGCACCCCCGGTGCGGCGAGCGCATCGGGGGCTGCGGAGATGGGAGCCGGGAACAACATCCGTTTCGTTTATCACTGGACGCGGGGGGAAGGCGGTGGGGTTGAGGCTCGCCGCTGAACTGCGCGGGCCTGAATTCGCTGCCTTCCTCCTGGAAACCTTTGTATGCAGGGTTCGTTCTTGTTTCTCTGCCGCACCGGGCTGGCAGCCGCCTTGTCACTTGGGGACAGGGCTCGCGGCACGCCGGGGTGCGTTGCATCACCTTGTGGCCGGGCAAACTTGCCTGGCCGCCGCGTTGTGCCGAGTGACTGGTAGAGCCTGAGCCGCTACCGCGGCGTAAACTCAGAAAAATCAATCACTTACAGCGAAAACGTGGTGCATCGCATTATAGGGGCCAAAGTGGCATCCCCGGCAAGCTCGGGGCAGACCGGGCCGAAGCCAGCCGTGCGCACGGTAGAAATCGACGAATCCTCGCAGGGGCAGCGTCTGGACAACTTCCTGATCAAGCTGCTGAAGGGGGTTCCCAAGACGCATGTCTATCGCGTCATTCGCTCCGGCGAGGTGCGCGTCAACAAGGGCCGGGCCGCTGCCGATACCCGGCTGGAGGCGGGTGATCTGGTGCGACTTCCACCGGTGCGCGTTGCCGAGCGGGCCGGCGCACCGGCAGCGCCGGCCCGCGAGTTCCCGATCCTTTTCGAGGACGACTACCTGATCGCAGTCGACAAGCCTGCCGGCGTGGCGGTCCATGGCGGGAGCGGCGTGAGCTTTGGCGTCATCGAGCAGCTCCGGCAGGCCCGCCCCGCCGCCAAGATGCTGGAGCTGGTGCATCGGCTCGACAAGGAGACCTCGGGCTTGCTGCTGATTGCCAAGAAGCGCTCGGCATTGGTGGCGATGCAGGACCAGTTCCGCAACCGCGCCATCGGCAAGACCTATGCGGCGCTCGTGATCGGGCGCTGGCCGGTGAACCGCAAGGTCATCGACGTGCCGCTGCACAAGTTCCTCACCGCCGACGGCGAGCGGCGCGTGCGCGCCGTCGACGACAGCCATGAAGATGGCCGGCGCTCGGTGACGTTGGTCCAGGTCGTGCAGGTGTATGACCGCTTTTCATGGCTCGACGTCACGATCAAGACCGGCCGCACCCACCAGATCCGCGTGCATCTGGCGAGCGAAGGCCATCCGATCGCGGGAGACGACAAGTACGGTGATTTCGCCTTGAACAAATCTCTGGGCAAAGGCGAGGCGGTGGCCGGCGCCCGCTTCGACCGCATGTTCCTGCATGCCCGGCGGTTGCGGTTTCAGCATCCCGCCACAGGCGAGGGGGTGGAGCTTGAAGCGCCTTTGCCGCCAGAATGCAAGGGCCTGCTCCAGGCGCTTGTGCCCGTGCCATGAACCTACCTCGCCGTTTTGACCTGATTGCCTTCGATTGGGACGGCACACTGTTCGACTCCACGGCGCTGATTGCGCGGTGCATCCAGGCGGCTTGCGGCGATGTCGGGGTGGCCATTCCGAGCGACGAGGATGCCAGCTTCGTGATTGGCATGGGCCTGGCCGAAGCGCTGCAGCATGCCGCGCCCGGCTTGCCTGCCTCGCGCTACCCCGAGTTGGGCGCGCGCTACCGGTATCACTACCTGGCGCGCCAGCACGATGTGGTGCTGTTCGAAGGCACCTTGGAATTGCTCGCGGTGTTGAAGGCCCGCAACCATTGGCTGGCGGTGGCGACGGGCAAGTCGCGCCGCGGGCTGGATGAAGCGCTGGACACCGTTGCGCTGCGCGACGTGTTCGATGGCACCCGCACCGCGGATGAAACCGCGTCCAAGCCCCATCCGCGCATGCTGCTGGAGCTGATGCGTGAGTTCGGTGTCGAGCCCGAGCGCACGCTGATGATTGGCGACACCACGCACGACCTGCAGCTCGCGGCGAACGCCGGCGCGGCCAGCGTGGGTGTGAGTTACGGCGCGCATGATGCGTCCACCTTCGCCAGCCACGGGCCGCTGCATGTGGCCCATTCGGTGCGCGAGCTGCACGACTGGCTGTCTCGCCATGCATGACGCTCGGGCCGAGGCGGCTGAAACGGCGGTTCGTCTCTGCGCGGGGTCGCAGCTCGAGGAGCGCGGGGCCGCATTTGTCTTCGACGTGCTGCACTTTCGCGAACCGGCACGGGCCTTCGTGCTGCGATTCGATGGCGAGGTGGTCGGTTACCTGAACCGTTGCGCGCACGTTCCGGCAGAAATGGACTGGCAGCCGGGCGAGTTTCTCGACTCGCGGCGCGAATTCATCCTGTGCGCCATCCATGGTGCGGCCTATGAGCCGCAAACCGGCCGTTGCGTGGGCGGCCCGTGCGGGCGCGGGCGCCTCACCGCGCTGCGCGTGGCCGAGCGCGAGGGTGAGGTGTATTGGTATCCTTCCCGCGACACGCAACCGGTTGCTTCGCCATGACTTCCCCAGACATCCCGCCTCCATCACCCGCACCCGCGGCGGGCACCGCGCCATCCGACGCGGTGTGGGAGCGAGCCCTTGCGGCCTTCGGACGCGAGTACCTCGCGGAGCGCCGCAGCGAGCGCCGCTGGCGGGTCTTCTTCCGGCTGTTCTGGCTGGCGGCGTTTGGCGTCGCCGTAGGAACGGCGCTCTACGTTCGCGGCCAGGCCGATGCGCCGAGCGGACCGCATACCGCGCTGGTGGAAGTGCGCGGTGAAATCGCGAGCGACAGTGAGGCCAGTGCCGAGATCCTGGTGGCTGCGTTGAAGAGCGCTTTCGCCGATGAAGGCTCGCGTGCGGTGGTGATCCGTTTCAATTCGCCCGGAGGCAGTCCGGTGCAGGCCGGCATCGTGAACGACGAAA
Source organism: uncultured Rhizobacter sp. (assembly GCA_964493285.1). GTDB lineage: Bacteria > Pseudomonadota > Gammaproteobacteria > Burkholderiales > Burkholderiaceae_C > Rhizobacter. The sequence continues at coordinate 24,391 of CAZBOF010000047.1, read as the reverse complement.
TCCGGCGACTCAAGGCGCAGCACCAGAAAAAGGTCTATGCGGTCGTGGAAGAGGTGTGTGCCTCCGGCGCGTACTACATCGCCGTGGCGGCCGACGAGATCTACACCGACAAGGCCAGCGTGGTGGGCTCCATCGGCGTCATGATGGACGGCTTCGGCTTCGTGGACACCATGGACAAGCTGGGCGTGGAGCGCCGCCTGCTGAGTGCAGGCGAGAACAAGTCGATCGGCGACCCCTTTTCGCCGATGACCGAGAAGCACCGCCAGTACACGCACGCGATGCTGGATCAGATCCACCGCCAGTTCATCGATGTCGTGAAGGCGGGGCGCGGCAGCCGGCTGGTGAGCACGCCCGAGACCTTCTCGGGGCTGTACTGGAATGGCGAAGAGGCCGTGCGCCTGGGCTTGGCCGATCATCTCGGCAACCTGGACTACGTGGCACGCGAGGTGGTGCAGGCGGAAGACATCATCGACTACACGCCGAAAGAGAACGTGGCCGAGCGCCTGGCCAAGCGTTTCGGTGCGTCGGTGGGTGCGGGGGCGGTGAAGGCCCTGCGCAGCATGGGGACGCTGCGCTGAGCCTCGCGGTGGCGTTGATCAGGCCGCGTCGATCTGCTCCAGGGCCAGGAGTTCGCTGAAGGTCTGGCGCCGCCGGATCAGGCGCCACAGGCCCTCACCTTCGACCAGCACTTCGGGGATGTGCGGGCGGGTGTTGTAGTTGGATGACATCGAGGCACCGTAGGCGCCCGCGTCATGAAACACCAGCAAGTCGCCCACGCGCGCCTCGGGCAGGTCTCGCCGAAGGACCACGCCGCCTTCGCCTTGCGTGAAGACGTCGCCCGATTCGCACAGCGGCCCGGCCACCACGCTCGGCTGCGGCGGGCGTGCACTGTCATCGGCTGGCAGCAGCTCGATGCCGTGGTGGCTGCCGTACATCGAGGGCCGCATCAGGTCGTTGAAGCCCGCATCGACCAGCACGAAAGGCTGGCTGCCCATCTGCTTGACCGCGCGCACTTGCGCCACCAGCACGCCGGCTTCTGCGACGAGATACCGCCCGGGCTCGATCTCCAGATGGATCGGGCGCTTCAACCGCTGCGAGATGTCGCGCCGGGCAGCATCCCAGAGGCTGAAATAGTGAGCGGTATCGATCGTGGGCTCGCCGGCGCGATAGGGAATGGAAAGGCCGCCACCCGCCGAGATGGCCTCGATGGGCATGCCGGCGCGCGTGGCGAGGTCCACCATGGCGGCGCACACCTGTTGCAGGTGCCCGTAGTCCACGCCGGAGCCGATGTGCATGTGCAGACCCACGAGGTGCAGGCCATGCTGGCGTATGGCCTCGAGCGCGAGCGCGAGGTCGGTGTGCCAGATGCCGTGCTTGCTGTGTTCGCCGCCGGTGTTGGTCTTGTTGCTGTGACCGTGCCCGAACCCTGGGTTGATGCGCAGCCACACGCGGTGCCCGGCCGAGCGCGCGCCCAGTTGATGGAGCATGTCGATCGAGCCCGCGTTCACCGGAATGCGGCAGGCGACGACTTTGTCCAATGTGGCGGGATCGAACAGGTCGGCGGTGAAGACGATGCCCGACGGTTCGCTGTCGCTGGCGGTGTAGCCGGCCGCGAGGGCGCGTTCGATCTCTCCCAGCGAAACCGCATCGACCTGCACACCCTCGGAGCGCATCAGGCGCAGCAGGTGCGTGTTGGAGTTCGCTTTCTGGGCGAAACGGATGGTGTCGAACGCGCGCAGCGCCGTGATGCGCGCACGGATCGTTGCAGCGTCATAGACCCACACGGGCGTGCCGCATGAGTGCGCGACTTCTCGCAGCAGGGAGGGGGTGAAGGGATTCATGCCGCCCATGATGCCCGCGACAAGTCATTCTGGAAATTGCTTTCTTGTGAGATATCCATCCATTTTGGATATGCTTGGGCATGAAGCTCACCCACCGGCAGATCGACATCTTCAGAGCCGTGATGGCCCATGGCAGCGTCACCCAGGCGGCCCAGGCCCTGCATACCTCGCAGCCCACCGTCAGCCGCGAGCTGGCGCGCCTGGAGCAGGTGTTGCAACTCGCGCTGTTCGAGCGGGTGCGCGGCCGTTTGCGGCCCACCGCGCGGGCGCTGGCGCTGCTGGAGGAAGTCCAGCGTTCTTACCTTGGGCTGGAGCGCATTGCCGCGACCGCGCAATCGCTGCGCGATTTCACCCAAGGCCGGCTCGTCGTGGCCTGCCTGCCGGCGCTGGTGCATGGGCTCTTGCCGTTGGCCGTGCAGCGATTCGTGGCGTCCTACCCGCGCGTGGGCATGGCGATCACGCCGCTGGAGTCGCCCGAATTGGAGACCTGGCTGACCGAGCAGCGTGCCGACGTGGGGCTGTGCGAGCGTCGTGTTGCGCCCCCGGCCACGGTGCTCCAGCCGCTGCTGCAGGCTGACGAAGTCGGTGTGCTGCCCGACGGCCATCCGCTGCTGGCCAAGCGTGTGCTCAAGCCGCGCGATTTTGCGGACACTGCGTTTGTCAGCCTGGCGCCGGCCGACCCGTATCGGCAGCAGGTGGACGCGTTGTTTGCCGAGCAGGGCGTGCACCGGCATCTGGGCGTGGAGGCCGCCAGTGCCCTGGGCGTGTGCGCGCTGGTGCGCCAAGGGCTGGGCGTGGGCATCGTCAACCCGCTCACGGCACTTGAGATGCAGGGGCCGGGGCTGCATGTGCGGCCGCTGTCGGTGTCGATCCCGTTCTCGGTGACGCTGGTGCTGCCGCAGTTGCGCCCGGCGAACCCGCTGCGCGAGGTGTTCGTGGCGTGTCTCCATGAAGCGGCTGCGCAATGGCAGGCGCGCCTGAGATCGATGGCGCGCGTGAAGCCAGGGTGAGCCGGTGTTGCAAAGCCCATGTGCTGCCACAGGGCTGACATCCGAAATGAGAATCATTGCTGATAGGATCGTTTTCCTTTCAGCTGATGTTGAGCGCCTGACCATGAAGTTCCTCTCCCGCACCGCCCTGGCCGCTGCCCTGACGGTGACTGTCGCCATCGCGCACGCGCAGGTCGTGAATCTCTACACCTCGCGTCATTACCAAACGGACGATGCGCTGTATGAAGACTTCACCAAGCAAACCGGCATCAAGATCAATCGGATCGAAGGCCGTGAAGACGAGTTGATCGCCCGCATCCGCAGCGAGGGCGCCAGCAGCCCGGCCGACGTGTTCATGACCGTCGATGCCTCTCGCCTGCGGCTGGCCGACGAGGCTGGCATCTTCCAGCCCACCCGCTCCGCGGTGCTGGAATCGCGCATCCCGGCGCATTTGCGCACCGCCGACTGGTTCTCGTTCTCGACCCGCGCACGCGTGATCGTCTACAACGTGAAGGACATCAACCCGGCTTGGGTGCAGCGTTACGAAGACCTCGCGAACCCGCGGTTGAAGGGGCAGCTCTGCGTGCGCTCGGGCGCGCACCCCTACAACCTTTCGCTGGGCGCGGCGCTGATCGCGCACCAGGGTGAGGCCAAGACCGAAGAGTGGGCGCGTGGCGTGGTGGCGAACCTGGCGCGGGCGCCCAAGGGCGGCGACACGGATCAGCTGCGCTCCGTCGCCGCGGGCGAATGCGGCATTGCCATCGCCAACAGCTACTACGTGGCGCGCCTGATGCGCTCCACCAAGCCCGAGGACGTGAAAGTGGCCTCGGCGATTGCGGTCGTGTGGCCGAACCAGGGCACCTTCGGCACGCACGTGAATGTCTCGGGCGCCGGGGTGGTGAAGTCGTCTCCCAACCCGGCCAATGCGGTCAAGCTGCTGGAATATCTGTCCAGTGACTCCGCCCAGGCCTACTTTGCCGACGGCAACAACGAATGGCCGGTGGTCAAGTCGGTCGCCGTGAAGAACCCGGCGCTGGACAAGCTGGGGCCGTTCAAGGCTGACCAGTTGCCGGTGGGGCAATGGGCGCCCCACACGGCGGCCGCGCAGCGGATCTTCGATCGCGCCGGCTGGCGCTGATTCATCGGCGTGGCCGCGCCGGATGGCTCAGGCGCGGTCTTTGGCGATCTGACGGCTCAGCAGGATGAGCGGCAGCAAACCCACCGCCACGATCGCGATGGAGGGCACCGACGCCTCGGCCAGCCGCTCGTCCGAGGCCATGCGGTAGACCTGCGTGGCCAGCGTGTCGAAGTTGAACGGCCGCATCACCAGCGTGGCCGGCAACTCCTTCATCACGTCGATGAACACCAGCAGGCTGGCGGTGAGCAGCCCCCGCCGCAGCAGCGGCAGGTGAACGCGCCACAAGGTCTGCGCCGGGCTCATGCCCAGGCTGCGTGACGCGTCGTCCATGCTCGGCGTGACCCGGTGCAATGCCGCGTCGATCGCCTGCAATGCGGCTGCCAGAAACCGCACCAGGCAGGCAAAGACGAGGGCCGAGATGCTGCCGGTGAGCAGCAATCCGCCCTGGTAGCCGGCGTGGGCCTGCATCCATTGCACCAGGGCGTTGTCGAACTGCGCCACCGGAATGAGCACTCCCACGGCGATGACCGAACCCGGCAGGGCGTAGCCCATGCCGGCAGTCCAATGCGCCAGGCGCGCGGCGGGGCCGGCGTTGAGCCGCCGCGCGTAGGCCACCAGCAGCGCCAGGATCACGGCGAGCAAGGCGGTGACGCCGGACACCAACACGCTGTTGCCGGCGAGCTGAAAGAAGCGCGCGCCGAACTGCGCTTCGCTGTCGGTCCAGGCCATGCGCAGCAGCACACCGCAGGGCACCAGAAAACCGGCCAGCAACGGCACCATGCACGCCGCGAATGCCGCCGCGGCAGGCCACCCGGACAGCGGTGCGCCGCGTGTGGGCTGGCGGCGCAAGCCCGTGCCGTGGAAGCGGGCCGACCCACGGGTGACCTTCTCCAGTGCCAGCACCACGAGCACGAAGGCCAGCAGGCACATCGACAACTGAGCGGCCGCGCTGCGGTCGCCCAGCGAGAACCAGGCGCGGTAGATGCCGGTGGTGAAGGTCTGGACGGCGAAGTACGCGACGGTGCCGTAGTCGGCCAGGGTCTCCATCAATACCAGGGCCACGCCGGCGGCGATGGCCGGGCGCGCCAGGGGCAGCGAAACGCGCAGGAAGTTGCGCCACGGGCTCAAGCCCAGTGAGCGGCCAGCTTCGATGACGCCCGCCCCGCGCTCCAGGAACGCCACGCGCGTCAGCAGGTACACGTACGGGTAGAGCGCGCAGATGAACATCATGGCGGCGCCTGCGGTGCTGCGCACTTCGGGGAAGCTGTAGTCCGCGCGGCGCCAGCCGGTGGCTTCGCGCAGCGCCGTCTGCACCGGCCCGGCGAACTGGAGCAGGTCGGTGTAGGTGTATGCCATCACGTAGGCGGGCATGGCCAGGGGCAGCATCAGCATCCATTCGAGCGTGCCGCGCCCCGGGAAATCGAAGTGCGTGACGATCCAGGCGGCACCCACGCCCAGCAGTGCGGAGCCGATGGCCACGCCGATGCACAGCTGCAGCGTGGTGGCGATGTACTCGGGCAGCAGCGTGGCGGCGAGGTGCGACCACACCTCGGTGGTGTCCGCGGTGAAAAGGTGGCTTGCCACGGACAACACCGGCAGCGCCACCAGGGCGGCGGCGAAAAGCGTGAGGCCTGTGAGCCAGCGCGTCGAACGCGCCGTGGGCGAGGAAGGGAGGGCAGTCATGTCAACGAAATGCGCGAGGCAGTGTAAGGTGCGTGCCTGTTCCCGATCGCCGCCGCGGCGTTGCGGGTTTGAACCGGTTTCCTCTTTCATGCCGCCTCACGCCGTTCCCGTTCTGGCATTGCGCCAACTCGGCCATTGCTACCCTGCTGCTCCGCCCACCTTCAGCCGAGTGGACCTCGCCGTGCCGCCGGGCGCCATCTGCTGCTTGCTCGGGCCTTCGGGCTGCGGCAAGACCACCGTGCTGCGCTGCATTGCCGGCTTCGAGCATGTGAGTGAAGGGGAAGTCCGCATCGAAGACCAGGTGGTGGGCAGCGTGGCGTATCACGTGCCTGCCGAACAGCGCCGGGTCGGCATGGTGTTCCAGGACTACGCATTGTTCCCGCACCTCACGGTGCTTCGGAACGTGGGCTTCGGTGTACGGGACGCGGCGCGCGCGCGTGAACGCGGCATGCAACTGCTGGACACCATGGGCCTGGCTGCGGTGGCGGCTCGCTACCCGCATGAGCTGTCCGGCGGGCAACAGCAGCGTGTGGCCCTGGCGCGTGCGCTGGCGCCCCAACCGCGGCTGCTTCTGCTCGACGAGCCGTTTTCCAACCTGGACGTCGACTTGCGCGAGCAACTGGCTGCGGAGGTGCGCTCGATCCTGAAAGACACTGGCACCACCGCCGTGTTCGTCACGCACGACCAGCATGAGGCCTTTGCGATGGCCGACGAGATCGCGGTCATGCACCGTGGCCGCATCCAGCAGATCGCCTCGGCGTACGACCTGTACCACCGGCCGAACAGCCGCTTCGTGGCCGACTTCATCGGCCAAGGCGTCTTCCTGGATGCGACGGTCATCGGGGCGAATCGATTGCAGATCGAGCCGGGGGTGCTGAGTTCCCCCGGGCCGATCCGATGTGCCGACACCCTGCGGCCTTGCGCCGTGGGCGATCGTGTCCAGGTCCTTCTGCGTCCTGACGACATCGTGCACGACGATGCAAGCCCGCTGCGGGCGCGTGTGCTGAACAAGGCGTTTCGCGGGGCCGAGATCCTTTACACGCTGGAGCTGGCGAGCGGGGCCCGACTCCTGGCCCTGGTGCCTTCGCATCACAACCATGCGCTGGGCGAGTCGATCGGCATCGTCCTCGATGTCGACCATGTGATTGCTTTCTCCGGCGCCGCCTGAGCCTGCGGCGCGCTGGCCGGGCGCGTTCCCGGCCGAGCCGGCGGGGGATTTGCTCAAACGCGACACCTTCTCCTGAAGGCCGCGAGCGGTGCGAAAGTAATGCTTTACCTGAACAAGTACGCGGATCTAGACTCGCCTCCTTCAAGGTGAGGAGGACGCCATGGTTTTCGGGCACATCCTGGGCGGGACGCGCCGCCGAACGGGCGCCGCGCTTGCGCTGGCCGGGGCGCTGACGCTGCTGGCCGGTTGCGCTGCCACGGTGCATGAGCATCACTACTTCGCCGCGTTCCGCCAGGGCCAGGATGAGGCCCGCGAGCCCGTGCAGTTCTATCGCATGTCGGTTGACGGCCAATCGTTCCTGGCCAACACACGGTATCTGACGGGTTACTTCGATGAGCGTGCCGTGTCTCTTCTCTTCAACGAGATGCGCAGCCTGGGCGGCGGAAAACTCTTCGAAGACAGCGTCGGCGAGCCTGGCGAATCGGCCGTCAAGCTGAAGCCGCTGTCTCCCGCGGGGGCCGATGGCGCATTCGTATTGATCATGAGCACCCATGCCGACGCCATCGCCGGCACCATCGGCAGCTTCGCCGAATCACAGGTCGTGGCCGACTCCCTGACGCGCATGCTGAACCGGGAGCGCTTCCAGTCCAAGACGACGAGCGACGCCACGCTGTCGCTGCGCCAGGCGCAGGCCACCGCGCTGGTGACCCAGGTGGATGCCTTCGCCGGCGCGGCCAGTGGCGCCGGCAGCGGGAAGGCTGCGGCGGGCAGCTATCGCAGCGCCTTGACCACGCTGGCTGCCAGCCTGGGCTACACCGGCCCCGCGTTCAGCTCGTTCAACGATGCCCGTGCGTGGTTCGAAATCGAAGCCGCCCGGGCGGGAGAAGCGAAATGAAATGCCTGGTGGTGATCGCGTTGGGCCTGCTGGCAGGTTGCGGCCAGCTGCGGGTGGCGGTCGATGTCCTCGATCCCCAGCATGTGCGTGGAGCGCTTGCGGACGAAACCCTCCGGCAAGCTTATCTGCGCATCGTGGTGGCAGAACCGGGTGCGCTGGAGGCGCAGGTGATGGACGGGTTTCGGGTATTTCAGGGCGAAGTCGGCAAGCTGGCTCAAAGCATGGATGCCGCCGCCGGGAAGCTGCCCGAGGCCCAGAAAGACGCACTGAAGGCGCATGCAGCCGACCTTGCGCAAGCGAGCCAGTCCGGCGAGCTTGCGCAAGGGGCCCGGCGCCACGGCACCGAGATGGAGCGGCGCGCGCAAGAGATCCGTGAACTGGGTGCCGCACACCGTTGGCATGGCCGCGGCGCGCTTCCCCGTCCGCTGCACGACAAGCTGGCGGAGTTTCTCGCTGAAGACAAGCGGCTGGCCGTGTTGCAGCGGCGCGATGTGAACGAGCTGCTGCAAGATCTTCGCCGCCTGGAGGGTTCGGCGCAGGGCGGCGGCGCCCCCGGGGCCGAGGCGCCCGAATCCAAGGCGGCAACGCGCCAGGCCGTGGTCACCCTGGCCTCCGCCCAGCGTTCGATCACGCAGGACACGGCCATTGCCGATACGGCGTTCGCCTACGTCGTGGCCAGTGCGCCGGAGCCGCTGTGGTCGCGCGACTTCAATGAGGCCTACGCGAGCGGCGTGTTCGGTAACTTCGACATCGTGATCCGCCTCAACTCCACCGCAGACTTCTCCGTCAAGGGAATGCAGTTCGACGCGACGAAGGTGGCCCAGGTGGCCTCCAAGGTTGCCACGCAGTCGTTGCTGCTGGGGGCGCAGCTGGCCGGCGTTCCGGTCGCCACGGCCACCTCCGGGACGTCAACCGGGGGCGATGCGCTGAGCCGGACCTCCAGCGATCTGATGTCGACGCAAGCCGCTCTGGCGCGTCGCGAGGCATTTGCGAATGCACAGCGCGACGCCGCAAGGGCGGCAGCGCGGGCCATCCTGGCATCGGCGCCCGCGCTCGAGGCCGATGCGTTGAAAGACAAGAACGCATCGGACCCTGCGCGCGTGGCGGTGCATCAAACAGTGAACACCACGCTTCAAGCCTTGCGTCCCCTGCTGTCGATGCAAGGGGTGAATTGATCGGTTCGAAACAGGAGGGCCTATGCCGGCAAGCTTCAAGGAAGGGGATGTGGTGGTGCGCATGCGTGCAGGCACGTCGGTGGCCGCCGTCAGCGTGATCGAGGCGGGCACGCTGGGCACCATCTGCCGCGTGGTCACTCCCGGCAGAAGCTACAAGGTGCGCTATGCTGATCTTCCGTTTTGCCTGACCGTGTTCCACGGCTCCATCCGCCACGCGCCGGCCGGCACCGCGGGGCCGGTGTGCGAACCCGATTGTTGACCCGCGGCGGCCAAGTCCGTGGCCCGGGGCGGTGCGCGGCACCGCGAGGCCGCACAATGTCGGGCACTGAACCGGCTTGGAGCGCACCATGGTCATCGTCCACCACCTCAACGACTCCCGTTCGCAGCGCGTCCTGTGGCTGCTGGAAGAGCTTGGCGTGCCTTACGAGATTCAGCACTACCAGCGCGACCCGGTGACGATGCTCGCCCCGGAGGCTTTGCGCAAGGTGCACCCTCTGGGCAAGTCGCCGGTGGTCACGGACGGGGACATGACGATCGCCGAATCCGGCGCCATCATCGAGTATCTGGTGGAGCGCTATGGCAATGGGCGCCTCGCGCCGGCGATCGGCACGCCGGACCGGTTGCGTTGGCGCTATTGGCTGCATTTCGCCGAGGGAACCGCGATGCCGCCGCTGCTGCTCAAGCTCGTGTTCTCGCGCCTGCAAAACGCAAAGATGCCGTTCTTTGCGAAGCCGATTGCCAAGGGCATTGCCGCGAAGGCGATGGCCATGCTGGTCGACCCCAACCTCAAGCGCCAGCTTGATTTCATGGAGGCCGAGTTGAGCCGCAGCCCATGGTTCGCAGGCGCGGAGTTCAGCGCCGCGGACATTCAGATGAGCTTCCCGCTGGAGGCCGCGGCTCAGCGCGCCGGCCTGGACGCATCTCGTGCGCACCTGCTCGACTTTCTGGCGCGCATTCATGCGCGGCCGGCATACAAGCGTGCGCTGGTGCGAGGCGGGCCGTACAGCTTCGCCAAGGACTGATGGTCCGTGGCTTCGACTCGTGCACCAAAGGAGACAAACATGGCCTCTGAATCTTCCACCTCGAACACGGCATTCGAGATCAGCCGTGTCTTCCCAGCCCCGCTCTCACGCGTGTGGGACGCCTGGCGAGACACTGAAACCTTTGGCCGGTGGTGGGGCCCCAAAGGCTACGCAGTCCGGGTCGTCCAGCATGATTTCCGCCCGGGCGGGTTCTTCCATTACGAGATGCGATTTCCCGACGCACCTGTGATGTGGGGGCGGTTCTTGTTTCGGGCGATCACCGAGGGACGCCAGATCGTGTGGCTGAATGCGTTCTCCAACGATTCATGCGGCATCGAGCGCGCGCCGTTCAGCGATGTGTGCCCGCTGGAGATCAACAACACCGTGACCTTCAGCGAACAGGGGCGCGCGACGGGCCTTCTTCTGCGTGCGCAGGCGTTCGGCGCAACGCAGAGCGAGCGCGATTATTTCGCCGAGCTGTGCGCGTCGGGAAGCCTGGAAGAAGGCTATGGCGGTACGTTGGACCAGTTGGAAGCGTTGCTTGCCGGGCCGCCACGCGAAGCCTGAGGGAATCCGGATGTGCCGTCACGGGCCTCAATGATTTTCCTTGCCTCGATGCGCCCAGGCGGTGGTGCGTTCTTCGATCCATGCGAACAGCTCATACATCACCATCGCCATGACGCCGATGACGACGAGTCCCGCGAAGGCCAGGCCCATCTGCATGGATGAGCCTGCCGAGATGAGCAGGTAGCCGATGCCTTCGTTCGCGGCCGTCATCTCCGACACCGTCGTTCCCACGAAGGCCAGCGTGATCGCGACCTTCAGCGACGCGTAGAAATAAGGCAGCGACCGGGGCAGGCCGACCTTGACCAGCACGTCCCACCGCTTGGCGCCGAGCACGCGCAGCACGTCTTCCAGCTCGGGCTCCAGCGTGGCCAGCCCGGTGGCGATGTTGACGGTGATGGGAAAGAACGAGATGAGAAAGGCCGTCAATACCGCCGGACCCGCGCCAATGCCGAACCACACCACGAGAATGGGCACGAACGCGGCTTTCGGCAGGGCGTTGAATGCGGTCATCAGCGGGTACATCGCGGCGTAAGCCAAACGCGAACTACCGATGATGAAGCCAAGCAGCGTGCCCACGACGATGGACAGGCCGAAGCCCACCATCGTCACCCAGAACGTGGCCCAGGCATGCTGTGCGATCGGCCCGCGGAATGCGACCAGTTGTTCGGCAATGCGCGATGGCGCCGGAAAGATGAACTCCGAGACGTTGAAGCCGCGACAGATGGCCTCCCACAGCACGAGCACGGCGGCGAGCAGCAGCCACGGTGCGAGTCTCATGCGTTGTTCGCGGGTCATGGCGTGGCCTCCGCGCCGGCCGGCTTGCGGATGGCGCCGATGTGCTCGAACTGCGCGAGCACATCGGCG
>CAZBOF010000047.1:0-13039 GCA_964493285.1 uncultured Rhizobacter sp. | reverse complement strand
CGCGCAGTTCGAGCACGAGGTCGGTGAAGGGTTTGGTGTAGGTGAGCGCGAGTTCGCGTGGGCGGGGGAGATCGATGTCGCGCCGCACCAGCATGCGCCCCGGGCTTCGGCTCATCACGTAGACGGTGTCGGCCAGGAAGGCGGCTTCGCGCAGGTCGTGGGTGACGAGGATGACGTTGAACCGCTGCACCTCCCAGAGGTCGCGCAGGATGCACCAGAGTTCTTCGCGTGTGAAGGCGTCGAGCGCGCCGAAGGGCTCGTCCAGCAGCAGCATCTTGGGCTCGTGGATCAACGCGCGGCAGATGGAGGCGCGCTGCTGCATGCCACCCGAAAGCTGCCAGGGGAACTTGTCTTCGTACCCGCCAAGCCCCACGCTGCGCAAGAGCGCCCGCGCCTTGTCGGCGTAGACCGCGCGTTGCGTGCGGAACTGGCTGCGGTAGGGCTCGACGATCTCCAGCGGCAGCAGCACGTTGTCCAGTGTGGTGCGCCACGGCAGCAGCGACGGCGCCTGGAATGCCATGCCGGTGATCTTCAGCGGGCCTTTGACCGCTTGCCCGCCGATGTGGATGCTGCCCTGCGACGGCATCTTCAGGCCGGTGGCGAGTTTCATGAAGGTTGATTTGCCGCAGCCCGACGGCCCGACGATGGCAATGAACTCGCCTTCGCGGGTTTGCAGGGAAATGTCCTCGACGGCGAACTGCTTCTGTGCCAGCAGTTCGTCGTTGTACGCGAGCCAGACGTTGCGGAAATCGACGAATGCGGTCATGGCGGAGTGGGGAGCTGGTTGATCATGGACTTGACCGCCTCCTGGTAGAGGCCGGGAGATTCGCGGTGCAGCCAACTGTGCGTGCCGCCGGCGAACTCGACCCAGCGCACGCCGGAGGGCGCCGCGTTGCGCAGCTTGCGGCCCAGGGCCACAGGCACGGTCTTGTCGTTCGCGCCGTGCATCATCAGGATGGGCGCATCCACCCGGCCGATCTTGCTGACCGAATCGAACTTCTGGCGTGTGATCCAGGACGCGATGGTGCCCAGCGTGCCCACGGCGGCGGCCACATCGGGCAGGTTGGTGAAGGTCGACTCGATGATGAGTGCGCCGTAGTCGGTTCGGAACCGCTTGCGGCTGGCCAGGTCGATGGCCACGCCGCCGCCCATGGAGTGCCCGAAGATGACGCGCTTGAACGGATCGGGCTGATGTCGCACCAGCTCGTTCCATGCGGTGTCGGCGTCGGCGAGGATGGTGGGCTCCGACGGAATGATGGGCGTGCTCTGGCCCCAGCCGCGGTAGTCGACCGCGAGCACGGAGAACCCGGCATCGCGCAATGCCTCGATCTTGGGGTAGTTGCGGTAGAGGTTGCGGAAGGTGCCGTGCAGGTAGAGCAGCGTGGGCGCGTCGGCTTGCGCATGCGGCATCCACCACAACTGGACTTTCTCTGCCGTGCCCTCGGCTTCGCCAGGGACTTCGACGAAGTACATCGCATCGCCAGGGCGCAGGCCCTTGAAATCGGCGGGGATGCCTGGCGAGGGCCGATACACCAGCTCGCGCTCCTTGCGGTCCCACCAGGCGCAACTGCTCAGCAACGCCAGGCACACCAGCGTACATGCTGTTGCGAACAGGCGGTGGCGGCGAGCGGCCTCACCCGGAAACGTGGAGACAATTGCGCGCATGCGTATTGTTGCTATGGCTATTTCTTTCGCGGCGTGTGGGGTCTGGAGCAGCGTGGCCCACGCGCAAACGCCGCCAACTGAGTCGCCCCTGGATTCCTTGCTCGCCGACGGGGGCCATTGGCGGCTTCACTACTCGCCTTTCACGGTGCATTATTCCCCCGACCCCGAGCATGAGTACGTGTGGATGGTGGGCGCGGAGCGGCAACGGGCCAATGGCGTGGTGTGGGGAGCGGCGTACTTCACCAATTCTTTCGGGCAGGCCAGCGGCTATGTCTACGCCGGCGAGCGGCTGACGAACTGGGGCCCGTACCCGCAGTTGTATGCGCAGTGGACCGCGGGCATCCTCTACGGCTACCGCGGGCGCTTCAAAGACAAGGTGCCGCTCAACTACAAAGGCTTCTCGCCGGGTTTGTCGTTGTCGGCCGGCTGGCAGTTCACGCCCACGGTCTCGGCGCAAGCCATCGCGCTGGGCAATTCGGCACTGATGTTCCAGTTGTCCTGGGACTTGAAGTAGGCCCCGCCGAAGGCTGCCCGTGGCGGCCTGCAGCGGGCTCGGGCCCGGCTTACTTCTTTGCGGCCTTGAAGACATCGCGCTCGGCGGCGGAAGGCAGGTAGCTGCCGTCCCACACGGCGGTGGCGTTCACGCGCTCCTTGGTGGCGAATGCGTCGGAAACCTGGCTGGCCATCAGCGACAGGCGCGCGTTGTTGAGTGCGCCGAAGGTGTCGGCCCGTGCATCGGGGGTGAGCACGGTGGCGTCGAGCGCGAGTTGCAGGCGGCGCAGTTCGAGCGCTTCGTTGATGATGCCGTCGCGCGCCTTCACCGTGGCGATGGACGCCTTGGGGTCGGCCACGACGTCTTTCACGCCTTTGCTGAAGGCGCGCAGGAAGGCTTTGACGGCCTGCGGGTTCTTTTTGAGGAAATCGGCGCCGGCGATGATCACGTTGCCGTACAGCTTCACGCCGTGCGCGGGATAGGGGAGGATCACCACGTCGCTCGTCTTCACGCCGCGCGCTTCGAGGTTGAGGAGCGAGGTGAACGAGAAGCCGGTGATGGCGTCGACGTCGCCGCGCACCAGCATGGTTTCACGCAGCGGCGGGTCCATGGCGGTCCAGCTGACATTGCCGATGTGGTTGGCCTGGGCAAAGATCGGCCACGCTTTGCGGCCGGCATCGAACACCGGCGCGCCGAGCTTCTTGCCGGTCAGGTCGGCGGGGGTCTTGATGCCCGACTTCTTCAATGCGAGCACGGCCGCGGGCGTGTTGTTGTAGACCATCATCACCGCCACCGGCTTGTTCGGCGCCGTCGGGTTGTTGGCGTGGAACTCCATCAAGGCCGCCAGGTCGGCAAAGCCCATGTCATAGGTGCCCGAGGCCACGCGCGTGACGGTGCCGCTGGAGCCGCTGCCCGCATCGATCGTCACTTTCAACTTCTCGGCGGCGTAGTAGCCCTTGGTTTCCGGCATCAGGAACAGCGCCGCAGGGCCCTCGAAGCGCCAGTCGAGCTGGAAGCGGATGGGCGTGTCCTGTGCATGGGCGCCGGCTGCAAGCGCCAGCGCGCCAGCGGCCAGGGTGGTGATGAAGAGGCGTTTGGAGAGATGTGTCATGGCCTGCCTTGAATGGAGGGTCGCGGGGTTGATGAAGGGGTTTGCAAGAAACGTGCTCAAAGGGTGTGCTGCCGTCCGGCGATGTAGGCGGCGGCGAGGTTGCGCTCGTCGCCGAGCATCATCCATGCAAACACCTTCTCGTGCAGCGTGCGTGCGAGGGACAGCCGGCGTTCGGCGACTGGGCCCACGGCCCATCGCCAGATGCATAGGTCGGCGCACGTGCCGGCCTCCAGGGTCCCGATTTCCTTCTCGAGCGACAGCGCATGGGCCGCGCCGGCCGTGGCCGCGTGGAGCGCTTTCCAGGCCGTGAGGCGTTGGCCCTGCAAGGCCTGCACGCGGTAGGCATCGCCCAGGGTGCGCAGCATCGACAGGCTGGTGCCGCCACCCACGTCGGTGGCCATCGACACGGCGGCGCCGGCCGCTTCGGTGGCGCGCCAGTCGAACAGGCCGCTGCCGAGGAAAAGGTTGGAGGACGGGCTGTGCGCGATCTGCGCACCGCTGTCGCGCAGCACGGCGCGGTCTTCGTCGTCGAGCCAGATGCCGTGGGCAAGCACGCTGCGGGGGCCGAGCAGGCCGGCCTGGTCGTAGATGTCGAGGTAGCTGCGCGCCTGGGGAAACAGCGTCTGGGCCCACTGGACCTCGGCGCGGTTCTCCGCCACGTGGGTCTGCATGTACAGGCCGGGCTGCGTGGCGTACAGGCGGCCCGCCATCGCGAGCTGCTCGGGTGAGCTGGTGGGCGCGAAGCGAACGGTCACCGCATAGGACAGCCGGCTTTGCCCGTGCCAGCGGGCCATCAGTTCCCGGCAATCGCGTTCGGCTTGCTCCACGTCGTCGCGCAGGCCTTCGGGCGCGTGGCGATCCATGAGCACCTTGCCGGTGATGAGCCGCATGCCACGGGCCTGGGCGGCCGCGAACAAGGGGTCGACGCTGGCGCGGTGCACCGTGGGGAAGACGACCGCGCTGGTCGTGCCGTGGGCGATCAGTGCGTCCAGGAACCGCGCGGCGCCGATCGTGCTTTCCGCCACATCGGCATAGCGTGCCTCGCCGGGAAAGGTGTAGGTGTTGAGCCAGTCGATCAGTTCGGTGCCGTAGCTGGCGATCACGTCAAGCTGGGGGCTGTGCACGTGGGTGTCGATGAACCCCGGCAGGATGAGGTGGCCGCGGTGGTCGCGCCGCTCCCAACTGCGGTCGGGCGCCTGGCTGGCCGGCTGGGCGCCCGCAATGCGCCCCTTGTCGACCAGCAGCCAATGGTCGGGCCGCAAACGCACCGCATCCGACTGCGTGGCGCCCCATTCGGGGACGCCGGTGAAGTCGAGCAGATCACCTCGGAGGGCGAGGCGGGGCGAGGCGTCGGTGCTCATGGCGGAGGTGTCGGCCTGGTCTTGTGCAATCGGGCATGCTGTGACATAAGCTTTCTCGCATGTGCTTTGAACGGCATCGTACCTACGCCGCATGAACCCGCAACCCATTCGTTTCTATCACCGCGGGGCCGTGGTCGAGGTTCAGGGGCCGCATCCGACGCGTTCCGTGCTCGACTGGCTGCGCGAGGACGCCCATTGCACCGGCACCAAGGAAGGTTGCAACGAGGGCGATTGCGGCGCGTGCACGGTCGTCGTCGGCGAACTGGATGACGCCGTGCCATCCGGCTTGGCGCTGCGCAGCGTCAACGCCTGCCTGCAGTTCTTGCCCATGCTGGACGGCAAGGTGCTCTTCACCGTGGACGACCTGGCTCGGGATGGCGAGTTGCATCCCGTGCAGCAGGCTCTGGTGGCCTGTCATGGCTCGCAATGCGGCTTCTGTACGCCGGGGTTCGTGATGTCGATGTGGTCGGTGTACCAGCGGCATGTGCCGGGGACGCCGCCGCCAGGCCGCCAGGCGATGGCGGATGCGTTGTCGGGGAACCTCTGTCGCTGCACGGGATACCGGCCGATCCTGGATGCGGGAGCGCGCATGTTCGAGTGGCCCCGCGTCGCGCTCGACGCGGCGCCGGTGGTGGCGGCGCTGCGGCCTGTGCAGCACGAGGACGGCCTGCACTACACGGCCTTCAATCCGAATGTGATCGATGGCGGCGTGCCGCGGGTGGATCACTTCCACGCGCCGCGTTCGCTCGATGCGCTGGCCGGCCTGTGCGAGCAGCATCCGGCCGCGCTCTTGCTGTCAGGTGGTACCGACATCGGCTTGTGGGTGACCAAGCAGATGCGCGACCTGGGCAACATTCTCTATCTTGGAGAGGTGGCGGAGCTGAAGAAGATCGTGCTCACCGATGACGCGTTGTCCGTCGGTGCCGGGGCGTCGCTCGAAGCCGCCTGGGATGCGCTCGCACGGCACTGGCCCGCTTTGCGCGAAGTCTGGCTGCGCTTCGCCTCCCCGCCGATCCGCCATGCGGGGACCCTGGGGGGCAATGTCGCCAACGGATCGCCGATCGGTGATTCGGCGCCGGTGTTGATGGCGTTGGATGCGCAAGTGCTGCTGCGGCACGGAACGCGCACGCGGCGCATGCCGCTCGATGCGTTCTACACCGGCTACATGGAGAGCCGGTTGGCGCCAGGCGAGTTCCTGCAGGCGGTGGTGGTGCCGCTGGAGTTGCCGCGCCGCACGGTGCGGGCCTACAAGATCAGCAAGCGGTTCGACAGCGATATCTCGGCCGTGTGCGCCGGCCTGTCGATCGTGCTCGACGGTGAGCGCGTGCGCGAAGTGCGGCTGGCGTTCGGCGGCATGGCCGCCACGGTCCAGCGTGCGGCGGGCGCCGAAGCGGCCCTCGCGGGCCAGCCGTGGACGATCGATGCGGTGCGCGTGGCGCAGGCCGCACTGGCCCGCGATTTCAAGCCGCTGTCGGACATGCGCGCCAGCGCAGCCTACCGCCTGCAGGTGGCGCAGAACCTGCTGCATCGCTTCTGGCTGGAAACGCGCCCGCACGACCCGCTGCCGGCGCAGGCCCTCAATGTGTGGGCGTCACGGGCGGATGCGTTGGCGGGAGGCGCGCCATGAACAAGCCTCAAGACCTGCCGCAGGCCACGCGTGAACCTGCTGCGGGTCTGGGCGTGAGCCAGGCGCATGAATCCGCGCATCTGCACGTGGCCGGCGCCGCGCCCTACATCGATGACTTGCCCGAGTGGGTCGGAACGTTGCACGCCGCTCTTGGCCTGTCGCCGGTGGCGCGCGGCCGACTGGATGGCGTCGACGTGGCGGCCTTGCGAGCCCTGCCGGGCGTCGTGGATGTATTGGTGGCCGCCGACATTCCCGGGCCCAATGAATGCGGCGCCATCGTGCATGACGAACCCATCCTTGCCGAAGGCGAAGTGCGCTATCTGGGCCAGCCGGTGTTTGCGGTGATCGCGCGCACACGCGATGCCGCGCGCCGCGCCGCAGCTCGCGCAAAGGCGGTGCTGCGCATCGAACCGCTGCCGCCGGTGCTGGCGCACCAGGACGCGCATGCGCGCGGCCAGTACGTGCTGCCGCCGATGCACCTGCGGCGCGGGGAGGCGCAGGCGGCCATCGCCGCGGCTGCGCATCGCCTGCACGGCACGCTCGATGTGGGCGGGCAGGAGCAGTTCTATCTGGAAGGCCAGATCAGCGTGGCCATTCCGCGGGAAGATGGCGGCATGCTGGTGCACTGCTCTACGCAGCATCCGAGCGAGATGCAGCACGTGGTGGCGCGAGCGCTGAATTTGCGCGCCCACCAGGTGCAGGTGGAATGCCGGCGCATGGGCGGCGGGTTCGGCGGCAAGGAGTCGCAGTCGGCGCCGTTCGCCTGCATCGCGGCGGTCGCTGCACGCCGGCTCAATCGCTCCGTGAAATTGCGCTTGGACCGCGATGACGATTTCCTCGTCACGGGCCGCCGGCATTGCTTCTGGTACGAATACGACGTGGGGTTCGACGACGACGGGCGGATTCTCGGCTGCGAGATCACGCTGGTTTCGCGTGCGGGGCACAGCGCCGACCTGTCGGGCCCGGTGATGACGCGTGCGTTGTGCCACGTGGACAACGCCTACTGGCTGCCGAATGTCGCATTGCACGGTTACTCGGCACGCACGAACACGCAGTCGAACACTGCGTTCCGCGGCTTTGGCGGGCCGCAAGGCGCGATCGTCACGGAGTACATCCTCGACTCCGTGGCGCGTGCGCTGGGGCGCGATGCGCTCGACGTGCGGCGCGCCAACTTCTATGGCCCGAGCCGCGGCACGCAGCGCAATACCACGCCCTATGGCCAGAAGGTCGAGGACAACATCGTGCACGAGCTGGTGGCCCAGCTGGAGGCCAGCAGCGGCTACCGCGCCCGCAGAGAAGCCGCCGCGCGTTTCAATGCCGGCAGCCCGGTGCTGCGGCGGGGCCTGGCGCTCACGCCGGTGAAGTTCGGCATTTCATTCAACGTCGCGCACTTCAATCAGGCGGGTGCGCTGGTGCATGTGTACACCGACGGCTCGGTGCTGGTGAATCACGGCGGCACCGAGATGGGGCAGGGGTTGCATACCAAGGTGGCGCAGGTGGTGGCGCATGAACTGGGGGTGCCTTTCAGCCGTGTACGGGTGACCGCCACCGATACGCACAAGGTCGTCAACACCTCCGCCACGGCGGCGTCCACCGGCAGCGACCTCAACGGCAAGGCGGCGCAAGATGCGGCGCGCCAGATCCGCGATCGCCTGGCCGCGTTCGTGGTGCGGCGGCATGGCGGGGTCGCCGAGCACGTGCGTTTTGCCGATGGGCAGGTGGCGGTGAACGGGCAGGCGATCGGGTTTGGCGATCTCGTGATGCAGGCGTACCAGGCGCGCGTTCAGCTGTGGTCCGATGGTCACTACGCCACGCCCGGATTGCACTGGGACAGCCAGACCCTGCAAGGCCGCCCGTTCTTTTACTTCGCCTATGGCGCGGCGGTGAGCGAGGTGGTGGTGGACACCCTCACCGGCGAATGGACGCTGCTGCAGGCCGATCTGCTGCACGACGTGGGCCGCTCGCTGAATCCGGCAGTCGACATCGGGCAGGTGGAGGGCGCCTTCATTCAAGGCATGGGTTGGCTGACGACCGAAGAACTGGTCTGGCATCCGCAAACCGGGATGCTCAGCACGCACGCGCCGAGCACCTACAAGATTCCCACCGCGAACGACTGCCCGCCGGTTTTCAACGTGCAGCTCTATGAGGCCGACAACCCGGCCGACACCATCCACCGCAGCAAAGCCGTGGGCGAGCCGCCGCTGCTGCTGCCGTTCTCGGTGTTCTTTGCGCTGCGCGACGCCATTTCCTCGGTGGGCGGGCATCGGGTGGACCCGCCACTGTCTGCGCCCGCCACCAGCGAGGCCATCCTGCGTGCGATCGACGCGGTGCGCCCGAGAGGGTGATGCGATGGATCTGCGCGCGGCGGCACGGCGCTGGCTGGCAGGCGGCCATGCTGCGGTGCTGGTCGAAGTGAGTGCGACCCGCGGGTCCGTACCGCGCGAGCAGGGCACGCGCATGCTGGTGTCTGCGCAGGAAGCCGTGGGCACCATCGGTGGCGGGCACCTGGAGCTGCAGGCCATCGCCCAGGCGAGGGCGATGCTTGCCGCGGGGGACGCCGTCCCGCATTCACGGCACTTTCCGCTCGGGCCGGCGCTGGGTCAATGTTGTGGCGGGGCGGTCACCCTGCAGTTCGAGCCGTTGCATGCGGGTCACCTCGGTGCGTGGCCATCGGCGCCGCCGCTGTTCCACTTGCAGCTGTATGGCGCCGGGCATGTGGGGCGGGCCATCGCGCGCCTGCTTGCCACGCTGCCGGCGAGCGTGGACTGGATCGACCAGCGCGAAGATGAATTTCCCGCCGCGTTGGGCGGCGAGCACTGGCCTGCGCAGGTGCGCAAGGTGGCCGTGGATGCCGTGGAGGGCGAGGCCCGCCTCGCACCGCCCGGTGCCTTCTACCTGGTGCTCACCCACCAGCACGACCTCGATCTGCGCATCACCGAGGCGATCCTGCGGCGCGGTGATTTCGGCTTCCTCGGGCTCATCGGATCGCGCACGAAGAAGCAGCGGTTCGTGCATCGCCTGCTGGCACGCGGGGTGGATGCCGCTGCCGTGGATCGCATGGTGTGCCCGATCGGGCTCCCCGAGATCGTGGGCAAGGCGCCCGAGGTGATTGCCGTGGCCGTGGTGGCGCAGCTCCTCGCCCAGGTGAACAGGCTTTAGAACTTGTCCGCCAATGGCCAGGGTTGGCTGGCGGGCGGCTTGGGGCGCATGGCGGTTCAGGTTTCGCGGTGGTTTGCGCCTTGCCCTCCTCTGCCCGCCGATTGGCGGAAGTTCTGAGTGCGGGCCGTTCCGGGGCATCAACCAGAAAACCTGGCGCATCACCGCAGAAGTTGTTGCCCCCGGCGCAGGGTCTCGGCGCTTACTGTGTCCACGTGTGCAACCCGTTCACGCAAGGCGCAGGCAAATGGCTCTCGGCAAGCTTTTTCCCGTGGCGAACTCTCCGTCGCCCTGGGTTCGCGCCGGTCTCATGGCGGGGCTGGCTTCCGCGTGCTTTCTGGCCTGGGCGCAGTGGAGCCCCGGGCCTGTGCGCATCTCGCGGCCGCTGCCACCGGTGCCCGAGATGCGGGTGCCGGCGGAGAATCTGGAGCAGGCTTGGGCGCGGCTGCATGCGGCGCGGCCGCGCGCAGAGGCGGCGGCCGTCGTGATGCCGTTGCCGCCCGCGCTGGTGCCGCCACGGGTGGTGGCGGATGAGCCGGTTGCCGAACCCCTCACGGCCGACGAGG
Source organism: uncultured Rhizobacter sp. (assembly GCA_964493285.1). Classification (GTDB taxonomy): domain Bacteria; phylum Pseudomonadota; class Gammaproteobacteria; order Burkholderiales; family Burkholderiaceae_C; genus Rhizobacter. The sequence goes on along the minus strand of CAZBOF010000047.1, from coordinate 3,060 downwards.
TGGTGATGGCGGGCGTCTATGCCGACTTCGATGCCCGCCTCACGCCGGGAGGGGATCTGCCGGCCTGGGCGGCGCGGCGCGATTTCCACGCCGAAGTGGCGCGTGCCGACAGCAACGCCAGCCTGATCTCAGTGGCCTGTACGGAAGGGCTTTGCCGGCTCGTCATCGCGAACGCCGGCGGCAGTCCGCAGGATGAACTGGCCGGGAAGCTGGGCATGTCCATCACTGGCCATGGCAGCTCGGTGCTCTACCGCTACCCTGCCGGCCAGCCCACCCGGTTGACTCTCTACGTGATGAACGCCGTGGTGGCGCAAGCCGATCTCGACGCTGGCGGCGGCAGGGCGCCCTGAGTGGCGTATTGCACCGCGTCAGGCGGCGTGCCGCGCCAGTCGGATGCCGGTGAATTGCCAGCAGGCCGAGGCGGGGAAGAAGTTGCGGTAGCTGGCACGTGCGTGGCCGGATGGCGTGGCGCGGGAACTGCCGCGCAGCACGTACTGGTTGACCATGAACTTGCCGTTGTACTCGCCCACGGCGCCGGGGCTTGGCGCGAAACCGGGGTAGGGGGCATAGCTGGATGACGTCCATTGCCACGCTTGGCCGAAGAGCTGCGCCAGGCCGCCGGCCTGCGCTGCGTGCTCCCACTCGGCTTCGGTGGGCAGCCGGGCGCCGGCCCAGCGGGCAAAGGCATCGGCTTCGTAGTAGCTGATGTGCGTCACCGGGCTGTTCGGGTCCAGCGAATGCAAGCCGCCGAGCGTGAAGGCTTGCCAGCCCTGCGCGCCCTGGCGCCAGTACAGCGGGTGGCGCCGCTGCGAGGCGGTGCGCCAGTCCCAGCCTTCCGAGAGCCAGTGCGAAGGGTCTTCATAGCCGCCGTCCGCCACGAACTCGGCGTACTCCGCGTTGGAGACCAGCCGCGATGCGAGTTCATAGGCGCCGAGAAAGACCGGGTGGCGCGGGGTTTCGTTGTCGAAGCAGAAATCGGCGCCTTCGTGGCCGATGTCGACCAGGCCGCCCGAGAACGGCACCCACCGCGAAGCGGTGGCCGCGCAACGGGATTCCGGTTCGCGATAGGCCGGCAGCAGCGGGTTGCAGGAGAACAGATGCTGCAGGTCGGTGAGCATCAGTTCCTGGTGTTGCTGTTCGTGGTGCAGGCCGAGCTGCAGCAGCGCGCATGTGGCGGTATCGGCCTCGCGCAGCACGCGCTGCACATGCGCATCGACATGGCTTCGATAGGCCAGCACGTCGTCGAGCGCGGGCCGGGTCAGCAGCCCGCGCCGTGCGCGCGCCGGGCGGTCGCCCACGGCGTTGTAGTACGAGTTGAACAGCATCCGCAGCCGCGGATCGAAGGGGCGGTAGTCCAGCGGGCTGGATTCCAGCACGAAGACCTCGAAGAACCAGGTGGTGTGCCCGAGGTGCCATTTGATCGGGCTGGCGTCGGGCATCGACTGCGCGCCGCAGTCTTCGGCCGACAGTGGCGCGGCCAGCGCCAGGCTGTGCGCGCGGATGTCGCGGTAGTCTTGCGCGAGGCGGGCGGGCGCCATGCGCGTTCAGGGTTGCGCCAGGACGACGGCAAACCAGCGCTTGTCATCCGTCCACGCCGTGCTGCGCGGAAAGCCTGCGGTGTGCAGCAGCTGCGAGAAGCCTTCGATGTCGTACTTGTAGCTGTTCTCGGTGTGGATGCGCTGGCCGGCGTTGAACATGCGCCCACCGCCGGGCCAGATGACCAGCGAGTCGAGCGTGGCGACGAGGTGCATCTCGATGCGCGACTGTGCGGCGTTGAACACGGCTTCATGCTGCCAGTGCTCGGGGACGAAGTCGCTGCCGATGAGCCGGTTCACGTGCCGCAGCAGGTTGCGGTTGAATGCCGCCGTCACGCCGCTGGCATCGTCGTAGGCGGCTTGCAGGACGGCCGGGTCCTTGATGAGGTCGATGCCGATCAGCACGGCGCCATCGTCGTCGATCATGCCGCGCATGCGGCGCAGCAGCATCAGCGCTTCGTCCTTGTCAAAGTTACCGATGGACGAGCCGGGGTAGAACACGAGCCGGCGGCCCTTGGGCACGTCGGGTGGCATTTGGATGTCCGCGGTGATGTCGGCGGCGAATGCCATCACCGCCACGCCCGGCAGGGCCTCGCGCAACTCCGCGGCGGCCTGGTGGAGAAAGTCGGCGGAGATGTCGACCGCCACGAAGCGTTCGGGGTTCACCAGCGCGCACAGGTCGCGCGCCTTGCGGCAGCTGCCCGCGCCAAGCTCGATGACGGTGTCTGCGGACCGTGCCCGCTGGGCGATCTCGCGCCCGTGGCGCTGCATGATGGCCTGTTCGGTGCGCGTGGGGTAGTACTCCGGCAGGTGCGTGATTTGTTCGAACAGCGCCGAACCGGTGTCGTCATAGAAGTACTTGCACGAAATGCAGGGGGCGGGCTGGCTGAGGCCTGCAACGATGTCCCGGGCGGGTTGTGCGGCGGCTGGGTGTGGCATGGGCGTCCTTCCTCTCGGCATGTGGAATGCACCGACTTGGGCAATGGGGCATGCGGCGTGCCTGCGCTCTCAGGCACCCTATCCGAGGGCCTTGGATGACGTCAAGCAGAAAGACGCGGCGGTGGTGGAGGGGCCGCCCAGGGCCCGGCCGCGGCGCAGCCCCGCTGGCGCAGCGCGTGCGCCATCAGCCCGTGTTGCGCAGGCCCGCCGCGATGCCGTTGATCGAGATGTGGATGCCGCGCTGCACGCGCTCGATGGAGGGGTCCTTGGCGCGGCGCTGGCGGTAGCGGCGCATCAGTTCCACCTGCAAGTGGTTCAGCGGGTCGAGGTACGGGAAGCGGTGCTCGATGGAGCGCGCGAGCGACGGGTTGGCGGCCAGCCGCTGCGACTCGCCGGTGATCCATGCCAGTGCCTCGGCGGTGGCATGCCACTCGGCCTGGATCGCGGAGAAGATGCGCCGGCCCATGCGCTTGTCTTCCACCAGGTCGACGTAGCGCGCGGCGATGCCCAGGTCGGTCTTTGCGAGCACCATGTCGAGGTTGGACAGCAGCGTGCGGAAGAAGGGCCACTGCTTGTACATGCGGCG
>CAZBOF010000046.1:0-28166 GCA_964493285.1 uncultured Rhizobacter sp. | reverse complement strand
GCCGACTTCTGGGAGCGCCATGGCAAGACCATGGAAAGCTGGAACCAGGGCGGCCTGACGCACTACCGCATCAGCGGCCCGCTGGTGCCTTCACTGCTGGTGAACCAGTTCGTCTACCTCGAAGCCCCGGGCGCAGCCCCCTTGTACGCCAAGGTCGCTGAGATCACCGGCAAGACAGCGGTGCTGCGCACGCTGCGCGAGTACACCCACCAGAAGAACGCCGTCTGGGGCGTGACCGCACGCAACCGAGAACAGAATTTCGCCCTGAACCTGCTGATGGACCCGGAGTGCGACTTCATCACCCTCACCGGCACCGCCGGTACCGGCAAGACCCTCATGACGCTCGCTGCCGGGTTGTCGCAGGTGATGGATGACCGGCGCTACACCGAGATCATCGTCACCCGGGTGACGGTGCCGGTGGGCGAAGACATCGGTTTCCTCCCCGGCACCGAAGAAGAAAAAATGAGCCCTTGGATGGGCGCTCTGGACGACAACCTCGAGGTCTTGTCCAAGACGGATGGCGGGGCCGGCGAGTGGGGCCGCGCCGCGACCAACGACCTGGTGCGCAGCAAGATCAAGATCAAGAGCCTGAATTTCATGCGCGGGCGGACTTTCCTCAACAAATTCGTGATCATCGACGAGGCGCAGAACCTCACGCCCAAGCAGATGAAGACCCTGATCACCCGCGCGGGGCCGGGCACCAAGATCGTTTGTCTCGGCAACCTGGCGCAGATCGACACCCCATATCTCACCGAAGGCAGTTCCGGCCTCACCTACGCGGTCGACCGCTTCAAGGGATGGCCGCACTCCGCGCACGTGACGCTCGCCCGCGGCGAGCGCTCTCGTTTGGCGGATTTCGCCTCCGAAGTGCTCTGAGGGAGCCGGCCGCTGGCGGCCGGCTACGAGGTCTGTTGGTCGCGGATCTGCTGCAGGGCAGCCGGGTCTTCGATGGTGGTGAGGTCGCCGGGATCCCGCCCTTCGCACACCGCCTGGATGGCCCGGCGCAACAGCTTGCCGGAGCGCGTCTTCGGCAGCACGGTGACGAACCGCACCCGCGACGGGCGCGCGAGCGCGCCCAGCTGCTGGTCAACGGTTTTCATGATGTCGCCCTCCAAGCCCAAGCGGGCGGACTCATCGGCCATGGCGGCCGCATCCTTCGGCACCACGAATGCCATCGCCACCTGGCCCTTCAGTGCATCGGCCACCCCCACCACGGCCACCTCGACAACCGCCGGGTGCGTTGAGATGCTTTCCTCGATCTCGCGGGTGCCGAGGCGATGGCCGGCAACGTTGATGACATCGTCAGTGCGCCCGAGGATGAAGAAGTAGCCCTCTTCGTCGCGAATGCCCCAATCGAAGGTGCTGTAGACCATGCGCCCGGGAATGGTGTTCCAGTATGTCTTCACGAATCGGGCATCGTCGCCCCACACCGTCTGCAAACAGCCCGGGGGCAGCGGGCCGTCGATCGTCAGCACGCCTTTCTGGTGGGGCTCGGTCAGTTCCTGGCCGGTGGTTTCATCGATCAGCTTCACGTCATAGCCGTACATCGCGAAGCCGGGGCTGCCGAATTTGCTCGGCGCAGGCTCCACGCCATTGGCCAGGGTGAGAATGGGCCAGCCGGTTTCCGTCTGCCAATAGTTGTCGATCACGGGCTTGCCCAGGCCCTTGGCAATCCATTGCGCGGTGGGCTCGTCCAGTGGCTCGCCGGCCAGAAACAGCGTGCGCAGTGAACTGATGTCGTGACGGGTCAAATGCGCCGGGTCGTGCTTCTTCAACACCCGCACGGCCGTGGGCGCAGTGAACATCAGGTTCACTTTGTACTGCTCGACGAGCCGCCACCAGATGCCCGCATCGGGCCGAACCGGAAGCCCTTCGTACATCAGCGTCGCCATGCCGGCAATCAAGGGGCCATAGATGATGTAGCTGTGGCCGACCACCCATCCGATGTCGCTGGCGCAAAAGAAGGTTTCCCCCGCCTTGCCCTGGAAGATGTGCTTCATGCTCGCCGCCAGCGCCACCGCGTAGCCGCCGGTGTCGCGTTGCACGCCCTTGGGCTTGCCAGTGGTGCCGCTCGTGTAGAGCGTGTAACTGGGATGCGTGGCGTCCACCCAGGTGCAAGGCACTTGCGCATCGAGATGCGTTTCGCGCAGCGCGGCATAGTCCACATCCCGCCCTTCCACGCGCGTCATCTCCGCGAGCCCGCGGTCGACCAGCAAAACATGGCGCGGGCGGTGCGTGGACTGGTTCAGCGCCTCGTCCAGCAATGGCTTGTACGCAATGACCTTGCCGGCACGGCTGCCCGCGTCGGCACTCACGATGACCGTCGGCGTGGCGTCATCGATGCGACTGGCCAGGCTGGAACTGGCGAAGCCGCCGAACACCACGGAGTGAATCGCACCGATTCGAGCGCAAGCCAGCATCGCGAACGCGGCCTCAGGCACCATGGGCATGTAGATCAGCACCCGATCGCCGGGCTTCACGCCCAACGCGAGCAGGCACGCCGCCATGCGCTGAACCTCCGCATGCAGTTGCGAAAAGGTGAATTGGCGTTCCTCGTCGGTTTCGGTCGAGACATGGATCAACGCGGGCTGATCGCCCCGCTGAGCCAGATGCCTGTCTATGGCGTTGTGGCAAAGATTGGTCTGGCCACCCACGAACCACCGGGCGAACGGCGGCTGGCTGTAGTCGCAGATCTGCTGGGGCGGCCGATGCCAATCGACCAGTGCCGCCTGTTCAGACCAGAAGCCGTCGCGGTCGGTGAGCGAACGACGATGGAAGTCTGCGTATCGGGTCATGGCCGTCTCCTGGGGTTGTCGTGGCGCCTGGCAGGGCCGCCTCACACCATAGCTTAGGACGGTCATCTTTCTCCAGGCTGTCGGGACGGCGATCTGCGCGGTACCGGGTTGACGGCGGCGACAGCGCTACCTATCCTCCCGCCCATGTCGCGCCGGATGCCGCTGCCCCCCTGCCTGAGCGCCCTCGCCGTGCTGCTGGCCTTGGGCTCGCCCACGCTCGCCCATGCCGACCCGGCCTTGAACAACGACGCCGTGGCCGAACTGCTCGTCGCGCGCGGGCTCATTCCCTCCAGCCCTCCGCTGCCCCCGGAAAGCGCCGCCGCCGATCCCGCATCCAGCCTCGTCGTGCTGGCCATGGGTTTTCTGGGCGTGCCCTACCAGCGCGGCGGCAACAGCTTCGAAGCGGGATTCGATTGCAGCGGATTCACGCGCCACATCTTTCAAGAGGGACTCGGCCTGCTGCTGCCGCGCAAGGTCGATGACCAAGCCAGCGCCGCCGGCCTGCGGCCGGTGAAGCGCAGTGATCTCCAGCCTGGGGACCTCGTGTTCTTCAACACGCTGCGGCGGCAGTTTTCGCACGTCGGCATCTATGTGGGCGACGACCGGTTCATCCACGCGCCGCGCAGCGGCAGCGAGATCCGCGTCGAGCGGCTCAGCGTGTCGTATTGGACGAAGCGCTTCACCGGCGCCCGGCGCGCCGCGCAGGCCCTGTTGCCGGCTCCGGCCGAGTTGCCCGCCGCCGACAACGTCTACTGAGCGCATTCGCGCAAGCTCGCCGGCGCCGGCGCACAATTCGCACATGACCGGGAAGATCATCCCTCTCGCAGACCTGCGCTACGCCGCGGACATCCCGCAGGTGCCGGCGCGCACGATCGCAACCACGGGTCAACTGCTCGATACGCGAGGCCGGCCGCTGCGCGACCTGCGCATCTCGGTCACGGACCGCTGCAACTTCCGCTGCGGCTACTGCATGCCATCGGAGGTGTTCTCCCCTCAGTTCAGTTTCCTCAGCCACGATGCCCTGCTGAGTTTCGAGGAGATCGCCCGCACCGCGCGCCTGTTCGTGGCGCACGGCGTCCAGAAGATCCGCATCACCGGCGGCGAGCCGCTGCTGCGCAGGCACATTGAGAGGCTGGTCGAGATGCTGAGCACGCTGCGCACGCCCCAAGGGCGTCTGGTGGACCTCACGCTCACGACCAATGGCTCCCTGCTTGCCAAGAAAGCGCAAGCGCTGAAGGACGCGGGTCTGCAACGGGTGACCGTGAGCCTCGATGCGCTGGACGACGCACTCTTCAGGCGCATGAACGACGCCGATTTCCCGGTGGAGAAAGTGCTCGCGGGCCTCGCCGCGGCCGAAGGCGCCGGGCTGGCGCCGATCAAAGTGAACATGGTCGTCCAGCGGGGAATCAACGACCATCAGATCGTGCCGATGGCCCGCTTTTTCCGGGATCACCATGCGGGTCGCATCGTGCTGCGATTCATCGAGTACATGGATGTGGGTTCGACCAATGGCTGGCGCTTCGACCAGGTCATGCCCTCGGACGCGGTACTCGCGCGCCTTCGTGCGGAGTTCCCGCTCGAAGAGTTGCCGCCGTCCCAGCCTGGGGAAACTGCTCAACGCTGGCGCTATGCCGACGGACGAGGCGAAGTCGGCTTCATCTCCAGCGTCACGCATGCCTTCTGCGGTGACTGCAATCGAGCCCGCCTGTCCACGGAAGGCAAACTTTTCATGTGCCTGTTCGCCAACCGCGGGAAAGACCTGCGCGCGCTCTTGCGCGCAGGTCGCAGCGACGAAGAGATTGCCAGCGCCATCGGGTTGATCTGGCAGCAGCGCACCGATCGCTATTCGGAACTGCGCGCCACCGGAAGCAACGCGGTTCGCCCAGACAGCGAGCGCGTCGAGATGCATTACATCGGCGGCTGACGATGCTGAACGCGCGCCGGATCACGGGCGTGGTGCTGGCCGGAGGCGAAGGCCGCCGCCTTGGCGGTGTCGACAAAGGCTTGCAGCTCTACGCTGGAAAACCGCTCGTCGAGCAAGCCCTCGCCCGGCTGGCGCCACAGGTCGGCCGCTTGATGATCAGTGCCAACCGCCATCTGGACACCTACCGCGCGCTGGGTCGCCCCGTGTGGCCCGACGACATCGAGGCCCCCGATTCTCAAGGCCCATTGGCCGGTATCGCCACGGCGCTGGGCCATTGCGAAACACCCTATCTCGTCACCGTGCCCTGCGACGTGCCGCACTTTCCGATGGATCTGCTGACGCGACTCATCCGCGCGCTACAGGACTCGGACACCGATCTCGCAATCGCCGCGACCGCAGGCAGCGGAACAACCGCGCCGTCGTTGCACCCGACGTTCTGCTTGATGAAAGCCAGTCTCCGCGGTGACCTGCTGGCCAGCCTGAGCGCCGGCGAGCGCAGCATCCGGCGCTGGGCGCAGCGTCACCGCCTGGCGGTGGCAACGTTCGATGACCCGAACGCATTCTTCAACATCAACACGCCCGAAGATCTCGCGCGGGTGGCCACCCCACCCGGCTGATCAGACGTGCGCATGACGGGAAGCGTCCGAGGGATCGGCGGGCGTGAGGTTGGCACCCGGCGCTTCCTTGCGGGCAAAGAGCGTGTAGACCGTGGGCACGACGAAGATCGTCAGCAATGTCCCCAGCGTCATGCCCCCCACGATCACCCAGCCGATCTGCTGGCGGGTTTCCGCGCCCGCGCCGCTGGCCAGGGCCAAAGGCAGTGCCCCCAGCACCATGGCGCCGGTGGTCATCATGATCGGGCGCAGGCGCAGCGAGGCCGCCTCCACGGCAGCCTCCATCACGGTTCGCCCCTGCTGTCGCAACTGGTTGCAGAACTCGACGATCAAGATGCCGTGCTTGGTGATCAGCCCCACCAAGGTGATCAACCCGATCTGTGAATACACGTTCAAGGTGCCGCCCGCCAACTGCAAGGCGGCCAATGCGCCCACCATCGACAACGGCACCGCCAACAGAATCACCAGCGGATCGATGAAGCTCTCGAACTGCGCGCTCAGCACCAGAAAGATGAACAAGAGCGCCAACACGAACACCAGGCCCAGCGTCCCGCTGGAGGAACGGAACTCCCGGGACACACCGTTCAACTCGGTCGAATAGCCAGGTTTGAGAAGCTGCACGGCCGTTTGGTCCATGAACTGCAGCGCCTCCCCAAGCGAGTAGCCCGGCGCCAGGTTGGCCGTGATGGAGGCCGAGCGACGCTGGTTGAAGTGATTCAGCTCGCGCGGGCTGACATCTTCGCGCATCTTGACGATGGACGACAGCGGCACCATCACTTGGTTGCGGCCCCGGACGAACAGCTTGTCGATGTCTTCGGGGGTGGTGCGTCCGCGCAGGTCGGTTTGGACCAGCACGTCGTACTGGTCGGCATCGCGCTTGTAGCGGGTCACGGCGCGGCCGCCGAGCATCGTCTCGACCGTGCGGGCCACCTGGTTCACACTCACGCCGGCATCGGCGGCACGGTCGCGGTCCACCTCCAGGAAGATCTCGGGCTTGTTCAGGCGCAGATCGCTGTCAGGCGCGAGGAGGCCGGGGTTCTTGCGCATCTCGGCGAGGAACTGCGTCACCACGTCCGACAAGTTTTCGTAGCTGTCGTTGGTAACGATCACAAAATTCACCGGGCGCTCGCGGAACCCTTGCCCCAGGCTCGGCGGCGTGATGGGAAAGACGGTCACGCCGGGCAGCGCCTGGAACTTGGGTTGCAGATCGCGCGCCAGTTCGATGGTGGAGCGATCGCGTTCATCCCAATCCACCGTGCGCAGGAACGACACGCCCTGCGACACACTGGGGTTGCCTGCCACCACGAACACGCGGTCAAACTCGGGGTACTCGCGCCCGATCTCCTCGATGGCCAACAGATAGCGTGCGGTGTAGTCCAAGGTGGACCCATCGGGTGCGTTGACCGTGGCCAGGAGAACGCCACGGTCTTCAATGGGCGACAACTCGCTCTTGGCGATGCTGAACAGCCACCAGCTCGCGCCGGCGGACAGCGCCATCACCATCACGACGACCCAGCGGTGCGCGAGCGTCCAGCTCAGGGCCCGCGAATAAATCTGGGTGATGCGATCGAGCCCGCTCTCCATGATGCGGTCGAAGCGCGTGGGATTCGGGTTGTGGCGCAGCAGCTTGCTGCACATCATGGGCGTGAGCGTCAGTGCCACGAACCCCGAGACGATGACGGCACCGGCCAGCGTCAACGCGAACTCGCTGAAAAGGCGCCCGGTGCGCCCCGGCGCAAAAGCCAGCGGGGCGAACACCGCCGCGAGCGTCATCGTCATCGCCACCACGGCGAAGCCGATCTCCTTGGCGCCCTTCAGGGCCGCCTGGAACGGCGCCATGCCTTCCTCGATGTGCCGGAAGATGTTCTCCAGCATGACGATCGCGTCGTCTACCACGAGGCCGATCGCCAACACGAGCGCAAGCAGGGTCAGCGTGTTCACCGTGAAACCGGCCAGCGCCATGATGGCAAACGCGCCGATCAGGCTCACGGGGATGGTGACCAGTGGAATGATCGCCGCGCGCACGTGCCGCAGAAACAGGAACACCACCAGCGCGACCAGCACCACGGCTTCAACGATCGTGGTGAACACGGAATGGATCGACTTCTCGATGAACACGGAGTTGTCGTTCGCCACATGCACGTTCACGCCGGGAGGCAGGTCTTGCTGCAACCGCGGCATCATCTCGCGCACGCCCGCCGAAACTTCGAGCGGGTTGGCCGTCGCCTGGCGAACCACGCCCAAGGACACCGAAGGCACGCCATTCAAGCGAACGCTGCTGCGCTCACTGGCGGCCGCCTGCTCGATGCGGGCCACGTCGCGCAGGCGCACGGTGTGGCCCGCTGCCTGCTTCAACGCCACCGCTTCGAATTGCTCGACCGTGTTGAGATCGGTGCGCGCCGTGACGCTGAATTCGCGCTGCTGGCTTTCGATCCGGCCCGCGGGCACTTCCAGGTTCTGCGCCCGCAACGCGTCTTCCACGTCCTGGACGGTGAGCCGATATGACGCGAGCTTGTCGGGATCGAGCCAGACCCGCATCGAGAACTTGCGGTCACCATTGATCATGACGTCTGCCACGCCAGGCACGGTCTGCAGGCGCGGCTTGACGATGCGGTTGGCCAGGTCGGTCACCTCCAGCGGCGACAGGTTCTCGCTGGTGAAAGCCAGCCACACCGTGGGCGTGGCGTCGGCTTCCACCTTGGCGATCACCGGCTCGTCGATGGCATCGGGCAGGCGGGCGCGCACGCGGGAGGCGCGGTCGCGCACGTCGGCGGCGGCGTCATCTGGATCTTTTTCCAGCTTGAACCGCACGGTGATGAGACTTTGCTCGGAGCGCGAAATCGACGTGATGATCTCCACGCCGTCGATGCCGGCGATCGAATCTTCCAGCGGCTTGGTCACCTGCGACTCGATCACCTCGGATGAAGCCCCGATCAATCGCGTCGACACATTGACGACCGGGTTGTCGATGCGCGGATATTCGCGCACCTGCAGCAGGTTGAAGCAGACCAGGCCGATCAGAATGAGGAGCAATGAGAGCACCGTCGCGAAGACGGGACGTCGAATCGCTGTGTCGGACAACTGCATGGGGCCTCCAGCGCCGTCAGAGGGTCGGCGCCGCGCGAAACGACGCCGCCGGCATGGCACTCGCGGCGTCACCAACGGGCGGAGCCGACGTCTGCCCCATGGTGACCACCCGCAGGGCTCGCGGACGATCGTTCAGCAACTGCGCCTGGCCGGCCGTGACGATGACATCGCCCGCGGCCACGCCCTGCAGGATCTCAACCTTGCCCGGCAGGCGCATGCCGATGCGGGCTTCCATCCGTTGCGACACCTTGCCGTTCGGCCCGTCGATCACCTTCACCAGGTATTGCTTGCCGGCCAGCGGCACCAGCGCTTCTTCGGGCACCACCACCGCATTGGATCGAGTGGCAAACACGATCCGCGTGCGCGCAAACATGCCGGCTCGCAGCGACCTGTCCGCGTTGGGCAGACGCGCGCGCACCAAAAGCGAGCGGCCATCGGAGTCGAGCAGCGAATCGACGGCATCCACCTGCCCCGTGAAACGCTTGCCTGGCATCGCATCGAGCTGGGCCTCGATCAATTGACCGGGGCGGATGCGAGAGACATAGCGCTCGGCGAGACGGAAATCGAGCCAGACCGAGGAGATGTCTTCCACGTTGACGAGGTCGGCACCGTCCTTCACGTAGTCCCCGACGCTGACGCTGCGGATGCCCACCACGCCGTCGAAGGGCGCATCGATGCGCATGCGCGCCAGTTGCGCTTTGCTCAGGGCCACCTGGGCCTCTGCCACCTCCAGGGCCGCCGCACTCTGGTCGACGACGCTCTGGCTGACGAAATTGGCGCTCAGCAGCTCGCGGTTGCGCTGAAGATTGGTGCGCGCGATGCTGGCCTGCGCTTCCGACTGCTGAAGCTGCGCTCGCTGCAGCGAATCATCGAGTTGCACCAGCAACTGCCCGCGCCTCACGCGCTGACCATCGGTAAACCCGAGCTTGGAGATCCGGCCGCTGACTTCGGGGCGAAGAATCACGCCCTGCAAAGACCGCAACGCCCCGACGCCTTGCGCGTCGTCATCGATCGCCACCGTCTCTGCGCGCCTGGCCTCTACCGCCACGGGCCCCTCGCTGCCGGCGGCCTGCCCACCTGCCAGAGGCGGGTCTGCCACTTCGGCCAACGGGGTGCTCGATTGATTCTGATACCACCATGCGGCGGCACTGGCCAACGAGATGCCGACCACAGCCACCACCGTATGCAATATCTTCACGCTCAGCCCTGCTCTTGAACCCGCCAAATGTAACGTGCGCGCTTGCCGGCCGCGAGGGAGGAAATCACGTAGTCACCGTGACCACCCCTCGGTTGGCCAACCCGTCGGCGCGCTCGTTGCCCGGGTCGCCTGCATGCCCCTTGACCCACCGCCAATCGACGTGATGCAGGCTGCGCAAGGCGTCGAGCCTCTGCCAGAGATCTGCGTTCTTCACGGGCTTCTTGTCCGCAGTCTTCCAGCCCCGCTGCTTCCAGCCTTGAATCCACTCGGTGATGCCTTTGCGAACGTATTCGCTGTCGGTGTAAAGCGTCACATCGCAGCTGCGTTTCAGCGAGTTCAGTGCCTCGATGACCGCGGTGAGTTCCATGCGATTGTTGGTGGTGTGAGCTTCACCACCGAACATCTCCTTTTCATGCCCACCACTGCTCAGCCAAGCCCCCCAACCGCCGGGGCCCGGGTTGCCCTTGCAGGCACCATCGGTATAGATGACAACGGTTGGACGCTGGATGGTGGGCCGGTTCTCAGTGGGGCGGGTCATGGGATTTCGAAGTTGTTGGACGGCTGTTCACCACCGCGGACGCGGATTGTGCCGGCGCGCGCTGCTTGCGCGCCAGTCCGACGAGGCGCATCCCGCGCACGCGCTTGACGGCCACCAGCACGTACGCGGCACCGAACACCGGCCACCAGCGCTCGCCGGTGCGTTCGATCCACTCAAACCGGGACAACCATCGATGCGAAACCATCGCCGGCCGGTAGCAGCCAAAACGGCCGGCTTCGATGTCGAAGCTGAGCAGGCGCAGCCAATCACGCAACCGCCAATAACCGATCGCTTCCATCTCTTGCGGCATGAAAGTCGGCCTGGCTCGCTGGATGCCGAGCCCGCGGCGCATCCGCCCCAGCCGCTCCCGCAGGCCCCACAGGCTGCCCGGATTGAAGCCGAGGATGACCACGCGGCCCTCCGGCCGCAGCACGCGCTCGACTTCGCGCAACGCCAGGTGGGGATCCGATGCCAGCTCCAGGGCATGGGGCAGCACGACGAGGTCGAGGCTTTGGCTGTCGAAGGGCAGTGCATCGAAATCACATCTCAGCACCACCGCGCGCTGCGACGCGGCTTCAGCTGCCACGCAACTCCCTTCACCTGCCTTCGACCATTCGAAAGCAGTTGTAGCGTGCGGAACTTCACGGGATGCGCCCGACTCCATCGCCGATTCGCGCTGATCCATCGCCAGCCAACGATGCGGCATACGATTGGCGCGCAATGCATCCATCTCCGGCAAGCCGAGCTGAAGTGCATGAAAGCCGAAGATGTCCGCCACGCAGCGATCCATCTGGACCTGCTCCCAAGCCAGCAAGTACCGGCCTGGCGGCGTCTTCAACCAGGAGGCCAAACTTATAATTCCGCCGAGCTTCGCCATGAATCTGATTGCCCTGCCTGCGTTCTCTGACAACTACATCTGGATGCTGCACGATGGCCAGAGGGCTCTCATCGTCGATCCTGGAGAATCCGCGCCCGTCGAGCGCGCGTTGGACGCGAAAGGCCTGGTGCTGGCAGGGATTCTAGTGACCCACCATCACGCCGACCACGTTGGCGGCATTGCCGCACTGCGCACTCGCTTGCAAGGCCCCGTCTACGGCCCCGCCCGCGAAAACATTCCCGAGCCGTTCAGCCCATTGGCAGAGGGCGACCATGCCGAACTGCTGGGCTTGCGATTCGACGTGATCGACGTCCCAGGCCATACCGCGGGTCACATCGCCTACTTCCATCCCGCCGTGAACGACGCCGCGCCGATCCTGTTCTGCGGCGACACGCTGTTCTCCGGCGGATGCGGGCGGTTGTTTGAAGGCACCCCGGCCCAGATGCACGACTCGCTCGGCAAGCTGGCCGCGCTGCCGGGCCACACCCGCGTGTGCTGCGCCCACGAATACACGTTGTCCAACCTGAAGTTCGCGCATGCCGTGGAGCCTGACAACCAGGCCCTGACCGACTACATCGCCCAATGTGAAGCCTTGCGGGCGCGAGACCAACCCACCTTGCCAAGTTCCGTGGCGCAAGAGCGGCGCATCAACCCGTTCCTTCGCTGTGACCAACCCGCCGTCATCGAGGCAACGTTGGCGCAAGGTGCCGACAGCGCTGACGAGGTGGCCGTTCTCGCCGCGCTGCGCCACTGGAAGAACAACTTCCGATGAAACAACATCCTCCCCTTCGGTGCCCCCTGGCCGCTGCCCTCGCGGTGCTGGCGTCGCTCCTGAGCGCCTGCGCCACCATCGAGCCGCCCGACCAAAGCGCCGACATCCCCACCGTCATCGCCACCGCGCCGCAGGCGCCCGCCAACACCCCCGCCACGCCAGAGCCGCCAGAGCCGCAAGAGGTGGCCCCCCAACCCGCCGTGGCGGCATCGGAGCCGTCATCGGCCGAGATCCCCGTTGCGTCGAGGCCGGTCGACCCGCTGCGGCCTGAAGAACCCGTCAATCTCGACTCTACCGACGCGACGGGTGACCTGTGGGAGCGGCTTCGGCGCGGCTTCGCCATGTCTGACCTTGAAACGCAGCCCGTGCGCACGGCCGAGCAGTGGTATGCCAGCCGCCCCCCCTACGTGCAACGCATGGCCGACCGCGGCAGCCGCTACCTCTTCCATATCGTCGAAGAAGTTGAACGCCGCGGCTTGCCGACCGAACTCGCGCTGCTGCCTTTCATCGAGAGCGCCTTCAACCCGCAAGCGATTTCATCGGCCAAGGCGTCGGGCATGTGGCAGTTCATGCCAGCCACGGGCAAGCATTTCGATCTGCGCCAGAACGTCTTCCGTGACGACCGCCGCGATGTCCTCGCATCGACGCGGGCTGCGCTCGACTACCTGAGCCGCTTGCACGCCATGTTCGGCGACTGGCATTTGGCACTTGCAGCCTACAACTGGGGGGAAGGCAATGTGCAACGCGCCATCGCCCGCAACAAGCGGGCGGGTCTGCCGACCGACTACCTCAGCTTGCGCATGCCCAACGAGACCGCGTATTACGTTCCCAAGCTGCAAGCCGTCAAGAACATCGTGCTCGATCCCTCCACCTTCAATCTCGAGTTGCCCGAGCTGGAGAACCACCCCTACTTCCTCAGCGTGCCCATCGAACGCGACATCGATGTCGCATTGGCCGTGGAACTCGCCGGCATCACGCGCGACGAGTTCAACACATTGAACCCGCAGATGAACAAGCCGGTGATCCTGGCTGCAGGCACGCCGCAGATCCTGCTCCCCTACGACAACGCCAGCCTGTTCGTGCGCAACCTCGCCGCCCATGGCGGCCCCTACGCCACGTGGACGGCGTGGACCACGCCGCGCACGGCATCCATCGCCGAGTTGGCCAAAGAAGTCGGCATGCCCGAAACGCAGCTCACGGAGGTCAACAAGATTCCGCCGCGCATGCGCGTGAAGGCCGGCTCCACCCTCTTGGTGCCACGCGCCGCGCACCTGGTGAAAGATGTCTCGTCGCACGTCGCCGACAACGCGACGATGGCCTATACGCCGGAGCGGCAGCCCGCGCGGCGCATGACGCACCGCGCCGGCAAAGGCGATACCGTGGTGACGGTGGCCCGGCGCTATCGGGTCACCACGGCGCAGGTGGCGCAATGGAACAAGGTGTCGCCGAGCGCACGTTTTGCGGTGGGGCAACGCGTGGTGGTTTTCGTGTCCCAGCCCGCTACGCGCACCCCGGCCACCACCACCAGGAAAGTCAGCACCAGCAAGAAAGCCAGCCCCAGCAAAGCCAAGAAGACGGCTTCCAAACGGCCAGCCGCCAAAACAAAGAAGTGATGTGACCTGCGGCGCGTGATGCGCCGCACTTTCATCGCCGCTCGGAAAGTGCGTGGGCGATGGTGCCCAGATCCACGTATTCCAGTTCGCTGCCGATCGGCACCCCTCGGGCCAGGCGCGTGACCGTCAGCCGCCGCGACTTGAGCGCCCCAGCGATCACATGCGCGGTCGCTTCGCCTTCCGCCGTGAAATTGGTGGCCACGATCACTTCTTCCACCACACCGTCGCACGCGCGCTGCAAGAGTTCTTCCAGGCCGATGTCTTTGACACCGATGCCATCGAGCGGACTCAGGCACCCCATCAGCACGAAATACAGGCCGCGGTAGCTGCCTGTGCGTTCCATCGCCGCTTGGTCCGCCGGCGTTTCGACGACACACAGCATGCGCGCATCGCGCGTGTCGTCCAGGCAGGTATGGCAAACCGGCGCTTGCGTGAAGGTGTGGCACCGGTCGCAATGGCGAATGTTGTCAACAGCAGCGGCCAACGCCTGCGACATGCGGCGCGCGCCGTCGCGATCGTGCTGCAGAAGGTGGAAAGCCATGCGTTGCGCCGACTTCTGCCCGACACCGGGCAGGCGGCGGAGCGCTTCGATCAACGCGTCAAGCGCCGGCTCTGCCATGGAACGCCAATACCTTGCCGTGTGGAATCAAGACTTCAGAACGGGAGCTTCATGCCGGGAGGCAGCGGCATGCCGGCGGTCAACTTGCCCATCTTCTCCTGGGAGACCTCTTCCGCACGGCGGATGCCATCGTTGAAGGCCGCGGCCACCAGGTCTTCCAGCATGTCTTTGTCATCGGCCAGCAGGGTCGGATCGATGGTGATGCGTTTGACATCGTGCTTGCATGTCATCGTCACCTTCACCAGGCCGGCGCCAGACTGCCCTTCGACCTCGATCGTCGCCAGTTCCTCTTGCGCTTTCTTGAGGTTGTCCTGCATGGCCTGAGCCTGCTTCATCAGCCCGGCGAGTTGGTTTTTCATCATGGGAAGTTCTCCTGACGTTCAATGAGGTTTGACGGACCCGGGCACGATGCTCGCGGTCTTGAACTGCTGCATCAAGGCTTGCACCAGCGGGTCATCGTGAATGATCTGCTCGGCTTGCGCCAGTCTGCGTGCGCGTTCGATGGCAGCGCGCAGTGCAGGTGAATCCTCGGCCACGCCGGCTTCCACCTCCAGGCGCACGGGCTGTTGCAGATGCTCGGCCAACGCCGCTTCAAGCTTGCCGCGCTGCGTCTCGGAGCGCAAGGTTTCACGCTCCACGCGCAGCCGCCACACCGCCGGGCTCGCCTGTTCGTCGGTCGAAACACATTGCGCCTGCATGGCCAACTCGCGCACCAGAGCCGTGATGCGGCCTTGCTCGGCCAGTTGCGTGACGACATCGTTCCAGCGATCGCCCCAAGGCGTGCGCTCGAGTGCAGCGGCCGGCAGCGCCGCTGGAGGCGCCGCCATCGGTTCCGGCGCGGCCGGGCGGCGCTGTACCGCGGGCGGAGTGAACTCTTCATCCGGCGCATCCAGCCAAGGCGGGGGCTCATCGTTGCGTGGCGTCACGGGCTTCACGGCAACCGGTGGGGGAGAGGGCGCCAAAGCAGGCGATGCCACGGCACGCACAGGCACCGTCTTGGCCGGCGCACGCGCACTGGCCACCGCCGACGGCTGAGCCTTGGGGCCGGCCGACGCGCCGGCCGCACGCTCAGCCACGCCCGGGCCACCGGGGCGGAAAGCCAACATGCGCAGCAGCACCATCACCAGGCCGCTGTACTCATCAGGCGCCAACCCCAATTCGGCACGCCCGTGCAGCACGATGCTGTACAAGAACTGGGTCTCGTCGGCGGGCAGCAAGCCTGCCAGCCGCTGCACCGTGGCGCTGTCCGGGTCGGACTCGTCGAGCGCATCGGGCACCACCTGCAGCACGGCCATCTGCTGCAGCAGCGTGGCCATTTCTTCCAGCGTACCCACAGCCGACAGGCCCAGGCCCCTCAAGCCGTCCACGGCCTGGACCACATCGGCACCATCTCCAGCCGCCAGCGCTTCAACGAGACGCACCGCATGGCTGCGATCCACCGCGCCCAGCATCTGGCGCACCCCGGTTTCGCTCAATCCACCGGCGCCAAATGCAATCGCCTGGTCGGTCAGGGAGAGCGCATCGCGCATCGATCCGCGCGCCGCACGTGCAAGCAAGCGCAGCGCCCCCGGCTCGGCTTCGATCTGCTCGGCAGCCAGCACCGAGGTCAGATGTTCATGCACTGTTTGCGGCGCCATCGGCCGCAAGTTGAACTGCAGGCAGCGCGACAGCACCGTCGGCGGCACCTTCTGGGGATCCGTCGTGGCCAGCACGAACTTGAGGTACTCGGGCGGCTCTTCCAATGTCTTGAGCATCGCGTTGAACGCGGTGTTCGAGAGCATGTGGACTTCGTCGATCATGTACACCTTGAAGCGCCCAACCACCGGTTTGTAGACCGCCTGGTCGAGCAGCTGCGAGATCTCCTCGACGCCGCGGTTCGACGCGGCGTCCAGCTCCACGTAGTCGACGAAACGGCCGCTGTCGATGTCGAGGCATGCCTCGCATGCGCCGCACGGCCGCGCAGTGATGCCGCCTTGGCCATCCGGCCCGGTGCAGTTGAGTGCCTTCGCCAGGATGCGCGAGACCGAGGTCTTGCCCACGCCCCGCGTCCCGGTGAACAGATAGGCATGGTGCAAGCGCTGCTGGGTGAGCGCGTTCGTGAGTGCCTGCACGACGTGCTCCTGCCCCACCAACCCGTCGAAATCACGTGAGCGGTACTTGCGGGCGAGGACAAGGTAAGACATGCGGCGATTCTACTGAGCGATCCCTCGTTCTCCGGCGCGGCACCGGGCCTGCCGGATAATCACCATTTCGCCCTCTGCACCCGTTCCGATGAAACAGACGCCCTCCTCCCCCGCTGACACGCAAACCCTCAGCTACGAGCAATCGGGCGTCAACTACGACCTCATCGACCCGCTGAAGATCGCGGCCCAACGCGCGGCCAAAGCCACCGGCGCCCATCTCGCTGCACACGGTTTCTCTGAAGTAGAAGCTTCGCGGGGCGAGTCCGCCTACGTGGTTGACGTCGGGCCCTTCTATCTGGCGTCCATCGTCGAATGCCTCGGCTCCAAAGCGTTGGTCGCCGACGAGATGCATCAACTCACCGGCAAGAGCTACTACGACAGCATCGCCCAAGACACGATTGCGATGGCCATCAACGACCTCATCACCGTCGGCGCCACGCCCCTGGTGATACAGGCCTACTGGGCTGCGGGAGGCTCCGAATGGTTCTCCGATGCGCAGCGCGCGCAGGCGCTGGTGCAAGGATGGAAGCGCGCCTGCGATACCTGCCAGGTGGCATGGGGCGGCGGCGAAACCCCGGCGTTGGCAGGCATCGTGGCCGACGGGCGCATCGACCTCGCAGCCAGCTGCACCGGGCTGATCAATCCGAAAGAACGCCTCTCTGTGGGAGACGAACTCGCGCCTGGAGACGCCATCGTCCTGCTGCCCTCCAGCGGAATTCACGCCAATGGCTTGAGCCTGGCGCGCAAGCTTGTCGAGCGGCTCCCTCAGGGCTACCTGACGGAAGTCGAACCGGGCCTCAGCTACGGCGAAGCCCTGCTGGCGCCGACGGTGCTTTACTCACCCGTTACCGAAGCGCTTTACAAAGCCGGAGTCAAACCACGCTACTGCGCCAACATCACCGGCCATGGCTGGCGAAAGCTGCTGCGCCACCCTGCGACACACACCTATCGAATCCAACGGGTACCGCCGGTTCCACCCGTTCTTCAGTTCATTCAGAAGCATGCCCGGCAAGATGACCTCGAGGCCTACAGCACGCTCAACATGGGCGCCGGGTTTGCGTTGTTCGTGAAAGCAGGCGATGCTCAGCGGACCGTCGACGTGGCGCAATCGCTGGGCATGAACGCCCTCATCGCAGGCGCTGTCGAGAAAGGCCCCAAGCGCCTCGTCATCGAGCCGCTGAACATCGAGTTCGGTGACGACGCTTTGCAGTTGCGTTGAGCAGCGAGGCGCGCAGACTCGAGCGCTCGCCTACAATCAACCTCGACGGGCCTCCCCGCATGGAAGCGCGGCCAACCGGGTCAGGTCGGGAACGAAGCAGCCCCAACCGTTGTGACCAGTGCCGGGGGTAAGGCTCGTCACCCATCCTCCAAGAAACGAAATCGCCGCCGAGCCTGGCCTGGAGGCGATTCCGAGGTGCCCTTGTACTGAGATGACGTGCCTCCGGCTCGCCTGACGTTCGGCAAGCCCTAACAGCTTCATGGCGCGTGCGTTTCACTCCGACCCAAGCAACCAGACCTCCCCGCGTCCGTGACAACACGTGCGAGGAGACTGGCCGCCCGCCCCCGGAAAGCAAGGGGCGAAGAAACAGAAGCGCCACTCAGGCTCAGAACACCCGCTTCAGGCGGCCATCGACGGAGAAGGCGCCCGCACCGCGTACGAACAGCAGGAAGGTCATCGCGGCCCAAAGAATGGATTTCTCCGACCCGCCCCACCCTTGCGACTGCACGATCCAGTGGAAATACACCGTGACCAGCAGCACGATGGTTGCGGCCAGCGCAGCGGGGCGCGTCAGCAGTCCCAGCACGAGCAAGATCCCGCCGACGAACTCCGTGAGCGCCAGCAGCACGGCCCAGAACGCACCGGGCACGAAACCCAGGCTCTCGACCATGCCGACGAGCTTCATCGGGTCCTGGATCTTGGGCCAGCCGTGCACGACCAATGCTGCACCTGCGGCAACGCGCAACAGCGCATAAGCGACGCCATCGAGCGCGCCGTAGAGCTTGCCCAGCGAAGGAATGATCAGGGGGGAGGAAGTGGAAGAACTCATGCTGCGAAGACCTATGGATGGTTCAAGACGACCGGGATGGTAATCGTTGACACTCCATCGGTCACGCGGCGCAAACCTCCTGGCGCGGCCACGAAGGCACGCTCCGCATCTCACTCGTCCTTCACAGGCTCACCCCCCGAAGGGACCCTGACGCGATCCATGCGAAGGCTTGGCACCCTCGCCCCAGACCTGCACCAAATGGATCGGGCGTTCCACCCCATCAACCCAATGCAAAGCACTGCAGTTGGCGATCTTCGGTCGCCGACGCTGTGGCTTCACATTCAAGTTCCAGGTCCGCGGGCTTCGGGCAGGGTGTGCCCGCTCGCGTGAGGGTTTCCACCACCATTCCGTCGTCGATCACCTCGCCCAGGAGCTTGCGGTCGCCGCCGTACAGCAAGGCGCGCGTCACATCGGCTGCTTCGAGAAGAACGAGGTACTTGGCGGCGTGCGACCCGTTCAGAGGCGCCGCGCTCAAGCGCGCCCCCTTGTTTTCGGGTTTCGCGAGGCAGGCTGCTTCTGGCGCTGATAAGCGTCATTCATAGGCACGCCGCGGTCGGTGTCGACCTTGCCGTCCATCACGTCGGCGTGGGCCTGCCGCATGGAATCGGGAATGTCTTTGCTCGCCGTGTCGTGGGATTCATCATGCTCGTGCGGCAGGCGAGGAATTTCCTCGTTGTCAACGCTGGGGCGCGTGCGGTGGCGGTGTCGACTCATGCTAAGCGTCGTCATACGTTGGGTGTCTTGCCTTTGTGCGCACGGCCTTTGGCTTCGGCATTCAGGAGGTCTGCGCCCTCCTGCGCACTGCGTGGCTTGGCTTCTCGGGCAGCTTTCTCGACACGCCCGGATTGCGCAAACTCCTGCGCCGCCTTGTCATACCGGCGGGCGGCTTCGTAGTCGCCTTCGCCTTGAACCTTGTCTTTGGAGGGCTTTGACTTCATGGCCGATCCTTTCGTCTTCAGTGGACAAAAGAATAGACGCCGATACATCACAGGGCCACGCGACGTCTGCGCGGACTGAAGTCGGAAAGCTCGCCCGCGTAAGGTAGGACAGGTCCGACACCACCGCAGCCAAGAAAGAGGCCACGTGCTGCGAAGCACGGAACCCGGCCTCAGGCGTTGCGAGAGGCCAGCAGCGCCGCGAACTGAGACGGCGCCTCAGAGGCCCGCTCTTCTTCAGGCGACGTATCGACCGATGCGGGAATCGACGGGGCTGACGCGCTGGCGTGTCTGCCCGAGCGAACGGCCTGCAAGCCGTCGGTGAGGTCTTTCAGCGTGATCGAGAGCGGTCGGCCATAGCGTTGGGCGATCTGTTCCAGTGCCGGCTTGAGGCGATGAGCGGCCAGTTGCGCCGCATCCATCGTCTCGTTGGCGGCACTCGCTGCGAGGCGAATCCGGTCGAGATCGTTGTCGGCCGCGCGCACCGGTCGCAGTACGCTGGGACGGCGAATCATGTGCATCGCGTCGTCGGTCAAGCCCCAATAGCGGGCCACCGCCGTGCCGAGCGACTCGATGTCGACACCCAGCACCGCGTAGGCGGCGGACTCCTCGGTCATGCCCATCAGATCAGGTTCGCCGGGGTTGGAGGACGCCACATCGCGCGTGAGCGCCTGGATCTGGCCGGACTCCTCTGGGAAGTGGTACTGCACCATCAAGCGCCCCAGATTCTGAAGCACCGCAATCAGGTACACCACCTCCGGGTCGTAGCCGGGTGGGCGCAGCATCTGCGCCAGCAAGCCCGCCTGCCGCACGCGTTCGAGTTGCACCCTCAGCGCCTCGGCTTGCAACTCGGACAACGGCCCCGGCCATGCCCTGAGCGCGGCCGCGGCCTGCCGCACACCTTTGATACCGACCAATGCCACCGCCCTGCGGATCGACAGCACGACGCCGCTGCCCGCCCTCTGCGTTCCCTGCACATGGGCGGAGTTCACTTGCCGCAGCAGTTCCAAACTGAGCGCGACGTCGTCCAGGATCTCTTTGGCCATCTCGCCAGTGCGTTGCTTGTCGGACATCGCCAATCGCCCGACACGCGCGCCGACCCCGGGTGACGCAGGCAAATGCCCGACCGAATGCAGGCGATCGATGAGCAGCGCCAGCGCGCCCCCCGAACTCTGCGCCGCCACCTCTTGCCAATTGCTGAGTGCATTCAACAACGTGCGCGCACCGTGATAGCGCTGGCGCTCCTGGACGGAGGTGGCCCGGTTGGCAATGGCACGCAAGCCCTCCGGCACGGGGTGCGGCGTGATCCACGGCAAGCGGACCAGTTCCTTTCCCTGCGGGGGCAGCCGGGCGATCACGCGGCCGATGTCTGGTTCGTCCAGCGCAGCCTGGCCCGACAGCAGCACGTGCATGAGTACACCCACCGCCAGCACATCAATCCGCGCGAACTCGCGTACCTCGCGCAAGCGGTGTGGATCGAGGGGCATGGCGTCGCCCCGTCCTGCGCCATCAGCCTGCGAGAAAGGCGCTCCCACGCCCATCAGGCTCACAAGCCCCTGATCGTTGACCAGTATCTGGTGAGGCTGGATGTCGCCATGCGCCAGCCCGGCCTCGTGAAGAAACGCCAAGCCTTGCAGCAACTGGATGAGCCAGGCCACCGCCTCCTCAGGCGTGCGGCGGGCATCTGAGGCAAGCCGTTCACCCACGGTCAGCCCCAGCGCACGATCCACCACGGCATAGGGCCACTGGTCCTGCACGCCGATGTCGACCACGTGCGCGAGATGGGGATGCTTCAACCGCGCCGCATGCCTGGCCTCGGCCAGCCATTTGTCGAGTGCCGCCGCGTTGGGGGGCTGGGCCCTCGGCAACACCAGCACCACCTCCTGCTCGATGCGCGGATCGAACGCGAGCCACGCCATGCTGCGATCGCTCTTGCCAAGCAATTGCTGCAAGGCGAAGCGACCGAATGCCCGCGTGGGCACCGGCTTGGCGGCAAGGCGTTCGGCTTCAGACATGGGAAACGCGTCAAAGTGGCACGATGAACAGACACCGTCGGCCTATTGGACCGCGGGAAGATGCAACGCAGTATCTGAATCAAGCCAGCGAAGCCGGCTCATTTCATGACATGGAAGTTTGCGCTCAAGCCGGGAAAACTGCCGTGACTTCGATCACGCTTCCCGCCCCGTTGATCAACGCGCAGCGCACCGTCTCGCCTGGCTCGAGGGCCATCACGGCGGCGCGGTAGCGCAGCAACTGTTCGCGGTAGACGGGCTGGTCCTGCGGCCGCATCTCTGTCTTGTAGTCGAGCACCCACCACACCCGCTGGCCATCTTCGTTCAGTGCCACGAGGCGGTCGATGCGCAGCGCCTCACCCGCTTCGGCGACAGGCACCTCGTTGCCGGCCCACAGCACGCCGTCACCATGGAAGTAGGGTTGGCAGTCCGGGCTGTGCCAGATGGCAGCGGCCATGCGTGCCACTTCGGCCGGATCGGCTCGGAACTCCGCCGCAGCGGCAGCCGCCAACTCACCGATGTCCGCCCCCTGTCCCGCGGCGCTCGACCATTCCAGCGTGCGATGCACCGCCGAGCCAAAGCGCGATGCGGGCAGATCCACGCGCGGGGAAGGCGTGCGCGGCGCCTCGGAACCCACCCAGCGCGGCAGGGTTCGCAGGGAGAAGGACGCGGCGCGTCCGACCCCGCCGACGGATGACCGCGCATCGGGAACCCAGGCCTGGGCATGCGGCGCCAGGCGGTCCCACCAGGACGATGCAGATTTGCCATAGGGTTCGGTGCGGCTGAGCACAAAACGCTCTCTCGCACGCGTCATCGCCACATAAAGAACGTTCATCTCCTCGCGCCGGCGGGCGTCCGCCTCCTGAGCCATCAGCGGCTTGAGCGCGGGAGGGCAGCGCGACTCCGAATAGAGGAACGCGCAGCGCGCCGGGCCGGGGCGCTCGACCGGCCAGTCGATCAACAGGGTGGCCGTCCCTGCGCGGCTCGACTCGGGTTGGGTGTCCATCAGGAACACCACCTTGGCTTCCAGCCCCTTGGCCCCGTGGACAGTCAGCAACTGCACCGCATCGCGCTCGGCAGGTGCGGCCACCTTGATCGCACGCCGCTTGATGGCGCGCACGAAGTTGTAGGGCGTGGCGTAGCGCGCGCCATCCAGCATCAGCGCTTGCGCCAGCAAGGCATCGATCGCATTCAAGGCGGCCACGCGGCGTTCAGGCGGGGCGACCGCGACCACGCGCTCGCGGAATTCACCTTCAAAGACGATGCGGTCCAGCAGATCATGGGGCGGCAATCGCGAGGCCGCGCCATACCAGCGTGTGAGCAGGTCGCGCGCGCGCCGCAGCGCGGGCCGCTCGGTGTGGTCGGCTTCAACGACCGCGCGCCACCAGTCGCCGCCACCACGCACCTGCGTGGCCAATGCGAGCAGATCGTCGTCGCTGGCGCCAAACAGGGGGCTGCGCAATGCGTGCGCCAGGGACAGTCGATGCGAAGGCGATGCGAGAACATCCAGCACCGCCACCAGATCGCGCACCTCCGGCGAATCCATCAACGTATCGGTCTCGGACGCCGCGAACGGAACGTGCGCCTCTTGGAGGGCTTGCGCCACGTGGCGCAGCGATGCGCGCGTGCGTGAAAGTACGAACACCTCGTCATACCTCGCCTCGCCGTTGCGCACGAGCGCCTGGATGGCCCGCGCCACCCAAGCCGCCTCTTGCGCGCGAAGCACGGTCTCGGGCTCATGGCGCGGCATGGTGAGCGTGTCACGCCACGGCATGAGCGGCGCGTCGGCCTTCTCGGCCTTTGCCGGCCGAAGGACCGACGGCAGTGCCATCACACCCGCCTGAGCGACAGGTGCCAGTTCGGTCGTGTGCGACCGGAACCCCTCGAACTCCCCGGCCGCCGCCGCCGTTCCGAAGACTTCGTTCACCGCATCCAGCACTTGCGGCGCATTGCGGCGCGTGTGATCGCAAGTGAGCCACACGCCTTCCAACCCTCCGCAGACAAAATCACGTGCCGCGGCAAACACCTTGGGCTCGGCTCGGCGGAATCGGTAGATGCTCTGCTTCGGATCACCGACGATGAACACCCCTGGCGGGCGCTGCCCGCTCGCACCGCCGCCGGCGCCCGCATACGCGGACAACCAACTGTGCAACGCATGCCACTGCAAGGGGCTGGTGTCCTGGAACTCGTCGATCAGCACATGGCGGATCCGCATGTCGAGCCGCTCCTGCACCCACGCCGAACCGCTGCTGTCACGCAACAAGGCCAATGCGCAGCGCTCGAGATCGGCCATGTCGGCGATTCCGCGAGACCGCTTGTACGCCGCCAACTCGCGCAGAAGCACACGTGACAGGCGCACCAGGCGCATGTGCTCCAGATGCGCGGCCTGCTGTTCGATCAGCGCCTGCAGCGCGTCCAGTTCGGCTTGCATTGAACCCAGCGCATCCAGCTCGCCCAGCTTGCGCGGCGTGCCCGTCTTTGTAAACAGCGCCTCTCGAATGGCGTCGTACATCGCATGCGAATCGGGCAATGCGACGGCCTCGACGAGCGCATCGGCCGCCTTCTGTGATTTCGCGCCGCCCTGCCCCAGCTCGCGCGCCAGTTCCCGCAAGGCCGCTTGCCATGCCGCGCTCTGCAGTTGATCTTGCGGATGGCCCGTACCGGGAGCCGCCGGCACGCTGTCCTCCAGCACGCCGGCGTCGTCTGCCAACGCCAGCTCGATGCGCTTGTCCAGCGCGGCATCGAGCCAGACGCGCACCTGGTCTCGCCCCCGCGCCTGCACCAGAGCGCGGTAGTCGGCCTGGAGATCCGCATCGGCCACCACGGCGGCGTGGAAGCGACGGTAGATGCCCGGCATGTGGTCGGAAAGCTCGTCCAGCACCTCCATTCCCGGTGCAAGCCCCAGCTCGTTCAACAGATCCATCGGCGCAGCTCGCAACAGCTGCGAGAACCACGCGTGGAACGTGCGAATCTCGACCGCGCGCCCCGTCTCGAGCAACTGCGCATGCAAGCCAGCGAGCGCGGACGCCATCGCCTGCGCCTGCCGGGGCGCCACACCGCGCAGGAGCAACTCCTGCACACGCTGCGCGTCGCTGGCTTCGGAAGACGAGAACGCGTGCAACCACTCATTCAGGCGCTCGCGCATCTCGCCCGCCGCCTTGCGCGTGAAGGTGATCGCCAGAATCTCGTTCGGCTGAGCGCCCTCGAGCAAGGCCCGCAAGATGCGCGAAACCAGCATCCAGGTCTTGCCCGCGCCGGCGCACGCCTCCACCACGACGCTGCGCTGCGGATCGCAAGCAATCGCATAGAACGTTTCTCGCGGGACCACCTGGCCATCGGCCTGATAAGCGGGTGCGTTCAGGGCAGGCTCCAGTGGTCGCGACGGCACAGTCCGCGCGCCTCGCAAAAATCGCACACCGGGCTCTGCCCCAATGCGGGAAGCGGCGCCTGCGCACGAATGCGCGCCAAGTCGTGTCCCACGCCGCGCACCAGTTCGCGCGCACTGTCCTCCACGTCCGGATGCGGCAGAAACTCGATCTTTCGCGCCAATGCAAGGTATCCCGCCTGCACCGGGCCGGTCAGTTCGGGTTGCATCAACGCTGCGTAAAACGCCAACTGCGTATCCTCCAACGGTTGCTTCACCTGGGCGCGCAGTGCCGTCGCACTGCCGGTCTTGTAGTCAATCAGTTCGACAGTGCCATCGGGCAGGCGGTCCATGCGGTCGATGCGCCCATGCAAAGCCACGCCGCCCCACTCGTCGGGGCGGTGCTCACGCTCCTGTTCACCTTGCCACCATTCAATGTGCTGCGCGTCGCGCCCATGCAGCCATTCGATGTAGCGAGGGGCCAGATCGACAAAACTGGCGTGAAAGGGAAGGAAGTCCGCGTCATCCAGGCCCATGGCCTGCCGACGTTCATTGGCAATTGCCATCAACGCATCGCACTCCACGCCTTGCGGCTGCGGCGCCCGACGGCGCTCGTGGAACACGGTCAGAACATCGTGGAGCCAGGTGCCGTAGTCGCGCTTCTCGATGGTGTCGTCCAGTTCGTCTGCCTCGCGCAGCCGCAGCAGATACAAGGCATGAAACCGATAGGGGCAGGCGCGCAGGGCCTCGCATGCACTGGCTGACAGCCGGGCCGGCAGCAGCTCGGCCGCGTGCGGCGCCGGCATGCCGATCGGTGCTGGCAATACCTCGGCCACGCCGCGCGGGTCGACCCAGGCGCCCGCGGTGCGTCCTGCGGCCTGAAGGCGCAACAGCAAGCGCGCAACCAGCGGGCTCATCATCAGGGGCTCGGGGCCATCGCTGTGCCGGTAGAACAGGTTCACCGGCCCCCGGCAGATGGCATGGTCGAAAGCGAGGGCCTCCTCGGAGCGCTTGCGCGCCAACGTCGGCAGGCCCAGCATCTCGGCTTGCGCCTCGCTCAACAAGCGATGGGGCGCGGGCGATGCACCCAGATGCCGATCGCAGGCCCCGGGAAACACGATCGCGGCAAATGGCCGCAGCATCACCCTCTGCAACGGCGTGATGATGACGCTCGGAGCGTCCGTAGGCGGAGAGGGAACAAACGATGCTTCTTCGAGCACGCCATCGACCCAGCGGCTGAAATCATCCAGCGACATGGAGGTGTGTGCCGCCTCTTGCGCAAGCCCAAGGCTTCCTTCGCTGAGCCGCAAGGCCTGCAACGTTTGCAGACCCGCATCGTCGTCTGTCAGCGCCGCCCACATCTCGCCGTGCTGCAGAGCGTCTCGCAAGGCCGACAACCACCCGGACAAGGGTCGCCGGCTTTCGCCGGCCAGGCGCTGCTGCAGCAGCAACGCGTCGCGAGACAAGCGTGTTGCGCCGGGACTGAGCTGCTCCGGGTCGATCTGTGCCGGCTTGCTCCACCCGTGCCGCCGAGAAACCGACTCCAGTTCCGAGCAGGCCTTGGCCGCCTCCGGCCAGGCCCCGGCCTTGAGCCAATCGAACAACAAGTCCATCGAGGCTTGAGCGTGCGCGGCTCGCAGGAGGCTCATCACCTGCGCGGCCGCACGCGTGGTCGACAGCTTCCAGCCGGTTTCGTCGACCAGACCGACTTGCTGGCGCTCGAGCAGCGCTCGCACGCGACGCATCAGCATGCGGTCCTGCGCCACCAATGCCACCGGCACGACGCCCGCCTGCAGGTGCGCCAGCACCTGCGCCGCTGCCGCCTCGGCTTCGCCCTCGAAGCCATCACACGCGGCCAGCGTGACATGAGTAGCGATGACCTGGCGCGCGGAAGCATCGGTGTCGAACACCACGCACGGCATCGCGTCTGCCGCGGACTCCAGCACCCGCTGCGTCAACGCATCGGCGCCCCCCGCCTGCACGGCCAGCCACGCACTGGGCCGGTGCCCGAACAGCACATCCGATGCAGGCACCTGCCCGCTCGCAGCCCACTCCAGCGCCACCCTCGCAAGAGCCCTTTCGGTGGCGCCCGGCCCGCCGGTTCGAGACAGGAGGTCGCGTGCGGCTTGCCAATGCGCTGGCCGGGCATCCGGTGCCAAAGCACTCGCCGCGCGGCTGAAAGCATGCGCCGCCGCGACCACTTGCGCCACCGCGTCGTCGAATGCCAGACGCTCCTTGCTCACCCACGACTGCGTACGCAACAAGCGGGCGGCAATCAGGCGGTCCGTCGCGCCATCGAAGGTCAGCTGACCCGGCCCCGCAGACGGCACGGGCCCCATCGATTCAATCAACGTGCGGGTGGTTTCGATGCGGGGCTGCCAGCCCCCTTGCTGCGCCCAGGCGCGCCGCGCAGGCGCCAGATGCTGCGCAAACGGCACCAGCATCACCGCATCGCGCAGATCAACGCCGTGCTCGGCTGCCCAGTTTTGGGCCGTCCGGGCGATGTCGATCCAGCCAATCGGCATCTGCAACGAGAAACGGGCTATCAATCCCATAGAGAAGGTGAAGGGGCCGTACCGGCCCGGCACGAGGCCTTTGTGTCAAAATTCATTCGCCTTACCGCTCACAACGAGTGGCCAACGGTCGAGGACAAGACAATGAGCAGCGATTTGATCAAACACACCACCGATGCATCGTTCGACGCCGACGTGCTTCAAGCCAGCAAACCCGTTCTGGTGGATTACTGGGCCGAATGGTGCGGGCCTTGCAAGATGATCGCTCCGATTCTGGATGAAGTCTCCAAAGATTACGACGGCCGCTTGCAAGTCGCCAAGATGAACGTCGACGACAACCGCGACATCCCCGCTAAATTCGGCATCCGCGGCATCCCGACACTCATGTTGTTCAAGGACGGCCAACTGGCCGCCACCAAGGTTGGGGCCCTTTCCAAAGCCCAGTTGACCGCTTTCATCGACGGTCATCTATAATTTCCGCTAGTTTCGTCGGCGGCAGGGAAACGGCTCTTGCCCGCTCTGCCGCCGCGGCCTGAAGATCCAGCCACCCTGCCCGCTGAGGCGCATCGGTTCGGCTCCCCACTCCAGCGTTTCGTTTTTCGCTCGCAACCTGCGTTCCCGTTGCGCCGCCCCCCGCGGTCAGCCAATGGGCTCAATCGCACCTCGGCGATGGCCGCCTCCACAGGCCCGCCGCAACCACCCCAGGGTCCAAGCCCATGCATCTGTCAGAACTGAAAGCACTCCACGTCTCCGCACTCATCACGATGGGCGAAGCGCTGGAAATCGAGAACGTCGCCCGCATGCGCAAGCAGGAGCTGATGTTCGCGATCATGAAAAAGCGTGCAAAAGGCGGCGAGCAGGTGTTCGGCGACGGAGTGCTCGAAGTCCTGCCTGACGGCTTCGGCTTCCTGCGTGCGCCGGATGCGAGCTACATGGCATCAACGGATGACATCTACCTGTCGCCCAGCCAGATCCGCCGCTTCAATCTGCACACGGGCGATGCCATCGAGGGCGAGGTCCGCGTGCCCAAGGACGGCGAGCGCTACTTTGCCCTGGTGAAGGTCGATCGGGTCA
>CAZBOF010000045.1:0-28218 GCA_964493285.1 uncultured Rhizobacter sp. | reverse complement strand
TGCCAAAGGGCTTGGGCGAAGTCGAGGGCATCACCGGCGACGCAGCGGCTTGTCGACGGGCCATCACGTGGCCGGCGATGCGATGTCGACCAGGGCTTTCTTCAGGGTTTGATGTTCGATTTGGTGCAGTTCGCCGTCGAGTTCGGCGTGTGCGCGGCGCCAGGCGGGAACGGCCCGGCTCAGGAGATCGTGCCCTTGAGCGGTCAAGCTGGGCAATCGATTGCGCCGATCTCGAGGGTCGGTTGCGATCGATACCCACCCGTTGCGTTCGAGCGGTTTCAGCGCAGCGGTGAGGGTGGTGCGGTCCATCACGAGGAAGTTCGCCAGCGCGGTGAGCGGTGGAGGTTCGGGGCGGTTGAGCGCCATCAGCAAGGAGAACTGTCCGTTCGTGAGGCCGCAGGGGCGCAGGGCATCGTCGAATCGGCGGGCGAGGGCGCGGGCGGCTCGCTGGACATGCAGGCAAAGGCAGGTATCACGTACTTCCAGGGTGGTTTTGAATGGAACTTTCCTCGTCATGCGTTCATTATGTTGATATCAACTTTATGCAGTCAAGGTTGACACTTTCTCCGGCACCTTTCGAGCGCGCGAGGTGTCCCCCTCACATCTACGCAAGGAGATGCGCATGAAGTACGTTGAAGGTTTCGTGGTTGCGGTGCCGGCGGCCAACAAGGCGACATATCTCAAGCACGCCGCAGACATGGCGCCCGTGTTCAAGGAGTTCGGCGTCACGCGAATGGTGGAGTGCTGGGGCGATGATGTGCCGGATGGCAAGGTCACCGACTTCCGGCGCGCGGTGCAGGCGAAGGACGATGAGGTGGTGGTATTCAGCTGGTTCGAGTACCCGTCGAAGGAGGTACGCGATGCGGCGAACGCGAAGATGATGAGCGACCCGCGCATGCAAGCCGCCGGGGAGAAGATGCCGTTCGACGGCAAGCGCATGATCTTCGGCGGGTTCGCGCCGATCCTGGATCTCTGAGGAGCTGCATCATGACCAATCGCCATGGCGAGTTCATCTGGTATGAACTGATGACTTCGGACGCCGACTCGGCGGCTGGCTTCTACGGCAATGTCGTGGGCTGGCGCACGCGAGATGCGGAGTCGGGGCCGGGCAGCTATCGGATCTTTTCGAGTCCGCATGGCGAAGTCGGCGGCCTGTTCATCCTGGCCGGCGAAGCGGCGGCGTCGGGCATGCGTCCGGCGTGGGTGGGGTACCTCGGCGTGGACGATGTGGACGCGTCGGTGGCCCAGATTCTGGCGGCCGGCGGTTCGCAGCACATGCCGCCGACCGACATCCCGGGCGTTGGCCGCTTGGCGATGATGGCCGATCCGCAAGGCGTCGCGTTCTATGTCATGCGTGGTGCGATGGATGCGCGCAGTGATGCCTTTGCGCCGAGCAGGGTGGGGCATTGCCATTGGAATGAGCTGACCACCACCGATCCCGAGGCCGCCCTGGCTTTCTACAGCAACTGCTTCGGCTGGACGAAAGGTGACGCCATGCCCATGGGGGAGATGGGTGACTACCAGTTCTTCCATCACCACGGAGAGATGCTGGGCGCGGTGATGAAGGTCCAGCCCGACAGCCCGCGCGCGCGATGGGTTTTCTATTTCGGCGTGGACGAGATCGACGCAGCGGTCGAGCGCATCAAGTTGAACGGTGGCGCGGTGCATTTCGGGCCGATGGAGGTGCCTGGCGATGCGTTTGCGATCCTGGCCACCGACCCGCAAGGCGCGATGTTCGGGCTGGTGGCGGACGGGCCACGCAAAGGCGGCGATTGACCGCCATGCAGGCGGCTTGGGAAGGCCGCCTGCGGTTGCGCGCACCGCTGCGCGCTCCTTGGCCAGGCCGAGCGGGATGCTCGGCATGGTTGCATTCTTGAAGGAATGGATTCGCACAGGCCTGGCACGTGCTGGCAGGCCTGCGCCTGCAAAACCAACGGTCCTCGAGCCTGCAGGTCTTGACCCTGCGTCCAATCGTGCGTAGTATTTTCCATATTAAG
Source organism: uncultured Rhizobacter sp. (assembly GCA_964493285.1). Lineage (GTDB taxonomy): Bacteria > Pseudomonadota > Gammaproteobacteria > Burkholderiales > Burkholderiaceae_C > Rhizobacter. Next base: position 26,221 of record CAZBOF010000045.1, on the reverse strand, counting down.
GACATGTGTCCATAATATGGAAACACGGAAGGTCCAATGCTGACATGAGTGGCAAACCCATCACCATCGACAACGTCCAGATCGATCTGGGCGGCAAACCCATTGTCTCGAATGCAAGCCTGCAAATCGAAGCGGGCGAGTTCATCTGCATGCTGGGCCCGAGCGGCTGCGGCAAGTCGACCTTGCTGAACGTGCTGGCCGGCTTCCTGGCACCGACCGCCGGCAGCGTGCGCATTGGCGGCGAGCCGGTGACGGGCCCGAGCATCGACCATGGGGTGGTGTTCCAGAGCGCGGAGGTGCTCTTCCCGTGGCTGACGGTGCGCCAGAACGTGGAGTTCGGCCCGCGCATGCGGGGCATGGCCCAGAAGACACGGCGCGAGATCAGCGACCGCTTCATTGCGCTGGTGGGCTTGCCGCACGTGGCCGATCGACTGCCTGGAGAGTTGTCGGGGGGCATGCGCCAACGGGTGCAGATTGCGCGCGTGCTGGCAAACGAGCCCTCCGTCGTGCTGATGGACGAGCCGTTCGGCGCGCTCGACGCCCAGACGCGCGAAGTGATGCAAGGCGAACTCACGCGGATCTGCCGTGAGAACAAGCCCACGGTCGTGTTCATCACGCACGACATTTCCGAGGCGCTCCTGCTGGCAGACCGCATCGTCACGATGACGGCCGGCCCGGCCGCCGGCCTCAAGAGCATCACCCCGGTCGAACTCGCGCATCCGCGCGACCTGATCTGCAAGGAGGCCATGGAACTGCACAAGCGGCTGCGCGATGAAATTGGCGAGGAAGTGGCGCGCACGCTGCGCGCGCAAGGGCTTCTGACGGAGGCGTCGCGATGAGCGCAGCGCGTCGAGGTTGGATGTCGGGGGCTTCCGCGTGGGCGGGCCGGTTCGCCATGGGCGCGTCGTCCGTGCTGCTGGGGCTTCTGGTCTGGTATCTGTTGAGCCGGGTCTTCCCGCCATTGTTCTTGCCGTCGCCCATGCTGACCTGGGAAGCCGCTTGGGAGCTGCACGACGACGGTTCGCTGTGGACGTCCATCCTGGCCTCGAGCCAGCGCATCCTCATCGGCTGGGGCATCGGCGTGGCGCTGGGCGCGCCCATCGGCGTGCTGATGGGGCACTTCAGCCTCGTGCGCCGCTTCCTCGATCCCTACATCGAGTTCTTCCGCTTCATCCCGCCCATCGCATTCGTGACGCTGGCCGTCATCTGGCTGGGCCCGGGAGAGATGTCCAAGATTGCGCTCATCCTGTACACCTCGATCTTCATCGTGACCATCAACACGATCGCCGGGGTGCTGTCGGTCAATCCGCTGCGGATCCGTGCCGCGCAGGCGCTCGGGGCGACACCGATGCAGACCCTGTGGTCGGTGGTCGTTCCCTCCACGGTGCCTTACATCTTCACCGGCGCGCGCCTGGCCATGGGCAATTCGTTCCTGACGATCGTGTCGGCCGAGATCGTGGCCGCGCAAGAGGGGCTGGGCTCCCTGATCTGGACGTCACGCAACTACGGGCGCACCGAATGGGTGTTCGTGGGAATCATCGCGCTCGGGCTGCTGGGCCTGTTCTTCGACCGCGTGCTGCGGTTCGTCGCGCAACGCACCCTCAAGCGCTACGGCATCGCGGCTTGAGCCGCACCTGCCTGGGTGCCGTTGCCGCATCTCAATACTTTCAGAGGACATGACACATGCTGTGGGTCGGAGTGGATATCGGCGGAACGTTCACGGACGTGATCGTCTATGACGCGCAAGCGCGCGTCCTGAGGGCAGCCAAGAGCTTGTCGACGCCGGCGGAGCCGGTGCGCGCGGTTCTCGACGGGCTGGGCAAGCTCAACGTGAGCCTGTCGGAGGTGTCGCGCTTCGTGCATGGCACCACCAAGGTCACGAACGCGCTGCTCGAACACGCGGGGCTGCCCATCGCGTTGATCACGACCGACGGGTTCCGCGACGTGATCGAGATGGGCCGCGGCTATCGCAACACGCTGTACAACGTCAAGGAGCGCTCCGCCCCCAAGCTGGTGGCGCGCGATCTGCGCTTCGAGGTGCCCGAGCGCATGACGGTCGCGGGCGAGGTCTACCGCGAACTGGACGAAGCCGCGTTGGCCGAGGTGCTGGACCGCATCGCCGAACGCGATGTGGCGGGCGTGGCGGTGTGCTTCCTCCATGCTTACCGAAACCCGGCCCACGAACAGAAGGTGGCCCGCGCGGTGCGTGAGCGTTTCCCGGCGCTGGCGTGCAGCACGTCGGCCGAAGTGGTGCCCGAGATCGGCGAGTACGAGCGCTTTGCGACCACGGCGCTGAATGTGTCGGTGCAGCCGATCGTCGACGATTACCTGGCGCGGCTGGAGACCTCGCTTCAGGCGGCCGGCTATCGCGGCGACCTGTCCATCATGACCAGCAGCGGCGGGGTGGTGACGGCCGCGCAAGCCCGCCGCCTGCCGATGCAGCTGGCCTTGTCGGGGCCGGCGGGCGGTGTGGCCGCGAGCATCTATGCGGCGGTTGCCGCAGGCATGCCGAACGTGATCACCTGCGACATGGGCGGCACGAGCACCGACGTCTGCCTCATCAAGGACGGCCGGGCGGCGATGACGAGCCAGGGCGTGATCGGCGGCTTTCCCAACAAGACGTTCCAGGTCGAGATCGAGACCATCGGCGCGGGCGGCGGCTCCATCGCCTGGCGCGACGTGGGCGGGGAGCTGTGCATCGGCCCGCAGAGCGCCGGGTCCACGCCGGGGCCGGCATGCTATGGCCGCGGCGGCACGCAGCCCACCACCACCGATGCGCATCTGGTCGTGGGCCACCTCGACGTGGACGAGCCGCTCGGCGGCGAGGTGCGGCTGGACATCGCCGCGTCACGCCGAGCCTGCGCGGTATTGGGCGAATCGATCGGAGGCTTGTCGGCCGAGCAGCTGGCGCTCGGGATCATCCAGCTCGCCATCGTGAAGATGACGAGCGCGATCAAGGAGATCACAGTGGCGCGCGGGCACGACCCGCGCGACTTCGTGTTGCTGCCATTCGGGGGGGCCGGTCCGATGCACGCCACCGCGCTGGCCGATGAACTGGGCATCCGCACGGTCCTCATTCCGCCGGTGCCGGGCAACCTGTCGGCGTTGGGCTTCGTGACGTCGCGGGCGCGCCACGATCTGGTCCGCACGATGTTGTGCCCCCTGGACGACGGCGCCTTGCCCATCATTGCGGCCGCATTCGAAGCCTTGCGCGCGGAAGCCACCACCCGGCTGCGTGCGGGCGGGCTGAGCGATGATTCCGAAGCCGTGCATCAGTGGTCGGTGGGCATCCGCATCCGCGGGCAGTCGTTCGAGCTGCAAGTGCCGGTGGACGGCGAGCCGCGCGACGCGGCCGCATTGGCGGCGCAGTTCCGCGAGGTCTACCAGGCCCGCTACGCCTACCTGCCGAGCGCCACGCAGACCGAGGTGGTGAACTGCCGCCTCACCGCGCTTGGCCCGTCGCCCGATGTCGATCTGGCCAGCGCCGAAGGCCACATCGCGCCGACGGCCGTGAGCACGCGCGTGTTCACGCGTGCAGGATGGGTGGATGCCCAGGTGCGGCAGCGCGCCTCATTGACGGAAGATGAATCCGTTGCGGGCCCGCTGATCGTTCGCGAAAGCGGCGCCACCACCGTGGTGGGTGCGGGCTGGTCTGCACGCCGCGATGCGCTGGGCAACGTGGTGCTCTCGAAGGCCTGATCCGTGCCAGGCGCCGCGCTCGCGGCGCCTGCTCAAGACCCTGCGGCGCCGTGCGCCGAGGTCAGATCCGGCTGTCGAGCAAGATCCGGTCGACGATGGCCGCGGCCGAGCCGGTGTAGCCGCGCGGGTCGAGCAGTTCGGCCAGGTCCGCCTCGGACACGCGGCCGTGGATCGCAGGGTGTTCCTGCAGGCACTGGGAAAACGGGATGCCCAGTTCGACGCTGCGCTTGGCGGCTTCCGAGACGGCGTGATGCGCCTCTTCGCGGCCGAGGCGCTGCGCCAGTCGCAACATCACGGCCTCGGACACGATCAGCCCGCCGCTCATCGCCAGGTTGGATTGCATGCGCGACACGTTGATGCGCAGGCTGCCCATCACGTCGATCAGGCGCTCGAAGATGCCGCCCATGAGAATGAACGACTCCGGGATGAGCTTCCACAGGATCATGCCGACGCCCATGTCGCGGTCGTCCTGGGCGACCATGGCGCCGATGCCCAGCGGCACCTGTGCGCGCAGCGTGGCTGCCGCGCCGATGATGGCCTCGCTTCGGATGGGGTTCTGCTTGTGCGGCATCGTGCTGCTGCCCACCTGCTTGCTGCCTTGCGATTCAGAGGCTTCGCCGATCTCGGCGCGCCCGAGCAGATAGACCTCTCTCGCGAGCTTCTCGCAAGTGGAGCCGATCATGCCCAGCAGGCTGATGCATTCAGCGAAGCGGTCCTGGTTGGCGTGCCAGCTCGCGCCGGGCGATTGCAGCCCGAGTTCCTTCATCACTTCATCGCGCAGCGAAAGTGCCTGCGGGCCGTAGCCCGCCATCGTGCCGACCGCGCCGCCCATGCTGCCCACCAGCAGGCGCGCTTTCATCTGGGCCAGGCGCTCATGGTGGCGTGCCATCTCTTCGTACCAGCCGGCGAGCCGCAGGCCGAACGTGGTGGGCAGGGCCTGCTGGCCGTGCGTGCGCCCGGCCATGGCGGTGTCCCGGTAGCGGATGGCGAGGGTGCGCAGCACCCGCATCAGTTCGCTGCATTGGCGCTCGACGACCACCAGGCCATCGCGGGCCCGCAGCACGAAGCCGGTGTCCATCACGTCTTGCGTGGTGGCGCCGAGGTGAACATGGGCACCCGCGGGGCCGCACCGCGCAACGAGCGCGCGGATCAGCGGCACCAGCGGGTGCGCCGTGCTCGCGGTGGCGGCGGAGACTTCCGCGAGGTCGATCTGGTCGATGCTTGCGAAGTTGCTGATCACGGTGGCCGCATCGGCCGGGATGATGCCGAGCCGGGCCTGGGCCCGGGCCAGTGCCGCTTCCACGTCGAGCCAGGCCTGCATCAGGCTGCGGTCGTTGAAGATCGCGCGCATCTCGGCGCTGCCGAAGAAGCTCGTGACCGTCAGCGAGTCGAGGAAGCAGGAGTCAGGGCGCGGCGCGGCGGCGCCTCCATGGGGGTTGCCGCACGCGCCGCTGCAGGCCTCGGAGGACATCAGTCGTTGGCAAAGCCGAGCTGGAGCACCTTGTCGACATCCGGCAGCGTGGGGACCATCTTGCGCTCGAACTGGAACGCGGCGATTTCCTTGTAGTTCGCGATGTCGGTGGGAGAGAAGTCGCGCACGCGGCATTCCACGTCCTTCAACAGCTCGACCGTCTGCGCGGCCGGGATCTTGGCTTCACGCTGCGTGGCGGTGCCGGCCTTGGCCGGGTCGGCCGTGATGTCCTTGCAGGCCTTGGCGATCGCGCCCACGATGGCCTTCGCGTCTTTCGGGTTGCTCTTCAGCCAGGCGCCCGAGGCGGCAATGACGAGGTTGTAGGTGTAGCCGAAGTCGCCGCTGTAGGCGAGGATCTTGCCGCCGGCGCGCACGCCGTTGGAAGGCCAGGGTTCCCACATCACGTAGCCGTCCACGTCGCCGCGTTGCAGCAGCGCCGGGAATTCAGGCGGGCCGGCGCGCACGAACTCGACATTCTTCGAATCCATGTTGTGCTTGGCCAGCAGCTTGGCGGTGGCGAACTCGTTCACCGAGCCTGGCACGATGCCGAACTTCTTGAGCTGCGTGACGCTTGTCAACCCGGAGCGGGCGACGAGTTTGATGAACTTCGGCGACTGGGAGAACACCGCCAGCGCCACCAGGTCCCCGCGTGTGGACCGGTTCAGGATCGTCGCTTCGGTGGAGGCGACGAGCTGGTTCTGTCCTGCGAGCACGCCGTCCACGCCTTCGCCGCCTTGCGCGTACTGGACCACGTTCACGTCCACGCCGGCGGCCTTGAACATGTCGGCCGACTTGGCCAGGAAGATGGGGGAGTACGCCGGGTCGATGCCCACCGCGAACCGGACGGGCGCTTGCGCCCAGGTGGCGCTGCTGGCCGCGGCAAAGCCGATGGAAAGCGCCGTGACGGTGAGCGCTTTGCGAATGCTGAATGCGGACTGGGACATGGGGACAACCTCGCTCAGTTGGGATGAAGAATGAAGTGGATCGATAGAGAAATGCGTTTCGACCTCAGACAAGAACCAGCTTGATGCGCCCGGCCCGGTGCGGCGAATCGCGATGGGGATCGCTGCACGCCTGCACCGAATACGGAGTCGATGCCGGGCGCATCGGCGGGGCCCCTCGCCGGCTGTCCGGGCGCCTGGGTTGCCCCGCCAGTTCGTCCATAATATGGATGAACATCCGTAGTATGGGAATTATTCTAGGAGTGGGTTTTCTCAGGGTCAAGCGCTTTGCGCGTTCCGGCGCTGCAACGCGCGCAGGCGGGCATCCCGTCGGCTGAGCGCGCCGGACGGGATCCAGGATGAGACGAGAGGCGCGCTGCCGGGGCGCAAAGAGCGAGAGGCGCGTCAGAGTTCCGAGCGGCCTCTGGCGTTGCCACCGCTGGCGCCCAGCGCTTCGGAGACGCGGCCGGCGAGGTTGCGCACCGCCTTGCCGAGCGCGGGGACGTCGCGGTCGGGCAATCGGAAGGTGGGGGCGGACACGCTCACCGCGGCGACGATCGCCCCCGCGTGGTTGCGGATCGGTGCGCCGATCACGCGCATGCCGATCTCCGACTCTTCGTCGTTCAGCGTCCAGCCTTGCTTGCGTTCACGCTGCATGCGTTGAACGAAGGCATCGGGCTCGACCATGGTGTGCTGGGTCAGCTTCTTCAGATCGGAGCGGCGCAGCAGGTCGCGCAGTTGGGCTTCGGTGTGGTCGAACACCAGCGCCTTGCCCGCCGCGCTGCAGTACACCGGAATGCGCAGACCCAGGCTGGAGACCAGCTGCGGCGTCTTGGTGCCGCGCACGTTGTCGATGCGCACGGCGTCGATGTCATCGAGCACCGCCATGTTGACGCTCTCGCCATGTTCGATCGCAAACGCCTGCAGGATGGGCCGTGCCTCGACCCCGAGATCCACCGTCGACAGGAAGCAGCTCGCCAGATCGAGCACCGCCGGCCCGAGCCGGTACGCACCGGTGTCGTCGTCGCGGCGCACGAGGTCCACCGCGCCGAGCGCCTGCAGCAGGCGATACACGGTGCTCTTGTTGAGGCCGAGCAGCCGGGTGAGGTCCGGTACGCGTTGCGAAGGCTGCGCGGGCGTGAACGCGAACAGCACCGACAACGCGCGGTCAATCGCCTGGGTGCCGCCGGGCTCCGGCTTGCTGTTTTCGGTGGGGACTTCCAGCAGGTCGGCTGCCGTGGCCGGGGGAGTGGATTTGGTTTGACGTGGCATGAGAGTCGGGGACGCATGACGTCCGTTGACACCGAAAGGTGATTGGTTTAACGTGGCATATTGTAGAACATGTGATCACAATATGGACAACCTGAGGCTGCCAAGCGCCACTGCCGCAGAGGGTTCCATGTCGGGTTTCCTCGGCGCCTGCATTTGAAACGTTGCGAACTCTACCTCCCATGAATCCGAATGACATCGACCCGATCGCCCTGGAGGTGATCACCGAAGGCCTCGTTTCCATCGTGCGCGAGATGCGGCAGACGGTTTTCCGCACCGCCCACTCGCCCGTCATCAGCGAAGCGCAGGATTTCAGCTGCGCGCTGTTCAATCACCGTGGCGAGATGGTGGCGCAATCGCGCGACATGCCCGGCCATGTGATCGCGATGCCGGCGTCGGTGGCGGAAGCCATGCGCGACTTCGGCGACACGCTGCAGCCTGGCGACGTCATCATCCTGAATGATCCGTACCGCGGCGGCAGCCACCTCAACGACGTGACGGTGGTGTACCCGGTGTTCGTGGACGGCAAGCTCTTCGTCTTCCCGTGCGTGCGCATGCACTGGGCCGACATCGGCGGCATGACGCCGGGCAGCATCTCGGGCCGGGCCACCGAGATCCTGCAAGAAGGCGTGCGCATCCCGCCGATCAAGCTGATTGCTGGCGGCGTGGAGAACGTCGCGGCGACCACGCTGCTGTTCGCCAACGTGCGCTCGCCCGACCAGCGCCGCGGCGACCTGGATGCCTGCATCGCCGCGGGCCGCACCGCCGAGCGGCGCGTGCAGGAGTTCGCGGCGCGCTACGGCGCCACTGAAATCGCGCGCTACCTCGATGCCCACCTGGACCGCACCGAAGCCCGGCTGCGCGGCCGCATCGCCGAGCTGGATTCCGGCACCTACCACTACGAAGATTGCCTCGACCTGTACACCGACGGCCACTACGACCCGGTGTTGATCCGCTGCGCGCTCACCATCGATGGCGGCAGCCTGGTGGCCGACTTCACCGGCTCGAGCGGCCAGGTGGCCGCGGTGGTGAATGCATCGAGTGCGATGACGAACGCGGGCGTCTTCATCGTCGTGAAGGCCGTGCTCGACCCGCGCGGCATGATCAACGCAGGCGCATTCCGGCCGATCAGGATCATCGTGCCGGACGCCTCGGTCGTGAACGTCGCCTACCCGGCCCCGGCGAATGCGCACTCGGAAGTGCGAAAGCGCGTGCTGTCCACGGTGATGGGCGCGCTGGCCCAAGTGGCGCCGGGCGCGGTCACCGCCGACCAGTGCGGCACCACGTTCCAGAACCTGCTGGGCGGCGTGGACGAACGCACCGGCGAGCCGTTCCTCTACTACGACTACCCGCCCGGCGGCAACGGCGGGTTTCCGGAATCCGACGGCCCGGATGTCATGAACCCCGTGGACCTGGGCGACATCTCGACGGTTCAGCCGGTCGAAGTGCTGGAGTCGAACTCACCGGTGCTGGTGGAGTCGTGCAGCTACCGGGTCGACTCTTGCGGCGACGGCGCACGCCGTGGCGGGCTGGGTGCCCGACGCGCGACGCGTTTGCTGGCCGGTGAAGGCCTCTACTCGGTCCAGGCCGATCGCACCGTGGTGCCGCCGTATGGCCTGAATGGCGGGTTGGCAGGTGCCTGCGCCCGCACGACGATCGAGCGCGATGGCGAAGTGATCGAATTCCCCACGCCGGGCAAAGTGGCCGGCGAGCGGATGCAGCGTGGCGACATCCTGGTCATGGAATCCGCGGGCGGCGGCGGATGGGGCCGCCCGATCGACCGCGAGCCCGAGCGCGTGGTGGCCGACCTGCGTTCCGGCGTGATCAGTGTTGCCAAGGCGCGCGACGTCTATGGCGTCGTGCTCGATGCGTCGGGTGCGCTGGACGAAGCCGCGACGGCGGTGCAACGCCAAGCGATCGAGGCGGCCGTGCCGCATCTTCGCGGCGCGGTGCTGGCCGAGGCACAGGCCTTCGGCGGCCAGCGCGGCCGGCACCGGCGTGCCCGTATCGGCGACGCCACCGCGCGTGCGCTCGGCCTGGCCCAGGGTTCGCTGATCGAGTTGCAGGGCCACACGCCCGCACCGCTGCGCGCGTGGGTCGACATCGGCGAAAGCGAAGAGGGCACCATCGCGATCGGCGCCGATGGCCTGTCGATCCTGGGCGTCAAGGCCGGGGGCGATCTCGCGTTGCGCGCGCTTCCCACGGCGTTCCAGGTGGCGTGATGAGCGGCTCGCGCGTCTTCCACCTGGGCGTGGGCCAGGCGCCGGCGGCGCAGGCCGCGGCGCCTTTCAGCGCCCTGCCAGAAAGAGCGCGCGACGCGCGGCCCGGCATCGTGGCCGGGGTCCTTGCGCCGCACCCGCCGCATCTGATCTACGCAGAGAACCCGCCGCAGAACGAGCCGCGCTCGCGCGGCGGCTGGGAGACCTTGCGTTGGGGCTATGAGCGGCTGCGCCAGCGGATCCGCGAAGTGCATCGCCCGGACGTGATCGTCGTGCATGCGCCGCACTGGATCACCGCCGTCGGCCACCACGTGAACTGCGTTGAGCACCCCGCGGGGGTGTCGGTCGACCCGATCTTTCCGCACCTGTTCCGCTATCACTACGACTTTCGCTGCGACGTGGAGCTTGCGCAGGCGGTGGTCGATCACGGCCAGTCCATGGGTCTGACGATGGGGGCGATGAAGCACCCCGGCATGCGCGTCGACTACGCCACCATCGGTGCGCTGCACCTGCTCAATCCGCAGTGGGACATCCCGGTCGTTTCCATCTCGGCGAACAACAACCCGTACTACCACGCCGATGCGTCGCTGGACGAGATGGAGCGCCTGGGCGAGGCGACCCGGCGCGCCGTCGAGGCCACCGGCCGGCGCGCGCTGCTGGCCGGATCGAACTCGCTGTCCCACATGCACTGGGACGTGGAGCCCGACGACCCGGAAGACATGTCGAAAGAGCATCCGTACAACGCGCAGCAATACCGGTGGGACATGAAGCTGGTGGAACTCGCGCGCAGCGGGCGGATGGACGAGTTGCGCCGGTTCATCCCCGAGCACATCGAGGCCACGGCCTCGGAGACGAAAGCCGGCGGACTGAGCTGGATGCTCGCCGCCATGGGATGGCCGCAGGTGCCCGGTGAGGTGCACGCCTACGGAACGGTCATCGGCACGGGCAATGCGGTGATCGAGTGGACACGCCCCGGGGAGGCCCGCCATGGCTGAACCACGATTCGCCGCCCTCGTGCCGGGCCTGCCGCACCTGCTGGCCGCTGCGCCTGCGCCCGGCTGGCAGGCGCTGGCCGACGCCACACGTGCGCTGGGGGAGGCCTGGCGCGCCGCCGGCGTCGATTCGCTGGTGGTGGTCTCCACCCAGTGGTTCAGCGTGCTCGGCATCCAGGTGCAGATGCGGCCCGTGATGCGCGGGACGCGCGTGGATGAAAACTGGTACGGCTTTGACTTCGGAACCATCGACTACGAGGTGCGCACGGACGTGGACATCTCCGCGCGCTGGCTGAGCGAGCTGCGCGCCGACGGCTTCCAGGCGCGCCCAACCGAGCATGCGCATTTCCCGGTGGACACGGGCCTGGTGACCGCGTTGAAGCTGCTCGACCCCGAGCGCCGCTTCAGCGTCGCCCAGGCCTCGCTCAATCTCTACGGCGATGCGGCGTCGGTGGAACGTCTCGGCGCGTGCGCGGCGCGTGCCGCGGCGGGGCGCGGTGGCCGCACGGCGCTGCTGGCGATCTCGGGGCTGTCGAGCGAGCCGCATCGCGTCTGGATCGAACCCGGGCAAGACCGCATCGCGTCACCCGGCAACGAACGCTGGGACCGTCGCATCCTGGATCTGCTGGCGGCCGGCCAGGTGGATGAAGCATTTGGACTGAGAGACGAATACGCGCGTGCCGCATTGGCAGACAGCCAGTTGCGCGCGCTCGGCTTTCTTCGCGGCGCTTCGGCGCTCAGCGGCAATGCCAAGGTGAGAGCCTATGCCCCGATCTGGGGAACGGGCGGGGCAGTGGTGGATTGGACTTCATTGGAGTAATACATGGCAAAAGCGAGCGGGTTCATTGAAACGGAAGGCTACGTGCCGATTTTTCGTGCGGTTGACGCCATCGTGAAGTCGACCGACGTCACCGTCACCGGTGTCGTGAAGCTCGGCGGTGGCATCGTGGCGGTGGCGCTTCAGGGCGACCTGGCCACGGTGGAAGAGGCGGTGTCGATCGGCGAGCGCGTGGTCCAGGAAAGCGGTCGCGGCCGCTGCCGCACCATCATCTTTGCGAACCCGTGCGAGCCGGTCGAGGCCCTGGCGGCCAACCCCCGGGTTCTGGTCTGAAAAGGAATACGCAAATGGCAGCAGATCGTGCAATTGGTTTGATCGAGACCCGTGGCGTCGTCGCGCTGAGCGCCGGCATCGAAGCCATGCTCAAGAGTGCTGACGTGCAATGCATCGGCATCGAGCGCGTGGCCAGCGGCTATTTCGCCGTCGGCGTCCAGGGGTCGCTGGCGGCCGTGCGGCAGGCCATCGAGGCAGGCAAGGCAGCGGTGCAGTCGCGCGGAGAAGTCCGCAGCGCCGAAGTGTTCGCCAAGCCGCATGACGAGGCGATCGCCCAGCTCGACAGAAGCTTCGGCGACTACCTCCAGACCCGAAAGGCCGGGTGATGCGGCTCGGCGAAGTGGTCGGGCGGGTTTGGGCCGAGCGTCAGCTCGACGGCCTGGGCGGCCGCACGTTCGTGAGCGTGCAGGTGGCCGGCGGCTTGCCGCCGGTGGTGGCGCTGGACCTGATCGGTGCCGGTGTCGGCAGCCAGGTGCTGGTCGTCACCGGCGAGCCGGCCTACCGGATCGCGGACGGCGCGCCGGTCGACGCGGTGGTGACCGCCATCGTCCGCCAGGACGACAGCGCGGCAGGCTGACACGTTTGCCGCACGGCGCGCCGTGCGGTCAGAACACGCTCTGGTGCACTTCGGGATCGATGTGCACATGCACGAGCACCGGCCCGCCGGCGTGGGCCGCGGCTTGTAGCGCAGCCGCCAGCGAGGCGTCGTCTGTCGCCGTGTGCGCCGGCACGCCGAGCGCTCGCGCGGCGCCTGCCAGGTCGGCGCGGCCAAAGCAGGCGAGCGCGGTGTCGCGCCCCAGCAGCCGCAGCTTGCGGACCTCGGCGGTGTAGGCGCCATCGTCCATCACCATCACGATGACCCGCGCCTGGGTGCGGGCCAGCGTCTCCAGTTCGCCCAGGCTCGCCAGCAGGCTGCCATCGCCTTCCCAGGCGAGCGTGATGCGGTCGGGGCGGGCGAGGGCGGCGCCGGTGGCCACCGGCACGGCCACGCCGATGGCGCCGAAGTCCCACGGTGCGATGAGCTGCCCGGCCGGGCCGATGTCCGAGTACATGCACGGCCAGCCGCCGAAATGGCCGACGCCGACCACCTCGGCGCGGTCGGCGGGCAGGTGCGTGTTCACGAGCTGGACCACGCGGCTCGGGTCCAGCGTGCCCGGCGTGACCGGTGCGGGCGTGGGCAGGCCGGAGAGATCGATGTTCTCTTGTGTCCAGGGTGCACGGCCCTCGGTGCAGCTTGCCAGCAGCCGCTTGGCGACATCGCCTGCGTCGCCGCGCACCGTGAGTGCGATGTCGACCTGCGGCGGCAAGCCTTCGTCGGCGTGGGTGACCTGCACCCAGTCCGCGTTCGGCGCCAGGCGCCCGTGATCGGCGGTGAAGCGATTCACGCCGGCACCGAAGGCGATCACGAGATCCACCGGCTCGAAGATCGGCCGGCGTGCGGGGTGGGTCAGACCGCCCATCAGGCCCAGGTCGTGCGGATGGCCGCGGAACATGCCGCGCGCCGGCACCGTGGTGGCCAGCATGGCGCCGGTGCGCACAGCCAATGCGCTCAGTGCGGCGGATGCTGCTTGTGCGCCGCGCCCGGCAAGGATCAAGGGGCGGCGCGCGGCGTGCAGCCGTTGCGCCAGACGGACCACATCGTCTTCGACCGCCACGACAGGCGGCGCGGCGACCCGCTGCACGGGCTCGACACGGGCATCGCCGACGTCTTCTTCCTGGACGTCGACCGCCAGGCTGACCACCGCCGGCCCGTCGCCGCGGCGGATTCGCCCGATCGCGCGGCGCACGGCGGCCACGGCGTTTCTCGATGCGCGAACCGAGACCACGTCGTCCACCAGCGATCGGGCGAATGTTTCCTGGTCCATGGCCTGCACATGCAAGGGCTCCGAGCGCGTGACGTCCCCTGCGATCACCAGCAACTTCGCGCGGGCATCGTGCGCCACGCGGATGCCCAGGCCGGCGGCGGCCAGGCCGGGGCCGTGCGTCATCGTCACCGCGCTGAGCCGTCCGCTGGCGCGGGCATAGCCGTCGGCCATCAGCACGGCCGCGGTTTCATGGCGCGCATTGACGAAGCGGATGCCATGGCGTTCGTGGGCATCCAGCACCAGGTGCATGTTGCCGTCGCCCATGAGGCCGAACCAAGTGTCGATCCCTTCGGCCGCGAGCAGGTCGGCGAGCGCTTCGCGAAGCCTCATGCCTTGCCTTCCTTCTCTTTCAGATAGCCGCCGGCACCGCGCGCGTGGATGCTGAGCGAGGCCAGGAAAGGATCGAGCGCGCTGGATGAAAAGCCCGGCGCCGAGGCCGCCACGGCCACGGCGCGCTTGGTCATCGAACGTGCGATCGGCGGTGCCTCCAGCAAGGTTTCCACGAGCGCATCGACGCGCGCCGCCAAGCGATCGGCCGGCACGACCTCCATCACCAGGCCGAGATCCAGCAGCTCGTTGGCTTCGAATCGTTCTTGCAGCAGCAAGGCGCGCTTCGTGCGGTCGGGCCCGAGCAGGCCGACGAGCAGCTGCACGCCGCTCCAGGTGAGCGGGATGCCGTAGCCCACCTCGGGAAACTGGAACCAGGTCTCGGGCGTGGCGATTCGCAGGTCGCTTGCCAGGCCGACGATGGCGCCCGATCCGACCGCGGCGCCCTGGAAGGCCGTGACCGTGGTCGCGTCCAGGCGCGTCCAGCGTTCCACCAGCTCGGCGGTTCGCCGCTGCCAGTGCAGCGTGGCATCGGCGTCCAGCCGCGCCAGTTCCTTCAGGTCGGTGCCGCCGCAGAAGGCCTTGCCCCGCGCCTGCAGCACCACGACGTCGACCTCGCGTGCACGCGAGAGGGTGTGAAGAACATCCTCCATTTCGGCCAGCATGGCCGTGTCGAAGCTGTTGCGGCTCGCGTCGCGTGCCAGCACCACGCGGGCGACGCGATCCTGGAGGGTGAGTTCGATGCTTGGGCTCATTCGGCGTGGTGTCCAGGGTGATGGGTCGTGGTGAGTTCGGCGCAGGCTTTGTCGCGCACTTGCCTGCGGTCGACCTTGCCGGAAGGCAGCAGCGGCAGCGCGTTCCAGAAGAGCACGTGTTCCGGCCGTTTGTAGCGGGCGAGGCGGCCGGCCACGCGGTCTTGCAGCGTGGCGGCATCGGGCTGCGCGCCGGGCGCCGGCTGGACGACGGCGCAGACGACCTCGCCCCAATGCTCGGAGGGCACCGGCACCACGCAGGCGTCGGCCACGCCGGGTTCATCGAGCAGCACGTCTTCGATCTCGCCGGCCGAGATGTTCTCGCCGCCGCGGATGATGAGGTTCTTCAAGCGGCCCAGGATGCGCAGGCGGCCCTGGTTCAGCGTTCCGAGGTCGCCGGTGTGCAGCCAGCCCGCGCCGTCGATGGCGGCGCGGGTGGCCGCGTCGTCGTCGAGGTAGCCGTCCATCAAGGTCAGACCGCGGACCTGGATCTCGCCGGCCTGGCCCGGTTCGCAGGGAGCGCCCGTCGCCGGGTCGGCGATGCGCAGCTCGGTGCCGGCAATGGGTTCTCCGACGTGGCCTTCAGCCGATTCATCGTCGCCGTGGTCCGGGTTGAGGGTGATGGTGGGGCCGAACTCCGACTGCCCATACACCACGCACATGTGCCGCAGGCCCAGTGTCTGCATGGCGGCCCGCGTGAGCGCCGGAGACACGTGGGCGGCGCCGGCGAACCCGAGGCGCAAGCTGCGCTTGTGGAGCGGGCGCTTGGCGGCTTCCACCATCAGCGCCTTGAACATCGTCGGCACGCCTTGCACGACGGTGCTGCAATCGGCGTCGATCATCGCGAGCAGGTCTTGGGCCGCGAAGCGCGGCTGGCTGCTCCACAACGCACCCGTCACCAGCGACAAGACCAGGCCGGAAGACAGCCCGCCTGCGTGGTACAGCGGCAAGGGCGACGCGATGCGGTCTTCGGCGCCGATGCCTGCGCCTTCTGCCGTGCGCCACGCATTCAGCACGATGGCGCGGTGCGACAACTGCACCAGCTTCGGCCGGCCGGAACTGCCGGAGGTGAATACCAGGGCGAGAGCGGCTTGCGGCGTGCTCAGTGGCTGAGGCGCACAGGCTTGCCAATCGACCCCGGCGTCAAAGACGGGCGAACCTTCCTCGCCGCGCAAGAGGGTCAGCCCGCGCAGTCCCGGCACGATCGGCGACGGGCAGGGTGAGTCAGGGGACAAGCCACTGAGCCGTTGTGCCAGCGCGCCCAGGTCGCGGCCGCGGACGGTTTCGTCGACGACCAGCCAGGTGGCCTGGGCCTGCGTGAGGCTTTGCGAGAACTCGCCGGGCTGCGAACCCGGATGGACGGCCACCACGGCGGCGCCGCGCCATGCCGCCGCGACCAGCCAGACGACCCACGCGAAGGAGTTCTGGCCGCAGACGGCGATGCGGTCTGCGGGCCCGATGCCGCGCGCGGCAAGCCAGGCGGCGAGAGCGCCGCTGCGAGAGGACAGTTCGGCGGCGCTCAGGGTGCTGCCCGCGATGCGCAGCAAGGGGCGCTCGGGGTGGCGTTCAGCCCAGTGCCGCACGATGGCGTCGACGGTCGTGTGCTCGCCCACCAGGGGGCGCTCCACGCGGGCGTGGTCAGCGGCCTTCAATGGAAAGCCTCGCGTGCCATTCTGCTGTTGTCCATAATATGGATTAGCGTCCTTATTGTGGATGATTCTAAGGAGGCCGGGAACGCACGGTCAAGCGCATCGTTGAGCGTTGGCGGTGGAAAGCCAGTTTCCGTGCCCGTGGCGAAATGGAGCGCAAGAAGCAGGGTGTTGCCGCAGCGCCGTCTTTCTAAACTGCAACCTTGTCTGCGAGCGCCGAACCGATCCATGCCACCGACCTGTGCCCACTTCAGATTCCGTCAACCCGGCACGCGCCTGTCCGGCCCCATCCGCTTTGCTGGCGCCGCCTTCCGGGATGGGCACCTGCTGGTGGCGCGCAGCCGGTGCGGCGTCTGCGCGGTCTTCATGGGCGACGACGGCGAAGACAGCTTGGCCCAGGCGCTCGCCGAGGCCTTTCCCGCCGACGTTCTGGAACGCGCGCAAGAGGAGCTGTCGCACGAACTGGCCTGGGCATCGGCGTTGCTGGAAGGAAATCCCGTGCCTGGCGGCGTCGATCTCGACATCGGCGGCACGTTGTTTCAACAACGCGTGTGGCGTCTACTGTGCGAGATTCCGAGCGGGCAGACGCGCAGCTACACCGACATCGCGATCGCCCTCGAGATGCCGCAGGCGGTGAGGGCGGTGGGTGGCGCGTGTGCGGCCAATGTGCTGGCGGTTGCGATCCCTTGCCATCGGGTGCTGCGCAGCGATGGTTCGATCACCGGTTACCGCTGGGGTGCGGCGCGCAAGCGCGCCTTGCTCGACCGGGAGGCGCAGGCCGCTCGAAGCCGATGAGCACGACGCCGGATCTGTTCGCCGGATGGCGCATCGGAGACCGCGAGGCGCTGGGCCCGCAGGCTTTCGTGCTGCGCGGCTTTGCATTGCCGTTCGTCGATGCGCTTGTGCAGGCGATTGACGCCGTGACGCGTGTCTCGCCGTTTCGGCACATGCGCACGCCGAACGGCTTTGCGATGTCGGTCGCCATGACCAACTGCGGCACGTTGGGCTGGACCACCGACGCGCGCGGCCATCGCTACACGCGCACCGATCCCGACCGGGGCGACGCCTGGCCGGCGATGCCTGTGTCGTTCGATGCGCTCGCGCGTGCCGCCGCCGCTTCGGCCGGGTTCGGGCACTTCGCGCCGGACGCGTGCCTGGTGAACCGCTACACGCCGGGCGCTCGGCTGTCCTTGCATCAAGACAAGAACGAACGGGATGTCTCGGCGCCGATCGTGTCGGTCTCGCTGGGCATGCCGGCCGTCTTTCTGTTCGGTGGCCACGCGCGCACCGATCGCACGATGAAAATCCCGCTGGATCACGGCGACGTGGTGGTGTGGGGCGGGCAAGACCGGCTGCGCTATCACGGCGTGATGCCACTCAAAGACCAGCCGCACGAACTGTTGAACCGCCAGCGCATCAACCTCACGCTGCGCAAAGCAGGGTGAGCATGGAATATTCAATCGCAAGAAACGGGATGCTTGCGATTGAATCCCTCTTTATGCTCGAAATGCCTGCAAGCCAAGACTGAACCCGCCATGAACACTGCCTCCACCTCGTTCCGGACCGATGCCCAGCGGTGGGCGGCATTGCAGGCGCGCGACCCGCAGGCCGATGCCCACTTCGTATACGCCGTGCGGACCACCGGGCTCTATGCGCCACCCAGTGCTTCGGCACGCCTGCCGAAACGCGGCAACGTCGAGTTCTTCGAATCCGCCGAAGCGGCCCAGGCTGCCGGCTATCGCCCGAGCCAGCGAGCAAGTGCCGCCGAATTCGCCCAAGAGCACGCGGCCCGCGTCGCCGACGCCTGCCGCCGCATGGACGCGGCGGACGTGTCACCTCGCCTGGACGAGCTGGCGCAGGCGGCCGGCATGAGCGCCTATCACTTCCACCGTGTATTCAAGGCGCACACCGGGCTGACGCCGAAGGCCTACGCGACTGCGGTGCGCGCGCGAAGGATGCGCACCGGGCTGCAAACGCTGCCGGCTGGGCAAGGCTCGATCACCGAGGCGATCTACGACGCGGGCTTCAATGCCAGCAGCCGCTTTTATGCCAGTTCGGACCAGCGGCTCGGCATGCTCGCCCGGCACTATCGCCAAGGCGGGCAGCACGCACAGATCCGCTTTGCCGTGGGCCAGTGTTCGCTGGGGGCGATCCTGGTGGCGCAGAGCCAGCGCGGAATCTGCGCCATCTTGATGGGCGACGATCCGGACCGCCTGGTGCGCGATCTCCAAGACCAGTTTCCACGCGCCGTTTTGCTGGGAGGCGATGCGGCGTTCGAGCAATGCGTTGCCCAGGTGATCGGCTTCGTCGAAGCGCCCCGCACCGGGCTGAGCCTGCCGCTGGATGTTCGCGGCACCGCATTCCAGGAGCGTGTCTGGCAGGCTTTGCGCGACGTTCGGGCAGGCGAAACGGTCAGCTATGCGCAGATTGCCGAGCGCATCGGCCAGCCCAAGGCGGTGCGCACGGTGGCGCAGGCCTGCGCTGCCAATCGGCTGGCGGTGGCGATTCCCTGCCACCGCGTGGTGCGGCGCGATGGCGACATCTCCGGCTACCGCTGGGGTGTGGCGCGCAAGCAGGCCTTGTTGGCGCGGGAGGCTCAACCCGCCGACTGACGCGCTCGGCTCAGTTCCACAGCCTGTCGGGCGTGATGTCGGCCAGTGTGCGGCAGCCGGTCAGCGCCATCGTGATTTCAAGTTCGTCGCGCAGCAGGCGCAGGACATGGGCCACACCCAGCGGCCCGGTGCTGGCCAGCGCATACAGCCAGGCGCGCCCCACGAGGACAGCACTCGCGCCCAAGGCCAGCGCCTTGAAGACGTCGGTGCCGCGCTGGATGCCGCCGTCCATCAGCACCGGTGCGCTGCCGCCCAGGCGCTCGGCCACGCGCGGCAGGATGTCGAGCGCCGCCGGCAAGGTGTCCAGCACGCGGCCGCCGTGATTGGAGACGATGACGCCTTGGGCGCCACAGGCCAGCGCCTGTGCCGCGTCGTCCGGGTGCACGACGCCTTTCACGATCACCGGCAACGCGGTCGCCGCGCAAACCTGCTCGATATCGGACCACGTGGGCGCGTGGTCCATGTGGATGTCGAAGACCGCGCTTTGGTCGGGGCGCGGCTGGGGCAGGGCCGACGGTGGCATGGCCGACAGATTGGCCGGCGCCACATGCGGCGGCAGCGTGAAGCCCGCGCGGTGCTCGCGGTTGCGCGGGCCGTTGATCGGGGCGTCGGCGGTGATCACCAGGGCGCGATAGCCCGCCGCTTCGGCGCGCTTCACGAGGGCGCGGGTGAATCCGCGGTCGTGCTGCACGTAAAGCTGGAACCACAGCGGCGAGGTCTGCCGCGACTGCCGGGACATCGCGGCCACCTCTTCCAAACTCACGCTGGACAAGGTGCTGACCACCATTGCCGCATCGAGCGCAGCCGCCGCCTGTACCGTGGCCAGTTCGCCATCGGGGTGGACGAGCCGCTGGTGGGCGATGGGCGCAAGCACGATCGGATGCGCCAGCGCCTGCCCGAGCAGGGTCTGGCGCGTGTGGCCGCCGCCCACCGCGCGCAGCAGCCGGCTGCTGATGCGTTGCGAATCGAAGGCTTGGCGGTTCGCGCGCAAGGTGATTTCGTCGCCGGCGCCGCCGCTGATGTAGGCCCAGGCTGCCGGGTCCAGACGCTCGCGGGCGAGTGCCGCATAGTCTGCGGCGCAGACGACGCCCGGTGGAATGGCGGCGGTTGGGGTGTCGGTCGGACGCGTGGTCATCTTGGGGTGGCTTGGCTGTGGCCCAGGCGGCCGATTGTCGCCCTGGCCTCATGAAAAATGGCCTGCCCGTTTGCACGGGCAGGCCATGAGCGACCAGGCCACACCCGAGGGTGCGCCTGTGTGCTCAGCGCATCAGAAGCTGATGTTCGCCGTCAGGATGGCCGCTCGGCCGGGCGCGACGTTGGCGAACAAGCCCACGTGCGAGCCGTCATAGATGGTTTCATCGCTCAGGTTCTGCACGTTCAAGCGGAAGTCGAGGTTCTTCGACACGCGGTACGAGGCCATCGCGTCATAGCGCCAGTACGACGGCAGGTGCATCGTGTTGGCATCGTTCATCCAGCGCTTGGACATGAAGTTCGCGCCGCCGCCCACCGTGAACGCCGGGGTCACCTTGTAGGTGGTCCACAGGCTCGCGGAGTTGCGGGCGATGTACTTCAGCTCCTTGCCGTCGTTGGTGCCGGCACCGTCATCGACCAGCTTGGCGTCGATGTAGGTGTAGCCGCCGAACATCGACCATTTCGGCGTGATGTCGCCCGACAGCCCGAGTTCCAGGCCTTCGGCGCGGCTGTTGCCGATCAGCGCCACGGTGTTGGTCACCGGGTCGGTGGCGCGCTGATTGGTCTTTTCGGTGCGGAAGATCGCCGCGGATGCCAGCAGCTTGTTGCCGAACAGGTTCCACTTCGTGCCCAGCTCGATGGTGCGGTTGCGTTCCGGGTCGAGCAGGTGACGCCCGCCGTTCAGGCCACCGGCCGATGCGCCATCGGCGCCGCCCGACTGGCCCGCGGTTTCACCCGAGGGGTTCGACGAGGTGCCGGTGGACAGGTACACCGAGGCGTTCTCCGCCGGCTTGTAGATCAACGCGACCTGGTAGTTCCAGAAGCTGTTGTTCGCGGTGACGGTGCCATCGGTGGAGCGGTAGTCGTCGAAGCGCACGCCGACGTTGGTTTCCCATTTCGGCGCCCAGCGCGAGGTCACGATGCCATAGACGGCCTTTGTGTCCACACGGTTGCCGAGAGAGTCCCATTGGTCCACGAAGTTGTCCAAGGTCGGGCCGGCGTACGGGACGTTCGGGTTGGGGTTCGTGATGCTCGTGGTGGTGGCCGCGCCGAAGCCCGGCGTGGCGCCCGACCACAGTTCCTCTTTCGAGAGTTCCAGGCCGACCGAGTAGTTGTGGTCGGTCTGCCCGAAGGAGAAGCCACCGCTCAGGTCGGTCTGGTTGGCCAGGGCCTGGTTCAGGCGGTTGGCCTGGCGCGAGTTCTGGGTCACCACGGTCGGAGCGCCGGCTTCGACCGTGGGGCGGGTCATCACGTACTGGTTGATCGACTTGCTGTTGCGGGTGATGTTGCGCACTCGCATGCCGTTGCCGAAGTCGTGCGACAGCTCCACCGTGCCGATGTCCACGTCGTTGCGGCGGCGGTCGCGCCCGCTGATGCCGTAGAAATTGCTGCGGCTCACGTCGAGTGGCTCGCCGCGCGCGCCGGGCGTGTTGGTGTCGAACGGAATGCCGAGGTCTGGCGTGTTCTCGGCGCGCAGCATGTAGTAGCTGAGCGTGGCGCGCGTGCGCCCGTTCATGCCGAACGTCACCGAGGGGGCGACGCCCACGCGGTCTTCGGCGAGGACGTTGCGGCCGGGGACGCCGGCGTCGTGAACCATGAAGTTCAAGCGCGCGGCGACCGTCTCGGTGAGACGCCAGTTGCCGTCGACGGTGGCGCGCAGGTAGTCTGCATTGCCCAGGCCGAAGCTGCCGGTGGCGAAGGTGGTCGCCTGCGGCGCCTTGCTGACCATGTTGATGGTGCCGCCCGTGGAGCCGCGGCCGGCGTAGACCGAGCCCGGGCCCTTGACGATTTCGACGGCTTCCAGGTTGAACGCCTCGTGCGTGATGCGGCCGAGGTCGCGCATGCCGTCGATCGTCAGGTCATTCGCGGACTCGAAACCGCGGATGAAGGGGCGGTCGCCCATGGGCGTGCCGCCTTCACCGGACGCCAGGGAGATGCCGGGCGTGGTGCGCAGCACGTCGGCCAGCGAGGTCACGCCGCGCTCTTGCATGACTTTCTGGTCGATGACGGTGATTGATTTCGGCGTGTCCACCAGGGGAGCGGTGAATTTGGGGGACGACGCATGTTCCTGCTGCGCCTGAACCTTGATCTCGCCCAGTGTGGGTGTCTTGGGTTCTTCCGGGGTGGTCTGTGCAATGGCATTGGCACCCAGGCATGCAAAGGCCAGTGCCACTGGCTTGACGCCAAACTGCCGCTCGCGGCGCTTCGAAATGATCACGACTACTCCTTGAATTCAAATTAGATGAATGCTTGTATTCGGGTTATCCCTTGGAGAAATTTCCCGTCAAATGTACCGATCTCATCCTGTGGATAAGAATCAATATCATTCGCATTGTAATTAATTTGACAGGATGGGTCAGCTTTGTCGCTTTTCACACGAATTGGCCGGGTGCAAAGGCTTCCTGGGATCCCATGTCTGTCCACGCTCCTGCGCCGTTATCTGGCGATATCGCCTGACAGACAACGGTGTTTCGAGAATGAATTCGAACCAACTGAATGACTGGCGTGGCAGATGCGCGGAGGCGCGGCGGGGGTGGTATTCGCCGAGGTGAGGCGAGGGGCACCGCTAGAATCGGCGCGGCCCGCCAGCGAATGGCTCGCCTTGGGCGCCGCGCGGCGGAACCCCGCAGAGTTGGAACGAGTGATGAAACTCCTGTTCGGAATCGTGTCGATGCTGTTGGCGGTGGCCGTCGTGGGTGTTCTGGCGTCCAGGCAGATGAGCGCCACCCGTTCGGCCGCGGCGCCGCCGGCCTCCGAGACGGCCGACGCCACGCCTCGCACCGCCGCCAGCGCCGCACGAACGGCTCCGCAGCAGATCCGCAACGAACTTCAGCAGGCGCTGGACCAGGCCGCGCGGCGCACCGAGGCTGCGCCATGAGCGCAAGCGTTCCGGGCTGGACTCCCGGCGACGAACAGGCCATGCGCATGGCGCTCGACCAGGCGCAGAACGCGCGGCTGGTGGGCGAGGTGCCGGTGGGCGCGGTCGTCGTGCGCGGCGGGCAGCTGATCGCCACCGGATACAACCGCCCCATCACGGAGCACGACCCCACCGCCCACGCCGAGATCGTTGCACTGCGCCACGCTGCCACGCTGCTGGGCAATTACCGCCTGCCGGAATGCGAGCTGTACGTGACGCTCGAACCTTGTGCGATGTGCGCCATGGCGTTGCTGCATGCGCGCTTCAAGCGCGTGGTGTTCGGTGCACCCGACCCGAAGACCGGCGCGGCAGGCTCGGTCGTGAACCTGTTCGAACAACCTCGGTTGAATCACCACACCCTCGTGCAGGGCGGACTGCTTGCACGCGATTGCGGCCAGGCCCTGCGGGATTTCTTTGCCGAACGGCGCGAGCTGTACCGCCAGCGTCGAGGCGCCGCCCCGGCGAGCGACGCCGGGCATGAGCCGCCCACCATTCCCACGGGAGAGGTTCTCGAAATTGACGTACCCCCACCATCACCATCCTGACCACGGCGCCTGCGCGCATTGCGACCACGGTGACGCACCATCCACCCTCACGCTGTTCACGCCGGCCGGGGTCGTCGCCAAGGCGCAGCCGCTGCGGCTGGCGGCGAAACGCCTGGCCACCATGGGGTTCGACGTTCACACCGATGAAGCGGCGCTGGCGCGCCATCAGCGATTCGCCGGCGACGACGACGTCCGCCTGGAGGCGTTGCATCGCGTGGCACGCCAAGCCCCTTCCGTGGCACTGGCCACGCGCGGCGGCTACGGGCTCACGCGCCTGCTCGACCGCATCGACTGGCCGTTGCTGGCGCGCAGCGTGGCGCACGGAACGCGCTGGGTGGGCTACAGCGACATGACGGCGCTGCAGCTCGGCTTGCTGGCCCACGCGAAAGCGACCACATGGGCCGGGCCGCTGGCCTGCTCAGACTTCGGCGCGGAGCACCTGGACGAGGTCACCGCCGACTGCTTCCATGAGGCGATGAGTGGCGCGCTCGAAGCCGTGGGCTTTCGCACCACGGCGGGGTTCGACGGCCTCCAGGCGCAGGGCGTGCTTTGGGGCGGGAACCTGTGCGTGCTGAACTCCATGCTCGGCACGCGGCATTGGCCCCGCATCAAGGGCGGCATCCTGTTCCTCGAAGACGTGAACGAGCATCCCTATCGCGTCGAACGCAACCTGCTGCAACTGCACCAGGCCGGCGTGCTGGATGCGCAGAAGGCCATCGTTCTCGGTGATTTCAACGGCTACCGCAAATCGCCGCTCGATCGCGGCTACACGCTGAAGAGCGCAATAGAACACCTGCGCTCGGTCACGCGCACGCCGATCCTCACCGGCTTGCCGTTCGGCCACATCGAGACCAAGGTGACGATGCCCGTGGGCGCGAAGGTGACGCTGCTGGTCCAGGACCGCGACGTGCTCATCGGCTGGTAGCGCGGCATGGCGACGGCACGCGGGCAGGGCGCCAGGCGGATATGCCGCTTCGCAGCCGGCCTTGCGGCGGCGTTGCTGCTGGCGGCCTGCAACAACAACCCCTGGCCGGATGACAGCGTGAAGGAGAACGCGCTGTACTCGGCCGTCATCGAGAGTTCACCGCGCCACCTCGACCCCACGGCCTCTTACTGGTCGAACGACACGCCGTACACCTATCAGATCTACGAACCGCCTTACGGCTACCACTACCTGAAGCGCCCGTTCACGCTGGTGCCCAAGACGGCCGAGGAGGTGGTCACGCCCGCGTACTTCGACAAGAACGGCCAGCCCCTGCCGCCGGATGCGCCGGGCGAACTCGTGGCCGAGAGCGTGTACGACATCCGCATCCAGCCCGGCATCCTGTTCCAGCCGCACCCGGCCTTCGCGAAAGACGAACAAGGCCGCCACCGGTACCACGCCATGGCGCCGGGCGAACTGGCGGGACGCACATCCCCGATGCAGTTCGAGCACAGCGGCACCCGCGAACTGCTGGCCGACGACTATGTTTACGCCGTCAAGCGCCACGCCACCACGCGCATCACCACGCCGATCTACGGCATTTTTTCCGAGTACGTTCTTGGGTTGAAGGAGTATGGCGAACTGATCAAGGCCGAAGACGCGAAGCTGCGTGCGGGCCTGGACCGTGCCAGCCTGGACCGTCCGTTTCTTGATTTCCGCCGCTGGCCGCTGGCCGGCGCCACCGCGGTCGAACCGCATCTGCTGCGCCTGCGCATCATCGGCAAGTACCCGCAATGGAGCTACTGGATGACCATGACCTTCATGGCGCCCGTGCCGTGGGAGGCCGATGCGTTCTATGCTCAGCCCGGCATGGCCGAAGCCGGCCTCACGCTCGACACCTGGCCGGTGGGAACCGGGCCGTACATGATGGCCGAGTTCCTGAAAGACCGCCGCCACGTGCTCGAGCGCAACCCGAACTACCGCGGCGTGCCGTATCCCTGCGAAGGCATGCCCGGCGACAAGGAAGCGGGCCTGCTGGACGACTGCGGCAAGCCCACGCCGTTCATCGACCGCTATGTGTCGGTGATCGAACGCGAGTCGGTGCCTCAGCGCACCAAGTTCCGCCAGGGCTATTACGACATCGAGGTGTTCGATCGCACCGACACCGGGCTCGATTACCTCGTGGCGATGCAAGATTCGCCCGAGGTCCGGCGCGAGTACGAAGAGAAGGGCTTCCAGCTCGGCAAGTTCGCCGACGTCAGCAGCTGGCTGGTCGGCTTCAACATGCTCGACCCGGTGATCGGCACCGGCGACACGCCCGCGCAGCAAGAGCGCAATCGCAAGCTGCGCCAGGCCATCTCGATCGCCATCGACTGGGAAGACTATTCCAAGGTCTTCCCGCGCAAGAGCGGTGAAACCGCGATGGGCCCGCTGCCGGCCGGCGTGTTCGGCTCACGCCACGGCACGCCGGGCGACATCAACCCGGTGACGCACCGCGTGGTCGATGGCAAGGTGCAGCGGCGCCCGATCGAAGACGCGAAGCAGCTGATGCGCGAAGCCGGCTATCCCGGCGGGCGCGACGAGAAAACCGGGCGCCCCCTCGTCATCCACTACGACTTCTATGCGCCGCCGACACCTGAGCGCAAGCCCGAGATCGACTGGGTGGTGCGGCAGTTCGCCAAGATCGACATCCAGCTCGAGGTGCGCGCGACCGACAACAACCAGTTCCAGGACAAGGT
>CAZBOF010000044.1:21060-28403 GCA_964493285.1 uncultured Rhizobacter sp. | reverse complement strand
GTCCGGCGCTCGTGCCCCGAGAACGTGTCACGGTCGTGTACCCGAGGTCGGCTACCGGGAAGCGGTCGATTCCCGAGGACAAGATGTGCAGCCATGACGCGCCCTTGTGACCCGCCGCGCAGATGGCGGCGAGGTCCGCGAAGTAGTCGGCGACGACGATGTCTCCACGACGGATCTGATCTGGCCAGAACTCGCCTGCCATGATCACTTCGTCGACGCCCGGTGTCGCGGCAACGGCATCGACGTGGGTGGCCAGGTCGGCGCTCGTGCCACCGACGATGAAGACACGCGTCCTCATGGCAGTCGGTACAGGGCCTTTGCGTTGGCACCGACGTAGCTGGCGATGTCAGAGGGTTCGATCCCGTTGCCGGTCATCGTCTTCACCAAAGGCGGCGGGCCGTGGCTCGAAGAGATTGCCGCGTGCGGCGCCGACACGGTCGGCGTGGACTGGACCGTGCACCTCGGGGCCGCGCGCCGGCGCGTGGGCGATCGGGTGGCGCTGCAAGGCAATCTGGACCCCAATGTGCTGTTTGCCGCGCCGGAGCAGATCCGTGCCGAGGTGGCACGCACGCTGGAAAGCTTCGGCACGCTGAATCCTGCGCAAGGGGCGTCGGGCCACGTGTTCAACCTCGGGCATGGCATCAGCCAGCACACGCCGCCGGAGGCGGTGAGTGCGTTGGTCGAGGCGGTGCACGCGTTGTCGCCGGCCTACCACCTGCCTCGTTGAGCCGAAGGGATTTGTTGCAATCAGTTGCACTTATGTGGAGTTAGGGGGAGTGAATTTCCGGTGAGTGGACGCTCAGGGCTTGACTTATCCCCAAATCTTCAATTATTGAACCTCGGGTTCATCCCACAGGGGAGGGCTTGTGAGTTTTGCGGTTTCATTCGCTAAGTTGTTGATTTCATTGATTGTCAAAATTGCATCGAAAGCAGGCAATGCAAGCCGAGGCCACGGAAATCAAGGCTCTCGCGCATTTCGAGGGAAGTTCTCCACAAAGTTATCAACAGTCTTCGTGGAAAGCTCAAAAACCTCAGCAGAATCATCAACTTATCCATGCTCTTTCATGAAAGCTCGAGCATTGGCCGCTAACTGAGAGGCATGACGCCGTGAATGAAGTCCACCGCCTGCGTGTGGCGGTGGATGCGCCGCAGCACAGCGGATTGCAATCGGCGCTCGACTACACGAGCGAGCGCGCATTGCCGCCGGGCATGCTGGTTCGCGTGCCGCTCGGCCGCCGCGAGGTGACCGGGATCGTCTGGCCCGGTGCGCCGGAGGGCGAGCCGTCCGTCGCCTTGAAGGGTGTGGCGCAGGTGCTGGCGGCGGTTCCGCCGCTGTCGCCACGCTGGTGCGAATTGGTGGCGTTCACGGCGCATTACTACCAGCGAGGCCTCGGCGAGGTGGCGCTGGCGGTGCTGCCGCCCGAGTTGCGCAAGCTTGACGACACGCAGCTGACCCGGCGCATCGCCCGGTTGCACAAAGGGCTGGCGGCGCCGGTCCCCGCACCCGGGGCGGAGCCGGTACCGCGCCCGGCCCTGAACCCCGAACAGGCGGCAGCCCTTGCCCGCCTGGTGGCGCTGAACCAGCCCGGCACCTCGCCGGTCGTGCTGTTGCATGGCCTGACCGGCAGCGGCAAGACCGAGGTCTACCTGCAAGCCGCCGAGCAGGCCCTTGCTTCGGGGCGGCAGGTGCTCGTGCTGGTGCCGGAGATCAACCTGACGCCCCAGCTCGAAGCGCGCTTTGCCGCGCGCTTCGGCAGCGGGCCCGCGCCGCGGCGCATCGTCTCGCTGCACAGCGGCCTGACGCCGGCCCAACGCCTGCAGAACTGGCTGGCCGCCCACCTCGGGCTGGCCGACCTCGTGCTCGGCACCCGCCTGGCCGTATTTGCGCCGCTGCCCCGGCTCGGCCTGATCGTGGTCGACGAGGAACACGACCCGTCGTACAAGCAGCAAGAGGGCGCGCGCTACTCGGCGCGCGACCTGGCGGTCTACCGTGGCAAGCAGGAAGGCGCCTGCGTGGTGCTGGGCTCGGCCACCCCTTCGCTGGAAAGCTGGCAGCGCGCGGAGCAAGGCCGCTACGAACGGCTGACGCTCGCGCAGCGCGTGGGAGGCGGCGCGTTGCCGGCGGTGCGGCTGGTCGACATGAACCTGCTGCCCAAGGCGCCCGGGGTGTCCACCGCGCTGGCGCCTCAACTGGTGGCTGCGCTGGCGGCGCGGCTGGAGCGCGGCGAGCAAAGCCTCGTGTTCCTGAACCGGCGCGGCTACGCGCCGGTGCTGCACTGCACCGCCTGCGCCTGGAAGAGCGCGTGCCCGAACTGCAGCGCCTGGCGCGTGTTCCACAAGCACGACCGCACGCTGCGCTGTCACCATTGCGGGGAGACGCAGGCGGTGCCGCGTGCCTGCCCCGAGTGCGGCAACCTCGACATCAGCGCGCTGGGGCGCGGCACTGAGCGGCTGGAGGAGCAGCTTGCGCAGAGCCTGCCCGGGGCGCGCGTGGCCCGCATCGATGCCGACACCACCCGCCACAAGGGCGCGCTGGAGGCGCAACTCTCCGCCGTGCATGCCGGCGAGGTGGACGTGCTGGTGGGCACGCAGATGATCGCCAAGGGGCACGACTTCCGGCGCATCACGCTGGTGGCGGCGGTGAACCCGGACGGCGCGCTGTTCAGCAGCGACTTCCGCGCGCCGGAGCGGCTGTTCGCGCTGTTGATGCAGGCGGCGGGCCGCGCAGGCCGCGACGCCGCGCAGGCCGCCCGCAGCGAGATGTGGATCCAGACCTGGCATCCACTTCACCCGTTGTACGGCGCGCTGCGCGCGCACGACTACGCGGCGTTCGCGGCCAGCCAGTTGAAAGAGCGCGAGATGGCGGGCCTGCCGCCGTTTGCGCATCTGGCGCTGCTGCGCGCCGAGGCGCGCACGGCCGAAGCCGCCGCGGCCTTCCTGCAGGCGGCGGCCGACGCGGCCGCCGAACTGCCCGGCGCCGACCAGTTGCTGATCTACCCGCCGGTGCCCAACCACGTGGCGCGGGTGGCCAACATGGAGCGCATGCAGATGCTGGTGGAGGCGTCGTCGCGCGGTGCGCTGGCGCGCGTGCTCACGCCCTGGATGAACGCCCTGCCCGGCTTGCGCAGCCGGCACAAGGCCGTGCTGCGCTGGGCGCTGGACGTCGATCCGGTCGCGATCTGAACGCGGCAGCCTGCGGGCTCAGGCGAGCCAGGGCGGCGTGAGGGCGGCGAGTGCCTGCCGTTGCGAGGTCGCGGCGCCCAGCAGTGCAAAGCCGCGCAGCGCGCCTTCGGCATCGGTGAAGCGCGCGGTGCAGGCGTTGTCGGTCAGTTCGACCGACCATTCGCCGGATTGCCCGGGCCAGGGCGGGCAGACCACCGTGGGGCAGGCAGGTGTCTTCACCGTGACCGGCATCGCGGGATAGGTCACCGGCGTGCGCGTGCCCGACAGCGTGGCCGCCAGCGCGCGTGCCTGTTGCATCAGGGGCATCACGAACGGGAGCGTGTGGCCTTCGACTTCGGCGCAGTCGCCCAGCGCGTGCACGTTGGCGGCACTGGTGGCGAGGTGGCGGTCGGTGACGATGCCGCGCGCCACCGCCAGACCGGCCTCCGAGGCCAGCCCGGTGCGCGGGCGCAGACCCACGGCTGAAAGCACGCGGTCGGCGACCACGGTGCGCCCGTCGCTGAGCGTGAGGCCCATGCCGGCGGTGGTGCGGTCCACGCGCGCGGCGCTTGCGCCCAGGACGAACGCGATGCCTGCCGCTTCGAGTTGGGATTGCAGGCGGTGGCTTGCCGCCTCGGGCAGCAGGCGGGGCAGCAGCCGGTCGGCCTGCTCGATCACCGTGGGGCGGATGCCGCGGGCCAGCAGGTCGTTGGCGAACTCGCAGCCGATGAGGCCGCCACCGAGGATGGCCACGCTGCCGGCGCCTTCGAGTTGCGAGGCGAATCGCGCGTAGTCGTCCAGGTCGTTCACCGACAGCACCGCATCGGCCGCGTCGCCCGCCAGCGTCAGGCGGATCGGGTCGGCACCCAGCGCCAGCACGAGGTCGCGGTAGGCGATCACGTCGCCGTTGGTCAGTGTCACGGTGCGGGCCGCCGTGTCGATGCGTGCGGCCTCGGTGTGCGCGTGCAAGGCGGCGTTCAACTCGGCCGCCATCTTGTCCGCCGGTTTCATCACCAGCGTGGTGGCGGTCTTGTTGCCGGCCAGCGCGTTCGACAGCATGGGCTTGGAGTAGAAGCCCGCGTGGTCGCGGCTGACGAGGGTCAGCGGCACGGTTTTATCGAGCTTGCGCAGCTCGCGGGCAAACGTGTAGCCGGCGAGGCCGGTTCCGAGAACGACGATGGGCAGGGACATGCGCGGCGAGCCTGCAAAGGCAGCGGTTGGGAAGAAAGGCGGCAAGCCTACCCGAACGCCCGGCCGACCCCATGGCACGCGGTGGCAGATCGGTCAAAAAGAAAAGCGGGCTGCGTTCACACGCGGCCCGCTCAATGAACCACAGCGTTCAGGGAGGGAGGAGGGTGCCGTGGCCCGGGAACCATGCTAGCGCCCGGCTGCCGAACTGTCCGCGAAGACCCGCCGCCCGGTGGTTCATTGATTCTGACAAGCGTCCCGCAGACACACGCTGACATCGCGCGGGGCGGGGCGGCGCTACAGTGAGTGCCTTGCCCGCACCTGGAATTCCGATGAGCACCCCGAGATTCGCCACCCCACGCCGCTGGTTTTCCCGCCTGTGGTGGCTGCTGGACGCCAGCCGGCGCCTCGTGTTGAACCTGATCTTCCTGTTGTTGCTCGTGGTCATCGCGGTGGCGTTCTTCACGCGCGGTCCGAAGCCGCTGCAAGACAACACCACGCTGGTGCTCAACCTGCGCGGCGCCTTGGTGGAGCAGCACGCGATGGGCTTGCGCGATGCGGCGATGGCCCAGCTGGACAACCAGAGCGCGCGCAGCACGCAGTTGCGCGACGTGCTCAGTGTGCTCGACGCGGCCGCCGCCGACCCGCAGATCGCCCGCACCGTGCTGCTGCTCGACGAATTCGATGGCGGCGGCATGGCCAGCCTGCGCGAGGTCGGCGCCGCATTGAAGCGATTCCGCGACAGCGGCAAGCAGGTGGTGGCGTGGGGGTCGAATTTCGACCAGCGCCAGTACTTCCTGGCCGCGCAGGCGAGCGAGGTGCTGCTGCACCCGATGGGCCACGTGTTCATGCAGGGCTTCGGCGGGCACCGCAACTACTACCGCGATGCACTCGACAAGCTCGGCGTGCAGGTGAGCGTGCTGCGTGCCGGCGACTACAAGAATTTCGGCGAGCCGTTCGTGGCCAACGGGCCGTCGCCCGAATCGGTCGAATCCGAGGAGCGCCTGTATGGCGGCCTGTGGTCGCTTTACACCGGCACCGTGGAGCAGGCGCGCAAGCTGCCGGCCGGCAGCCTGATGGCGCTCATCAACGATCTGCCGGCCAGCCTGGCCGCGGCGAACGGCGACCCTGCGCAGCTCGCGCTCGATGCGAAGCTGGTGGACGGTTTGAAAACCCGCGACGAACTGCGCGGCCTGCTCACCGAGCGCGGCGCGGCCACGCCCGACGGCAAGACCTTCCGGCAGGTGTCGTTCCACGAGTACCTCGGGCGCCTGACGCCCACCTCCTCGGGCGATGCGGTCGGCGTGGTCGTGGCCGAAGGCAGCATCGTCGATGGCGCGGCGCCCGCCGGCGCGGTGGGCGGGGCCTCCACGGCCGAGCTGATCCGCCGTGCGCGCGACGACGCGGCCATCAAGGCCATCGTGCTGCGCGTCAACTCGCCCGGCGGCAGCGCCTTCGGGGCCGAGCTGATCCGCCGCGAACTCGAGCTGACGCGTGCGGCCGGCAAGCCGGTCGTGGTCTCGATGGGCGACGTGGCCGCATCGGGTGGCTATTGGATGTCGATGGCGGCCGACCAGCTGCTGGCCGATGCCGGCACCGTCACCGGCTCGATCGGCGTGTTCGCGCTGCTGCCCAGCGCCGACCAGGCCTTGCAGAAGCTGGGCGTGCACACCGCGGGCACCACCACCACGTGGCTGGGCGGCGCGGCCGACCCGCGCCTGCCGCCGAACCCGCGCGTGAACGAACTGCTTCAACTGACGATCGACCGCGTCTACCGCGATTTCACCGAGAAGGCGGCGCTCGCACGCAAGTCGACGCCGGCCGACATCGAACCCCTCGCGCAAGGCCGCGTGTGGACCGGACAGCAGGCCCAGGAACGCGGGCTGGTCGATACGCTCGGCGGGCTGAGCGACGCAATCCAGTCGGCCCGCACGCGCGCCAATCTCGGCGAAGACTCGCGCGTGATCTACATCCAACCCACGCCCCGGCGTGCCGAGCAGCTGCTGGCCTTGCTGGGCGGCGCTGCCGTGCAGGCGTTCAGCGAGCAGGTCGACGCCCTCATCTCGCCTGCCGGAGTGGCCGGTGGCGTGATACAGGACGTGCGGCACGACTTGCGCTGGCTGACCGAAGCCACCGCGCATGGCCAGCCGTTCACGGCGATCACGCACTGCCTGTGCAAACAACCTTGATGCCGGCACTGCCCGGCCCCGCTGCGCACGAAGGCGCGCGGCTTTCCTGACGCACCATGGCCGATACCCTCAACAACGCGCAGATGGAGGCCGTGCACCATCTCGGCGGCCCTTGTCTCGTGCTGGCCGGCGCGGGCTCGGGCAAGACGCGCGTCATCACGCACAAGATCGCCCGCCTGCTGCAGGCCGGCTACGCACCGAAGCAGATCGCGGCCATCACCTTCACCAACAAGGCGGCGCAGGAGATGCGCGAACGCGCCAAGGCGCTGGTCGGCCCGCGTGCCGCCAAAGACCTGGTGGTGAGCACGTTTCACTCACTGGGGGTGCGCATTCTGCGCACCGAAGGCGAGCGCCTCGGGCTCAAGCCGCAGTTCAGCATCCTCGACAGCGACGACGTGCTCGGCGTGCTGAAAGACGCCGGCAGCACCAGTGACAACGCGCTGGCGCGCCGCTGGCAGTGGGCCATCAGTCTCTGGAAGAACGAAGGCTTGCACAGCGGCACCGTGGAGCCGGGCAGCGATGACGAACGCATTGCGCAGCAGGTGATGGCGCGCTATGAAGAGCGGCTTGCCGCCTACCAGGCGGTTGATTTCGACGACCTCATCGGCCTGCCGCACAAGCTGTTCCAGCGCGATGCCGAGGCGCGCGCGAAATGGCAGGACACGCTGCGCTACCTGCTGGTGGACGAGTACCAGGACACCAACGCCATCCAGTACGAACTGCTCAAGGCGCTGGCCGGCGAGCGCGCGATGTTCACCGCGGTGGGCGACGACGACCAGAGCATCTACGGCTGGCGCGGCGCCA
>CAZBOF010000044.1:4075-21030 GCA_964493285.1 uncultured Rhizobacter sp. | reverse complement strand
CCTGCGCCGCCTGCCGCAGGAGTACCCGCAGCTCAAGTTGATTCCGCTGGAGCAGAACTACCGCTCCACCGGCCACATCCTGCGGGCCGCCAACGCCGTGATCGGCCACAACCCCAAGCTGTTCGAGAAGAAGCTGTGGAGCGACCTGGGTGATGGCGAGCCGGTGCAAGTGGTGGCGTGCGACAACGAGGAGCACGAGGCCGAGCGCGCGGTGGCGCGCATCCAGAGCCTGCGCGGCCAGGGCGGCGCGCTGCTGGAATCGGGCCGGCCGGCCGACCCGGTGCAGTTCAAGGACTTCGCCGTGCTCTACCGCGCCAACCACCAGGCGCGCGTGTTCGAGAAGGCGCTGCGCCGCGCGAACATTCCCTACAAGGTCTCGGGCGGGCAGAGCTTCTTCGACCGCGCGGAGATCAAGGACCTGTGCGCGTGGCTGCGCCTGCTGGTCAACAACGACGACGACCCGGCCTTCTTGCGGGCGGTGACCACGCCCAAGCGCGGCATCGGGCATCAGACGCTGAGCAGCCTGGGCGAGTTCGCCAGCCGGTGGAAGACCAGCCTGTTCGAGGCTCTGTTCGCCGAGAGCCTGGGCACCGCCCTGAACGCACGCGCGGTCGGCTCGCTGCACGAGTTCGGCCGCTACGTGAATGATTTGGAGTACCGCGCTCGCCACACCGTGGGCGCCGAAGACGCCAAGGTTTTGCTGATGGGCTGGCTGAAAGATCTCGAGTACGAGAAGCATTTGTTCGAGGGCGAGGAAAGCGAGAAGCTCGCGGCCAGCCGTTGGAGCAATGTGCTCGACTTCGTCGACTGGATCGCCAAGCGCTGCGGCGGTGAGATCGAGAACGACGGCGGCATCAGCGTCGAGACCGAGAAGAAGAGCGTGCTCGACGTGGCGCAAACCATCTCGGTGATCATCAGCCTCGCCGAGCGCGGCGACGAGCAGGACGTGGTCACGCTGTCCACGCTGCACGCGTCCAAAGGCTTGGAGTGGCCGCACGTGATCCTCGCCGGCGTCAATGAAGGGCTCTTGCCTTTTCGTTCGGAAGACGACGAGATGACGCCGCAGCGGCTGGAAGAAGAGCGCCGCCTGATGTACGTGGGCATCACGCGCGCGCGGCGCACGCTGGCGGCCAGCGTGCTGCGCCGCCGCAAGAAGGGGCGCGACACCGTGCAGGCGATGCCCAGCCGCTTCATCGCCGAGATGAAGCTGGACGAGGCCAAGGCGAAGGAAGATCCGCGTGCCAAGCTGAACGCCCTGCGCGCGGCGGCCGCCAAGCGCGCCGAAGACGCCCGGCTCGCCGAGCCGAGCAAAGGCTGAACCCGGATGCCTTGGTCGCGCGCGCTGCTTGGGCTCACCCTCTTCAGCGGGGCGCTGTGCATCGCCTCGGCGATGGGCGTGCTCCCGCCTGCGCTGGCCTTTGTCTTCAAGCCGCTGACCACGGTGCTCGTCATCGTGCATGCGTGGCGGCGCGGTGCCGAACGGCCGTTGCAGCGCCGCCTGGTGTTGGCCGGCCTCGCGCTGTCGCTGGCGGGCGATGTGTTCCTGCTGTGGCCGCAGCAAGGCTTCCTGCCGGGGCTGGTGTCGTTCCTGCTCGC
Organism: uncultured Rhizobacter sp.; assembly: GCA_964493285.1. Taxonomy (GTDB): domain Bacteria; phylum Pseudomonadota; class Gammaproteobacteria; order Burkholderiales; family Burkholderiaceae_C; genus Rhizobacter. The sequence continues at coordinate 19,434 of CAZBOF010000044.1, read as the reverse complement.
GCACCTGGCCTACATCGCGGCGTTCTGCCAGCCGGTGCGCCTGGCGCAGCGCCCGCTCGCATATTTGCCGTATGCATGGATTGCCGGCGCAGTGTTGTGGGTCTTGTGGCCCGACGTGCCCGCAGCACTGCGGGCGCCTGTGTTGGCGTATGTGGTCTGCCTGGGTGCGATGGCCGCGCAGGCCGCCGTGTGGTGGCGGGTGGAGGGGGGGCGGGCCCGATGGGCCGCGTGGGGGGCCGCCCTGTTCATGCTGTCCGATGCGCTGTTGGCCTTCAACAAGTTCAGTGCGCCGTTGCCCGCGAGCGCGCTCTGGGTGTTGTCGTCGTACTGGGTCGCGCAGTGGTTGATTGCCAGCTCGCTCAGCCCACCCCGCGGGACGACGGAGGGCCGGCGCCATGGATGAGGTTCTGAAGGCACTGATGACGCGGTCGAGCCAGGGCTTCGCCCTGTTCGACCGGAACGACAGGCTGCGGTACGCCAACGCGACGTTCCGCGAGATGCACGGCATCGGCGAGACCTTCCCGACCTGGGTCGAGCTGATGCGCCGTTCGCGCGCGAGCCGCGTCGGCACCGACGTGATCACCGACGACTTCGAGGCCTGGCTGGCCGCGGCGCTGTCGCGGCGAGGCAAGCTGCCTGACCGCAGCTTCGAGACCAACCTGCTCGACGGCCGATGGATGCTGGTCACCGAGACCACCGCCGAGAACGGCGAGATGCTGTGCGTCTTCACCGACATCACCGCGCTGGGCGCCAACGGCCGCGCGCTGCGCCAGGCCCGCGACCGGGCGCAGCGCGAAGCCCTCACCGACGAACTCACGCACCTCAGCAACCGGCGCCATCTGCTGGATCGCCTGAATGCGCTGCTCGCATCGGGTGGCCACCACGAGCTGGCCGTGGTGCTGCTCGATCTCGATCATTTCAAGCGCATCAACGACACCCATGGTCACGAGGTGGGCGACCGCGTGCTGAAGCATTTCGCCGCGCAGTTGCAGTCGCACATCCGGCGCGATGACGTGGCCGGGCGCTTCGGCGGCGAGGAATTCATGCTCGCGCTGCCGGGCGCCACGCTGGACAACGCGCAGGCGGCGCTCGACCGCTTGTTCGAGACCGTGCGCAACAGCCGCCCGTGCCCCGAGCTACCGGCCTTGCGCTACACCTGTTCGGGCGGCCTTGCGCTGGCGCTGCCCGGAGAGTCGTCGCACGCCTTGCTGCGGCGCGTGGATGCGGCGCTCTACCAGGCCAAGGGCGATGGCCGCGACCGCTACGCGGTGGCGGGCTGACCGGCCGCTTAGCGGTGGAAGAACGCGTCGCAGTCAGGGGTCATGAGCGGCTGCGGTGGTCACCTCGACCGGCAAGCCATGTTCCTGAAAGCGGCGCGGGCCGAGGAGGTCCCGCGCGCCCGGCCGGGTTCAGGCTCCGCTGGGGTACTTCACGGCGCAGCCGTAGGCTTGCGTCGAGGCCTGGCTCACGGCCTTGCCGGCCATGGCTTCGCCGAGGGCTTGGTTCACATAGTTCGTCGCGGTCTTGATGTCGGCCGGGTTGGCCGTCGGCTTGCTGTCGATGGCGCCGGCATACACGATCTGGCCTTGCGGATTGACGATGTACATGTGCGGCGTGGTCTTTGCGCGGTAGGCCGTGGCCACCTTGGCGTCGGGGTCGAGCAATGCGGCGGTGGGCGTGGCGTTGCGCGCCTTCAGCCACGATTGAAGCCCGGCGCCGTCGGTGCTCGCCGTCTGGATCGACAGCCACGTCGCGCCCTTGGCGAGGGCCTGCTTCTGCGTGTTGGCCATGTTGCCGCTGTCGTAGTGCTTCTTCACGAACGGGCATTCGGGGTTGGTCCATTCCAGCACGACGTACTGGCCCTTGAAGTCGGACAGCGAGACCTGCTTGCCGGTGGCATCGGTGGCCGTGAAGGCGGGCGCGGCCTGGCCGACCACGGCCTGCGCCAGCGCGGGCGTGGCGCTTGCGAATGCGGCAGCACCGCACACGGCTGTCATGAGCAGTTTCTTGATCATCATGGGCTCCTTGTGGCAACAGGGGGGAAAGAGGGCGAAGCGGCGCTTCGCGTGGCGACGGGGATGTCGGCCAAGGCCTGGCGGATGTCGGCGGCCGTGAGAATCTCGGAGAGTACGCGTGGCATGTCGGCCTGTGCAACATGCAGCGCATAAACCGGGACGCCACTGCGGCCAAGGCGTGCCAGTTCGGCGGTGATGAGGGGGTCGCGGCGCGTCCAGTCGGCGCGCAGCAGCAGCACGTCGCGCGCGTCGAATTCCGCCAGCACGGCCGGGTCGGACAAGGTGGTGAGCTTGTTCATCTGGCAGGTCACGCACCAGGCCGCGGTGAAGTCGACGAACACGGGGCGGCCTTGCCCACGGGCGTGTGCCACCGTCTCGCCCGACCAAGGTTGCCAGCGGGCGCTCGGCGCGTCGGCTGCCGGCCCCGGGCTGCCGTGCAGGCCTGGCCAGGCCCAGGCTGCCGACGCCACGAGCGTGACCACAGCGACGGTGCCGAGCAGCGTGCGGCCAACACGCCCCCCAGCGGGCAGCGCGAGTGCCCAGACCGCGAACGCCAGCGCCACCAGCACGGCCATCAGCCCGGCGACACCATCGATGCCGACTTGCAGCCCCAGCACCCACAGGAGCCAGACGACGGTGGCGAACATCGGGAAGGCCATCGCCACCTTGAAGCGCTCCATCCAGGCACCGGGGCGCGGCAGCGCGCGCGCCAGCGAAGGCACCAGACTGACGGCAAGGTACGGCAAGGCCATGCCGAGGCCGAGCGCGGCGAACACCGCCAGTGCCTGCGTGGCCGGCAGGGTGAGCGCCGTGCCCAGCGCCACGCCCATGAAGGGCGCGGTGCAGGGGGATGCCACCGCCACCGCCAGCACGCCGGTGAGCGCATGGTCGGCCACCGGATGGCGCGCGCGCAGGGTGGCCACGCCGCTCGGCAGCATGCTGCCCAGTTCGAACACCCCGGCCAGGTTCAAGCCCACCAGCGTGAACACCACGGCGAGCAAGGCCACGAAGACGGGCGACTGCAGCTGGAAGCCCCAGCCGAGTTGCTCTCCACCGGCACGCAGCGCGATCAGCAGGCCCGCCAGCGCGAGGAACGACACCACCACGCCGGCCGTGTACGCCACGCCACCCGCTGCCAGCGTGCGCCGGGCCTGGCCCGCTTGCGCGAAGCCCAGTACTTTCAGCGACAGCACCGGGAACACGCAGGGCATCAGGTTCAGCAGCATGCCGCCCAGCAGGGCCAGCCCGAGCAGCACCGCGAATGAGAGGCTCGCGGCCGGCGGGCTCACCGGCGCCGGAGGGGGCGGCCGTTCGGGTTCCGCGGCAGCGGGCGCCGCGCCGGCTTGTGCGGCCTGCCAGCCGGAGATCGCGATGGCGACCCGCATGCCGGCCGGTTGGTTGTCTTGCGTGAGCACGGCATGCAGGGTGTCGGGCCGCTGCGTGCCGCCTTGTGCCAACGCCACGCGGGCCAGCCAGCGGTCGCCGTCCCAACGCTGTTCGACGCGGGCGGCCGGGTCGGTGACGCTGCCGACCTCGGCGAAGAACTTCAGCGGGCGCTGCCGGGCGGTGCCGGGCAGGCCGTCGATCTCGATGGAGAGGGCGTCGCCGTCGATGCGGCCCACGGCGCGCGCGGTGTCCACGTCGCGCGGTTGGCTGGCCCGCGCGGCTTCGAAGAGCGCGGCATGGCCGGCGGTGGAGGCTTCGGCGGGGAGGCGCAGCGAGAACTCGCCCGATTCAGGAATGCAGAGGTCTTTGCAGACCAGCCATTCGGCGCGCAGCTGGATGTCGAGTGCCTGCGCCGAGAAATCGGCGGGCACCGACACCGTGACGGGCAGCAGCAGCTGGCCTTCGTAGCCGTGGTTCATCAGCGGGCCCAGCGGCAGCTGCGAGGGCGTCGGCCATTCGATTTCGCCGGCCGCCACCCCCGGCGGCAATTGCCAGGCGAACTGCGTGGGCAGGCCGGAGTCGCCCGGGTTCTTCCAGTAGGTGTGCCAGTGCGGCTGGTGGTCGAGCCGCAGGCCCAGCCGCACATCGCGGCCCGGTCCCACGCCCTGGGGGGCATGCGCCACCAGTTCGGCCCGGACATGGTCGGTGGTGACGACCGCCGGCTGCGCCCAGGTGAACAGTGGCAAAGCAAGCAGCAGGGCGGCCAAGCGGGTGCCGAGCCAGGCAGGAAAAGACATCGTGCGAACTCCGCGTGAACCAGGATGCCCGGCGCGCGGGCGTCGGGGACAGACCCGGCGGGCTTCCGAAGGTTCCCGCCTTGCGGCACACCGTTTGCCGCATGGGGGGACTGTAGCGAACCCCCCCGGAGGATTTTCATGTCCGCCACCGACTTGTTGCCGCCTCGCCGCGGCCATTGACATGGGCACGCGCATTGTCGACACCCTGGTCGCCGAGTTCTCCGATGCGGCCGATCTCGAGCAGATCGTCCGCATCCTGGTGCGCTTGCTGCTGGCCGCGCTGCTGGGCGGCATCCTCGGCTACGAGCGTGAACACCACGGCAAGGCGGCGGGTATTCGCACCCACATGCTGGTCGCGATGGGTGCTGCGCTGTTTGTGCTGGTTCCCCAGCAAGGCGGCATGGCCGTTGCCGACTTGAGCCGCGTGATACAGGGTGTCATCGCGGGCATCGGGTTTCTCGGGGCGGGCGCGATCCTCAAGAACAAGTCTGAGGAGCATGTGCAGGGCCTCACCACTGCGGCGGGCGTGTGGATGACCGCCGCCATCGGCATCGCCTGCGGATTGGGACGCGAGTCGACGGCGGTGCTCAGCGCGCTGCTCGCGCTCGCGGTGCTGGCTGTGATGCCCAAGCTCGTCGATCGCGACAAGCGCTGAGCACGCTGTCATCATGCGGGGATGTTCAAGACACTCAAGGACCTGCTCGAAGGCCTGCGCCCGCCCGCCCCCGATGAAGACGCGCAGGTGACCGAGCACGCATTGCAACTGGCCACCGCCGTGATGCTCACCGAGGTGATGTGGGCCGACGCCACATTCCACGCCGGCGAGCGCGAGGCCGTGCTGGACGCGCTGCGCGAGAAGTTCGCGCTCTCCGACGACGAAGCGGCGCGCCTGGCCGACCTGGCGCGCACCACCGCCCAGACCTCGACCGACCTTTTCTCCTTCACCTCGCGCATCAACGAGCGTTTCGAGATGGCGCAGAAGGTGCGGATGATCGAGCACATGTGGCGCGTGGCCTACGCAGACGGCCATCTCAGCGAGCATGAACGGCACGTGCTGTGGCGCATTGCCGACCTGCTGCACGTGCCGCAGGGCGCCTATGTGCATGCCCGCATGCGGGCCCAGAAAGAAGCCGGGCTGGCGTGACCCTCAGGCCGGCGGCGCGGTGTACGGCCGCCAGCTGGCGAGTTCCTGAGGCGCGGTCTGGCGCAGCATCGCCAGAAAGATCTCCGCGGCCCGCGTGAGTTTGGAGCCGTTGCGGTAGGCCACGCCCAGCGTGCGGGTGGCCAGCCGCCCCACGATCGGCATCACCGTCACGCCTTCGAGATTGAGTGCGGGGAACACGCTGGATGGCAGCGCCGTCACCCCCATGCCATGGCGCACCATCGCCACCGCGGTGGCCACGTGCTCCACTTCGAATGCGGGCTCCACTTGCAGGTTGTTCACCCGGATCGCATGTTCGGCTGGCCCCGTGGGCATCAGGATGTACGGGTGAGACTCCAGCGTTCGCCAGCTCACCCGGGTGCCCACCAGCGGGTGGCCGGTGGGCACCACGAGCATGAGGCGGTCGGTGAAGATCGGCAGATAGCTCAGGGCGGGGTCCTTGCGCAGCAGACTGCCCATGCCGAGTTCCACCTCGCGGCGGCGCACCGCGGCGAACACGTCGTCGTTCTTGCGCTCCTTCAGCGTGATCTGCACCTGCGGGTAGCGGCGCCGGTACTCGGCCAGCGTCTTCGGGATGATGCCGAATGACAGCGAGGCCAGGGCGGCGATGCTGAGGCGGCCGCGCTGCCCCAGCCCGGTCTCGGTCATCTCGCGGTAGATGCCTTCCATGTGCGTCAGCGCCACCGACATCTGGTCGTGGAATGCCACGCCCGCGTCGGTGAGCACGCAACGTCGCGTCGTGCGGTCGAACAGCACCACGCCGAGGTCGTTCTCCAGTTCCTTGATCAGGTTGGAGAACGACGGCTGCGTGACCGACAGGGCCTGCGCCGCGTCGCTGAACGACCCCAGTTGCGCCGCGAGCAGGAAGGCCTTGAGCTGCCGGTATTTGATATTCATAGCTTCAGGCTCATAGTCGTTCGATAGTATCGAATTGACTCGCGATTGTGCTCCGACTCCAATGCCAGCACCGGCCGCGCCCAAGACGGCAGGCCCTCCAGGAGACTCCGTGAGCACTGCATTGCAACGACGCCAACAATTCCGCCAACGGCTCGCCGGCCCCGGCATCGTCATCGCGCCCGGTGCGGGCGATGCGCTCGGGGCCCGGCTGATCGAGCAGGCCGGGTTCGACGTCGCCTACATGTCGGGCTACGCCGTCGAGGCCACCCACGGCAAGCCCGACGTGGGCCTGCTCACGCTGGCCGAAATGGCCGGGCGCGCCGCGCAGATGTGCGACGCCATCACCATTCCGCTGGTGGCCGATGCCGACACCGGCTATGGCAACGTGGTGAACGTGGCGCGCACGGTGCGCGAGTTCGAGCGCGCCGGCGTCGTGGCGATCCAGCTCGAAGACCAGGCCCTGCCGAAGAAGTGTGGCTCCATGGCCGGCAAAAGCCTGGTGTCGGTCGACGAGATGGTGGGCAAGATCAAGGCGGCGCTCGATGCCCGCAGCGACGAGAACTTCCAGATCATTGCCCGCACCGACGTGGCGGCCCTCGAAGGCATGAACGCGGTCAGCGACCGCCTGGCCGCCTACCGCGAAGCCGGTGCCGACATGCTGATGGCGCTCGGCCCCTACAGCGTGCAAGAGGCCAAAGGGTTCATCGCGCGCGCCACCGGCCCGGTGGCCTACCTCAACTCCGAGTCCTTCACGATGCCGATGCTGCCGGCCGACGAACTGGAGGCCGCCGGCGTGAAGCTCTTGATCCTCCCGCTGGCGCTCACGCTGTCGGCGGTGCACGCCATGCAGCGCACGCTGGCCGTGATCCGCGCGCAGAAGGCATCGACGCGCGCCCACGCCGAGCTGGCGATGACGAGTTGGGCCGACTGCAACGCGCTGCTCGGCATCGACGAAATCCACCGCATCGAAACGACCTTCGGTGTGCCCCCGACACGCTGAACCCACCCCATTCCAAAGGAGACAACCATGACCCATTCCCTTCGCCGACGAGACCTGCTCCTGACCGCCGCCGCCCTGGGCGCAGCCGGTGCCTTGGGCGCGCCTGGCGCGGCCTTGGCCCAGTCGGGCTATCCGAACAAGTCGATCCGCCTGCTCAACCCATTCGCGCCCGGGGGCTCGGCCGACGTGCTGTCGCGCCTGATCGCCGCCCGGCTGAGCCAGGAGATGGGCGTCACGGTATTCGTGGAGAACCAGGGCGGCGCCGGCGGCACCATCGGCTCGAGCACGGTGATCAAGGCGGCGCCCGACGGCTACACGCTGTTGCTGTCGAACGTGGCGTCCCAGGCGATTGCGCCGACGCTGTACGCCAAGCTGCCGTATGACGCACTCAACGACTTCGAGCACATCGCCATGCTGGGCGACTTCCCGAACGTGCTGGTGGTCGGCCCGGCGGTGAAGGCGGCGAACTACGCCGAGTTCATCGCGCAGGCCAAGGCCAACCCCGGGAGCTTCACCTTCGGCTCCGCCGGCAACGGGTCCACGCCGCACCTCTCGGCCGAACTGCTCAAGCTGCGCACCGGCATCGATGCGCGCCACGTCCCGTACCGCGGTGCGGGGCCGGCCTTGTTGGCATTGATGGGCGGAGAAACCTCGTTCCAGTTCGAGAACGTCTCGACCGCGATTCCGCAGATCAAGAGCGGCCGCTTGCGCGCACTCGGCGTCACCAGCGCGGCGCGCGCGCCATCGCTGCCGGACGTGCCCACGATGCAGGAACTCGGGCTGGCCGATTTCGTCATCGGCTCTTGGTACGGCATCTCGGCGCCGCCGAAAACGCCGCCGGCGATCAAGCAGGCTGTCGCGAAAGCCACCGTCGCGGTGCTCAACGATCCCGCGTTGAAGGCCCAGCTGGTGGAGATGGGCGTGGCGCCTTCCACCATCACGCCGGAGCAGTTCCGCGGTTTCGTGGCCCGCGAGATCGAGCGCTGGTCGGTGATGGTGAAAGCCAGCGGCGCGCGCGTCGACTGATCCCATGTCGCCTTTGCCCTTGCTCCAACGCCTGCGCGCGGGCGCCGTGCTCACCGGCATGCAGAGCTTCTCTGCCAGCCCGGTGATGCTGGAAGCCATGGGCCATGCCGGCCTGGATTTCGTCACGGTCGACATGGAGCATTGCCCCACCGGGCTGGAAACCCTGGCGCACCTGCTGCGCGCGGCGGACGCCAGCGGGTTGGCTGCGCTGGCGCGCGTGCCTCGGCTGGATGCCAGCGAGATCGGGCGCGTGCTCGATCTCGGCGCCGCCGGCGTGGTGCTGCCGCATGCCACCGTGGCGCGCTCGCGCGAGGCGGTGCGCTGCGCGCGCTATGCCCCGCTGGGCACGCGCAGCGCCTGCCCGATGATCCGCGCCAGCGGCTACCTCACGACCGACTGGACGTCGTTCGCGGAAGGAGCGAACGACACGCTGGTGGTGCCCTTGATCGAGGACGAGGCCGGCGTGGCGGAATGCGAAGGCATCCTGGATCTCGATGGCGTCGAGGTCGTCTTCGTCGGGCCGTTCGACCTGTCGCTGTCGATGGGCCTGGCCGGGCAGGACTACCGCCATCCGCGCCTCGCCGCGGCCCTCGACCGCATCGTGCTGGCCGCTCGCGAGCGCGGCAAGCATGTGATGACCACGGTGGCAGCCACCATCGATCACGCGTACGCCGCGCTGCTGGTCGAGCGAGGCGTCACGCTGCTCAGCTTCAGCGCCGACGTCGGCGTCTTTCATTCCGCATGTCGTGGCATTGCTGCGCTGGGCCGGCCGCCGCTGCCCGCCGATTCAGGAGTTCGTGCATGAAGATCACCCCGTTGGCCAATGCACTCGGTGCCGAGGTCGACCTGCCCGACCTGCGCCTGCCGCTGGCGCCCGACGCGCGCGCGCAGTTGATCGCTGCGTGGCAGCGGCACCTCGTGCTGCGGTTTCGCGGCCACGCGCCGCTGACACCGGACACCTTCATCCAGTTCAGCCGCCTGTTCGGCGAGCTGGAGCGGCATGACAACTACCTGCCCGAGGTGCGCCACGCGCAGCATCCCGAGCTGTTGATGATCAAGTCGACCCGCGTGCGCGGCGAGCGCATCGTGTTCGGCCAGCAATGGCATGCCGACCTCACCTACACGCTGCGTCCCGCCAAAGGCGCCTTGCTGTACTGCCTGGTGCTGCCGCCGGTGGGGGGCGACACGCTGTTCGCGAACATGCAGATGGCGTATGACGCGCTGTCGCCGGCCATGCGGCGCATCGTCGATCGGCTCGAGGCGGTGCACGACCTCAGCCACGGCACGAGCCACCGCGGCAAGACGCCCGAGCAACTCGCCGCGATCCGCCTGCGCAACCCGCCGGTGGTGCAGCCGATGGTGAGCGTGCATCCCGACACCGGGCGAAAGGCGCTGTTCGTCAGCGAGTGGATGTGCTCGCGCATCGTCGGCATGTCCGAGGATGAAAGCCGCGGCCTCCTCGCCTATCTTTTCCAGCACGCGACGCGCCCCGAGTTCACCTTCCGCCAATCCTGGCAGACCGGCGACATGCTGATCTGGGACAACCGCGCCACCATCCACATGGCGCTGACCGATTACCCACCGGGCGAGCCGCGCGAGCTGATGCGCACCTCGCTCATCGGCTCATCGAGCGGGCGCCCCTGGGCGCCGCCCGAAGCCGCCACCGTACTGCCCGCAAAGGAACCTGCATGAGCCTCCAGATCCGCAAGCTGTCGTCGGGTCTCGGTGCCGAAGTGATCGGCGTCGACCTGACCCGCACCATCGACGACACCACGTTCTCCGCCATCGAGCATGCCTGGCGCGACCATCTCGTGCTGCTGTTCCGTGGGCAGCGTCTCACGCACCCGCAGCACGTGGCATTCAGTGCCCGCTTCGGTCAGCTCGACAACCACGATTCCATTCCCAGGCTGCGCGATCAGACCGTGCACGAAATCCTGCCCGTGACCAACCAGGAGCTGGGCGGGCGCAAGCAGCCGGTGGGGCAGCAGTGGCATTCCGACTTGTCGATGTCGCTGCAGCCCGCGCGCGGCTCGCTGCTGCGCTGCGAGGAGATCCCGCCGGTGGGCGGCGACACCATGTTCACCAACATGTACCTCGCCTACGAGACCTTGTCGGACACGATGAAAGCGCTGATCGACGACCTCTGGGCGGTGCACGACATCACGCTGGCGCGCCACAACATCGGCCGCGCCGACCTGGACGAGGTGCGCAAGCACACGCCGCCGGTGGCGCACCCGGTGGTGCGCGTGCATCCCGAGACCGGCCGCCGTGCGCTGTATGTCAGCGAGATGAGCAACGCCGACATCGTGGGCATGCGGCGCGAGGAAGCGAAGCCCATCCTCGACTACCTGTTCGCGCACTCGACGCGCCCCGAGTTCACCTACCGCCACCGCTGGGCGGTGGGCGACCTGATCGCGTGGGACAACCGCTGCACCATGCACCTCGCCCTGACCGACTACGACATCAACGTTCCGCGCCGTCTCTACCGCACCACCTTGCTGGGCGAGCCGTCCGGCTACCTGGTGACCCCCGAGGACCTGGCTGCGTGAGCGACCCACGAAGCACCCCGGCCCGCACACTGGCGCAGAAGATCCTCGCCCGCGCCAGCGGGCGGGCCCATGTGGACATCGGCGAGGTGGTGATCGCGCAGCCCGACGTGTTCGAGCTGATCGACCTCGTCCTGCCGCAATACTTCAAGACGCTGGAAGCCCATGGCGTGCGCCGCCTGCGTTTCCCCGAGCGCTGCATCGTGTTCGCCGACCACGAGGTGCCTTCGCAGACGGTGCGTGTCGCCGGGCTCAAGAAGCGCCTGCGCCAGCAGATGCTGGACTACGGCATCCAGACGTTCTATGCGGAAGGCCGGCATGGCATCAGCCACCAGGCCATCGTCGAGAAAGGCCACGTCGTGCCCGGCATGCTGGTGCTCAGCGCCGACACGCACGCCACCACGCTGGGCTGCGTGGGCGCGCTGTCGCCTCCCATCAACTACGAGACCATCCAGGCGCTGGCCACCGGCGACATCTGGCTCAAGGTGCCGCAGACCATCCAGGTCACGCTCACCGGCAGGCTGCGCCCGCACGTGATGAGCCGCGATCTGGCGCAGCGCGTGATCGCACTGCTCGGCCCGGCGCTGTGCGACTATCGCGTCATTGAATACACCGGCCCCGCGCTGGCCGATCTCGACATGGACGCTCGCATGACCCTGTGCAACGTGGCGGTGGAAGCCGGCGCCAAGGCCGGCCTGGTGGAGCCCGACGCCGTGACCGACGCCTACTTGCGCGGCCGCACCTCCCTGCCCTATGAGCTGCTGCGCAGCGATGCCGGCGCCGACTTCTTCCACCGCGTGAGCATCGATCTCGACGCCATCGAGCCGATGGTGGCGGCGCCGCCGCGCCCGGACAACCTGGTGCCCATTTCCAGCCTCTCGCACGTGGCCGTCGACCAGGTCTACATCGGCTCGTGCGCCGGCGGGCGGCTGGAGGACCTGCGGGCCGCCGCGCAGGTGATGCGCGCGCGCGAAGTGCATGCCGATGTGCGCATGCTGGTCGTGCCGACCACGCAGGAAACCTATGCCGATGCGGCGCGCGAAGGCCTGTTGGAGATCTTCGTCGAAGCGGGCGCGGTGGTGTCGTCGCCCAGCTGCGGCCCGTGCTACGGCAACCTCGCGCCGCTGGCCGACGGAGACGTGTGCATCGGCACTGGCACCACCAACCTGCCCGGGCGCATGGGCAGCGCCAGCGCCGACATCTATCTCTCCAACGCCGCCGTGGCGGCGGCCTCGGCGGTGGCCGGGCGCATCTGCACGCCCGACCAGCTGCCGCTGCGCGGGGAGGGCCGCGCATGAACTGGCAATGGCAAGGCCGCGCGTTCGTGTTCGGCCACGACATCTCCAATGACGACGGCCTGATGCCGCTGGCCATGACGCGCCAGCAGGAGTACGACCCCGCCGTGCTGGCCCGGCATTGCTTCGCGCAGATCGATGCGGCCTTCGCCGCGCAGGCCCGGCCGCGCGACATCGTCGTCGCCGGGGACAACTTCGCGCACGGCAACCCGCACGTCCAGGGCTTTCTCGGATTGAAAGGGCTGGGGGTCGGCCTGGTGGTCGGCTCCATCGGGCGCGGCCCGCTGCGCGCCTGCATCAACGCGGGCGTGCCCGTCCTGCAGGCACCGGGCGTTCATGATTTCTGCCGCAGCGGCGACGAGATCTCGGTCGATTTCGAGGCCGGCGTCCTGCGCCATCTCGCGAGCGGTGCGGTGATGCAGGCGGAACCCCTGGCGGCGGCCATGCGCGACATCGTGGCCGCCGGCGGCGGCGTGGCGCACATGGTGCAACGGCTGCGCGCCGAGAACGCGTTGGGCTGAGCGATGGATCACGTGGATGCGGTGGTGGTGGGCGCGGGCATCGTGGGCCTGGCCTGTGCGCAGGCGCTGGCCCAGGCGGGCCATGAGGTGCTCGTGATCGAGGCGAGCGAGGGCATCGGCACGGGTGTCAGCTCGCGCAACAGCGAGGTGATTCACGCAGGGCTGTACTACCCGCGCGACTCACTCAAGGCGCGCCTGTGCGTGCGCGGCCGCGATCTGCTGTACGCCTATGCCGCGTCGCGCGGCGTGGCGGTGAACCGCTGCGGCAAGCTGGTGGTGGCCACCGACGCGTCGCAGGAGGCGCCGCTCGACGCGCTGCTCGCACAGGCGCACCGCAATGGCGTGAGCGATGTCGTGCGCATCGATGCGGCGCAGGCGCGGGCCCTGGAGCCGCAGGTGCATTGCGTGGCAGCGCTGCTCAGTCCCAGCTCCGGCATCGCCGACAGCCATGGCGTGATGCTGGCGCTGCAGGGCGACATCGAGAACGCCGGCGGCATGGTGGTCTTCCACACGCGGTTCCTGGGGGCGGCGCCGGTGTCGGACGGGTTCGAGCTGCGCATCGAGGGGGCGGAGCCCCTGCGCACGCGATGGCTGGTGAACAGCGCCGGGCTGGGCGCCCAGGCGGTGGCGCAGGGCATCGAATCCCTGGCACCCCGGCATATTCCCACGCTGTATCACGCGCGGGGGCAGTACGCCTCGCTCAGCGGGCGCGCGCCCTTCCAGCGCCTGGTCTATCCGCTCCCCGAGCCGGGCGGGCTGGGCGTGCATTTCACGCTCGACATGGGCGCGCAGGGCAAGTTCGGCCCCGACGTGCAGTGGGCCGAGGCGCCCGACTACCGGCTCGATGCCACGCGCAGCGACGCGTTCTACGCCGAGGTGCGCAAGTACTGGCCGGCGCTGCCCGACGGCGCATTGCAGCCGTCGTATGTCGGCGTGCGCCCGAAGATCAGCGGCCCCGGCGAGCCGGCCGCCGACTTCCGGATCGACGGCGCCGAGCTTCACGGCCTGCCGGGGCTGGTCAACCTCTTCGGCATCGAATCTCCCGGGCTCACCGCGAGCCTGGCCATTGCGGAGGTGGTGGCGGCGCGCCTTGCCGAGCCGTCCCGCTGACCTCCAACGACCGGCCCTGCCATGCTCTACGCCAAAGACTTCCAGGAAATCGACGCCACGCCGTGGGCCACGCTGCCGGCGGCGCTGCGGCGAACCGGTGTGCGCAGCGAGTGGGCCGACGCCAATCTGCGCCATCCGGTCGACAGCTTTCTCGAAGGCCCTGACTTCGATGCCGAAGGCCAGCTGCACCTGGTCGACATTCCGTTCGGGCGCGTCCTGCGCCTCGACCCCGCGGGCCAGTGGCATGTCACCGCCGAGTACGACGGTTGGCCGAACGGCCTGAAACACCAGGCCGACGGCACCTTGCTGGTGGCCGACTACCGCCGCGGCCTGGTGCGCGTGCACCCTTCGGGCGAGGTGCGCACCGTGCTGAACCATCGCGCAAGCGAGCATTTCCGGGGCGTGAACGACCTCACGGCCCTGCGCGATGGCGCGCTGTATTTCACCGACCAGGGCCAGAGCGGCCTGCACGACCCGAGCGGACGCGTGTACCGCTGGCTGCCGCAGGCGCAGGCGGCACCCACCCTGGTGCTGGACTGCATCCCGAGCCCCAACGGCCTGGTGCTCAACCCCGCCGGGACGCAGCTCTATGTGGCGGTGACCCGCGACAACGCCATCTGGCGCGTGCCGTTGCAGGCCGATGGCAGCGTGAGCAAGGTCGGGCGCTGGATCCAGCTGTCGGGCGGCAACGGCCCGGACGGCATCACCTGCGACGCCAGCGGCCACCTCTGGGTGGCGCATTTCGGCCTCGGCTGCGTGTGGCGCTTCAACCCGCGCGGCGAGGCGGTGCTGCGGGTGCACACGCCGGGCGATTGGCCGACGAACTTGGCGATCCACCCCATCAGCGGTGACCTCTTCATCGTGGAGGCGCAGCGCGGCGAGGTGCTGCGTGTGCCGGCCCGCTGAACCTCAGCGCGTATGGGGTGAAGGCCCCATGCGCGCCAGCACGTGCCGCGCCATGCCGCTGGCCAGCTCGTGCTCGCCGATGAACACCGTGCCCACTTCTTCCTGGGTGAGCAGCGCGGCCTCGTCTTCGCTGTGGGTGCGCACCACCACCTCGATGCCCGGATTCAGCGTCTTGGCGATCTCGGCCATCTTGCGCACGCTGAAGGTGTCGGGCGTGGCGATCACCAGCATGCTGGCGCGCGCAATGTGCGCCTGGATCAGCACTGCGGGGTCGGACGCGTCGCCCGACACGGCTGCCGTGCCGCGTTGGCGCAGCAGCTCCACCAGCTCGCGGTTCTGCTCCGCCACGACGTAGGGGATGCTTTTTTCGCGCAGCTCGCGCGCGATGCGCCGCCCCACGCGGCCATAGCCCACGAGCACCACCTGGCCGGTCAGGAAGGCCTGGGTGACGGTGGTCGGCAACTCGGCCAGCGGGTCGTCGCGGGCGTCCAGGCGGCGGGCCAGGTCGGAGTTGGCGCGCAGCCAGCGCTGCACCGGGTCGATGCCGGTGAACAGCAGGCTGTTGAGTGCGATGGAGATCAGCGCGCCGGCCAGGATCAGGCTTTGCCCTTCGAGCGACAGCATGCCCAGCCCGACGCCGAGGGCGGCCAGGAGGACCGAGAACTCGCCGATCTGCGCGAGGCTGGCGCCCACGGTCA
>CAZBOF010000044.1:0-4065 GCA_964493285.1 uncultured Rhizobacter sp. | reverse complement strand
GGCCGACCCGAACGCCACCCCCACCGCACCGGAGATCACGCACAGCGTGAACAGCTCGCGCGAGCCCGTCTTGGCCACCAGCCACAGCAGCTTGGGGAACAGCCGCCGGCCGACCACCAGCATCAGCGCCACGAACGCCGCCACCTTGGCCATGGTGATGGCCAGCGTGCCCCACAGGCCCGGGCCGATATGCGTGGCGTCGGCCTGGCCGCTGAGCAGGGCGCCCAGGGGGGGCAGCAGCACCAGCACCATGACCATCACGAGGTCTTCGACGATCAGCCAGCCCACGGCAATGCGCCCGTTCATGGATTCGAGCACGCCGCGCGATTCCAGCGCCCGCAGCAGCACCACGGTGCTCGCCACCGACAGCGACAGGCCGAACACCAGCGCGGCACCGAGGTTCCAACCCCAGAACTTGGCCACCAGCATGCCCATCACCGTGGCCACTGTGATTTGCAGCAACGCGCCGGGAATGGCGATCCGGCGTACGGCCATCAAGTCGGCCACCGAGAAATGCAGCCCCACGCCAAGCATCAGCAGCATCACGCCGATCTCGGCCAGTTGGGCGGCCATGTCCGGATCGGCCACGAACCCCGGGGTGTAAGGCCCCACGACGATGCCGGCCACGAGGTAGCCCACCAGCGGCGGCACCCGCATGCGGGCCGCCACGAACCCGAGGATCAACGCCAAGCCCAGGCCAACGGCAATCGTGGAGATGAGACTGACGTTGTGCGGCATGCTGGAGGTTTCTCGGATGCGGGATGGAATGAGGCAGACGTTCCGATTTATAGACGACTTGGTGCTTGGGGCTTTGTGGAATTTGCTCTTTTTTTTGGGGCCTGCTCACGCTCAGCGAGCCCGTGTTCCTGAGAACACCCGAAGGCGCGGGCGCTCATTTTCTGTGAACAGGCCCTGGCTGAACTTCTCCGAAGCGAGCACGAAACGGGCCATGGCATTCGATGCGCGGCGTGCGTTCGCAGGGCACGTCCTACACGCATCGGCGGCTCGCACTGACTGCGCCCGGCCCGATGGCTTGTTGCAATGGGTGTTCGATGCAGCCGCCAGCGGCGGTTGCCATTTCGACACCGCCTGACAAAAGGGGAGCCCCATGGCCCATCACGATTCGTCCTCCCGAGCGCAACTCTGGGACCTCATCAAGGACATCAAGTTCGGGATGTTCACCACCGCCCACAGCAGCGGCCACATGCATGCACGGCCCATGACCACGCAAAACAGGCGCGTCGACGAAGACAATGCGCTGTGGTTCTTCATGCCGCGCGACAGCGAAACCGTGGCGGACTTGAAAGCCAACGCCTCGGTCAATGTGTCTTACGCGCATCCCGGCAAAGACAGCTACGTGTCGGTGTCAGGCACCGCGCAAGTCGTGGAAGACGCGGTGAAGAAAGAGCAACTCTGGAACAAGTTCAATGAAGCTTGGTTTCCCCAGGGCGTCAACGATCCGAATCTGGCATTGGTGCAAGTTCACATGACCCAGGCTGACTATTGGGATGTGAAGTCCAGCAAGCTGGTACAGCTGTTTGCCATGGCGAAGGCCTCGCTGACCGGGCGACCCGCAACCGACCTCGGCGAACATGCCGAGGTGCGCCTGAGGTAGCGGGAGCCCAAGCGTTCGCGAGCGGGGAGGCGGCCTTTCTGTCGCCTCGCGCTGGGCGATCAGGGCGGCAGGGCGGATGTGCCCGCTTCGATGTCGGCCGCCGCACGCAGCAATTCCGGCGCGTATTTCTTCATGGCGTCTTCCATGCTGATGGAGCGCTTGGAGAAGATCGTGTCCAGGCAGCCGATGACGTGCCCGCCGCGTCGGATGGGCACCGCGATCGCGCCGTAGCGGCCCTTTCCGATCCAGTCGCCATCGTTGATGGCGAACCCGCGCTCATGTGTCGCTTCGAGCAGTTTGCGAACCGTGCGCTCGTCGCGTGCGAACCGGCCCTCGGCGTCGTCCCGATCTCGCAGCATGGCCAACAGGAACTGGCGTTCTTCATGGCCGGTGAATGCCAGATAGGCCCGTCCCGCCGCGGTGCGGACCAAGGGAACACTCGCACCCATCGAGCCCGAATGGAACGACAAGGGGCTGAAATGGTGGGTCGAATCGCGCACGATCAGCCGATCCTGTTCGCGCGTGAGCAGCGTGCAGGGCCACAGAATCCGCTCGGTCACCGCCTTGATGAGGGGGCGGGCCACGTCGGCCACCCAGCTCTCCGGTCGGTACCCATCGCTCAATTGCTGCACGCGAAATGAAAGCTGGTACTGATTGGATTCGGGCAGGAAAGTCAGGAAGCCGGTGGCGCGCAGTGTTTCCAGCAGGCGCTTGACGGTCGTTCGATGCAGCCCGGTCATGGTGCTCAGTTCGACCGGTGAGGCGGCCGCCCCTGGTGTTCGGTTCAACGCGACCAAAATCTCCAGCCCGCGAGCGAGTCCTTGGACGGTGCTGTAGTCAGCGGGATTCGGCGTGGTCATCACAGCCCTCCAGGCGGCTTCGAGTGCGGTGCACATCTTGCACCGGCGATGAATATCGTTGGGTGGGCACGGCTGTTTTTCCTACTATGGCTGTCGTGAATTCCAGTGCGGTCGCCTGGACCGAGAACCAACGAGCGTCCAACAATGATTTTGAGAGACTATGTGGCGGGATGCGCCCGCCGGTACCCCGACAAGGTGGCGTACATCTACGGTGACGTCGAGCGAACCTGGAACGGAGTGCATGAGCGCTCCGATCGCTTGGCCGCTGCGCTGCTCGAGTTGGGCCTGCGCAAGGGAGACCCCGTCGGCATCCTCTCGCACAACCGCATCGAGGTCGTTGAGCAGTGGTTCGCCTGCATCAAGGCGGGGCTGGTGCGCGTGGGCTTCAACTGGCGCTATTCATCGCGTGAAATCGGCCACGTGGCGCGCGACTGCGGGGTCAAGGCCATCGTGGTCGACCCGGCCTGCGTCGCGGCCTGCAAGGACAGCCTGGATGAACTCTCGAGCGCCGGCGTCAAGGTGATCGGCTTCGGGCAAGGGCACGGCTTGCCTCACGACTACGAATCCCTGCTGGGCGCCGCCTCGCCCCTCGCGGCCTACCCGGAAATCGCCGATGGCGATCTGGCCATGATCTCCTACACCTCGGGCACCACCGGCATGCCCAAGGGGGTGATGCTGTCGCACGGGGCCTTGCTGCACAGTTCCATTCACGCCGTCCTCGAGCTGGGCTTCACACACGATGACGTTCGAGCCTATGTGTCGAATCCGTCCGGGATCAACATTTTCCAGGTGTGCTTCAACACCTTCACCGGCATGACCACCGTGCTGGATGACTTCGATACGGAGCGCTTCCTGAAACTGGTGGCCAAGCACCGCATCACCTGCGTGACGCTGATTCCCACGATGCTCAGTCGCCTCATCGAGGCGGTCAAGAAAGGCGGGCACGACATTTCGTCGCTGCGCCAGATCTATTACGGCAGCATGCCCACCACGCCCACGGTCATTCGTGCCGCCTACGAGACGCTGGGGTGCACGTTCGTGCAAGGCTACGGGGTCTCGGAGTCTTCGGGCCCGATGGCGGGCCTGACCGATGAGGACCATCGCCGTGCGCTGAACGGCGAGCCGGAAATCTTGCGCTCTGTGGGGCGTGCCTGGCTGAATGCCGAAATGTCCGTGCGTGACGACGACGGCAACGAACTGCCGCTCGGCGAGACGGGCACGATCTGGATCCGCAGCGGCGGGCGCATGGACGGCTATCTGAACCTGCCAGACCAGACCGCAGAGTCGTTCTCCGGCGATTGGCTGGTCACCGGAGACCATGGCTACCAGGATGCGCGCGGCTATGTGTTCCTGGCCGACCGCAAGAAGCACATGATCATCTCGGGCGGCATGAACATCTACCCGACCTCGGTCGAGAACGCCATCACCGAACACCCCGCCGTGCATGAAGTGGTGGTGGTGGGCTTGCCCCATCCCACGTGGGGGCAGTCGGTGGTCGCGGCCGTGACCTTGAAGGCGGGCCAAAAGGCGACCCCGGAAGAACTGATCGCGCATTGCGACGGCAGGATCCCGCGCTGGGAGATTCCGAAG
>CAZBOF010000043.1:0-28967 GCA_964493285.1 uncultured Rhizobacter sp. | reverse complement strand
GTGGAGGTCACCACGTCGGCGAACGGCACCGGATTGGGGTAGGCGCCCGCGGCGATGAGGCCGGCATAGTGCGCCATGTCGACCATGAAATAGGCGCCGACGGCCTTCGCCACCTTGGCGAAGCGCTCGAAGTCGATGCGCAGCGCATACGCCGATGCGCCGGCGATGATGCGCTTGGGCTTGTGCTCGTGCGCGAGGCGTTCCATCGCGTCGTAGTCGATGGCTTCTTGGGCATCAAGGCCGTAGCTCACCACCTTGAACCACTTGCCGCTCATGTTCAGTGGCATGCCGTGCGTGAGGTGGCCGCCTTCGGCCAGGCTCATGCCCATGATGGTGTCGCCAGGCTGCAGCAGGGCGAACAGCACCGATTGGTTGGCTTGCGAGCCGGAATTGGCCTGCACATTGGCGAACTGTGCGCCGTAGAGCTGTTTCAGGCGGTCGATGGCCAGTTGCTCGACGACGTCAACGTACTCGCAGCCACCGTAATAGCGCTTGCCCGGATAGCCTTCGGCGTACTTGTTGGTGAGTTGCGTGCCCTGCGCAGCCATGACGGCCGGCGACGCGTAGTTCTCCGAGGCGATCAGCTCGATGTGATCTTCCTGGCGGCGGTTTTCGTTCTGGATCGCACCCCAGATTTCGGGGTCGACATTGGCAAGGGTGGATTGGGCGCGGTCAAACATGTGGCAGTCCTCGTGGCCAGAAATCCCTCGCCCGGTCGTGGCAACGACGCGGCGCAAGAGCTGCCCAGGCGAACGGCGGAACCGGCGACGGGTTCACCCAGTGCCGGCTGCGCTCCCCAGTGGTTCACCACCTCAGGCCCGACTGTGTTGTCGGACGCCCCATCGCCAGTCGCGCAGCCGGGCAAGTGTACCCTGGCAGCTTGCGCCGACGGTGGCGAAAACGCCCCCTTCAGTTGAGGAGGGCGACCTGTTCGGCGTCGTCTTTCTGGGCGGGGAGGGCGTCCGGATCCGGGCTTTGAATGCTGACCGGAACCGTGGTCGGGGCCGGGATGATCGGGGCGTTGAATGCCACCGTCCGCCCCGCGGCCACCATGCGCAGATGCGCTTGCTCGGCCAGCACCTTGCCGGCGTAGCCGCCGTCGTGCGGCAGGTTGGCCGCGCCCACGTAGTAGCGCAGGCCGCCTTCCAGGCTCCCCGCGCGGGCGATGCATTCCTTCAGGACCTGGACGCCGACGCGCAGATTGGTCACGGGATCGAAAGCTGCGTGGTTGCCGCCGAAGGCCACGTACTTGTCGTCGTGGACGCGGGTCATCACCTGCATCAGCCCCTGGGCGCCGACGGAACTCTGTGCAAACGGGTTGAAGCTGGATTCGATCGCCACGATTGCCAGGATGAGTGTCGGATCCAGCCCGGCGCGGGCGCCGACGTGCCAGGCTTCGTGGACGAGGCGGCCCACCGGTTCGGGCGCCACGCGGTAGCGGCGCGAGAGCCACTGCGCCACGGCAGCCTGCTCCTGGTTGAGTTCCTTGGGATCGATCGCCGTGGCCCGGGTGATGGCCTGCGGCTCGTTCAGGTTGGCCAGCGCCTCCATCGTGCCGAGGGTGCGGGAGTCATAGCGCTCCTGCAACCAGCCGAGGACATGGCTTTCCACCGAATGCCGCAGGTGGCTTTGGCTTGCAACGAAGAGCAAGGCCGCGGCGACGACCAGTCCGAAGAAGGCCAGGCCGTTGTGGCTGACTTCCAGAAGGCCTTGGCCCACGTCACGCAAGAAAATCTGCGCGGAGCGAAATGCCGTCTGGCCCGACGTTGTCAACGTCGATGTCAGTTGTTGAACTGCTTTCATATGCCCTTTCTCTCCGTCACTCGCCGCAGGGTCTGCTTGGCAGGCCTTGCGAAGGGCGACGGTGATAATCCGTCGCTGCGAGTTTGGAACGGAATCGGTATTCGTGCACACCTGGGCTCCCCTTGAAGCGGCGGCACGGGTTATCCCTGATCAAGACCAGAGTGGCGCGATTCTGAAAGACGACAAATAACCAGTCAATCCTTTAAATCCTCTCTCTAATAACTGAAAAGTATGAAATACAAGGATTTGCGGGACTTTCTGGCCGGCCTGGAATCCCTTGGCGAACTCAAACGGGTGGGAGAGCCTGTATCGGCGCGGTTGGAGATGACAGCGCTCAGCGACCGGGTGCTGAAAGCGGGCGGGCCGGCGCTGTGGTTTGAAAACCCCATCGGTTACAAAATTCCGGCGTTGACGAACTTGTTCGGAACCCCGCGGCGGGTGGCTTTGGGGATGGGGGCGGAGGATGTGAGCGAGCTTCGGGAAGTGGGCCGGGTGCTGGCCAGTCTGAAAGAGCCGGAGCCGCCGAAAGGACTGAAGGACACCGGCCGCCTTCTGCAGATGGTGAAAGCGCTGTGGGACATGAAGCCCGCGCGCGTGCGCCAGGCCGCCTGTCAGGAGGAGGTGCTGTCGGGGTCGGACGTGGATCTGACCGAACTGCCGATCCAGACCTGCTGGCCGGACGACGTGGCGCCACTGATCACATGGGGCCTGGTGATCACACGCGGGCCGCAGGGGACGACGCAGCCGCGCAAGCGGCAGAACCTCGGCATTTACCGGCAACAGGTCATCGGCCGTGCCCAAGTCATCATGCGCTGGCTGGCGCATCGGGGCGGGGCGCTCGATTTTCGAGACTTCGCATTGGCAAACCCGGGCCGCCCCTTCCCGATTGCGGTGGCGTTGGGGGCCGACCCGGCCACCATCCTGGGCGCGGTGACACCGGTGCCGGATACCTTGTCCGAGTACCAGTTTGCCGGTTTGCTGCGGGGGAGCCGCACCGAGGTCGTGGACACCGGGGTGGGCGATGCCGGTGAGATGCTGCAAGCGCCCGCGTCGGCCGAGATCGTGCTCGAAGGGCACATTCCGGTGGCTGCGCCGGGGTACACCGGAATCAGCGAGCACGGCGTGCCGCTCAAGGAAAAGGGGGGCTACCTGCATGCGCTGGAAGGCCCATTCGGTGATCACACCGGGTATTACAACGAGCAGGAATGGTTTCCCGTCTTCGAGATATCGCGGCTCACGCGGCGGCGCCAGCCGATCTACCACTCCACCTACACCGGCAAGCCGCCCGATGAGCCGGCCATGCTCGGCGTGGCCTTGAACGAGGTGTTCGTGCCGATCCTGCAGAAGCAGTTTCCGGAGATCGTCGACTTCTATCTGCCGCCCGAGGGTTGCAGCTACCGCATGGCGATCGTCAGCATCCGCAAGGCCTACCCCGGCCACGCCAAACGGCTGATGTTCGGCATCTGGAGCTTCTTGCGGCAGTTCATGTACACCAAGTTCATCGTGGTGACCGATGACGACGTCGACATTCGCCGCTGGGACGATGTGATCTGGGCCATCACCACGCGGATGGACCCCGTGCGCGACACCACGCTGGTCGATCACACGCCGATCGACTACCTCGATTTCGCATCGCCCATCAGCGGGCTCGGCGGCAAGATGGGGCTGGATGCGACGAACAAGTGGGCTGGAGAAACTTCACGCGAGTGGGGCCGCGTGATCCGCATGGAATCCGCCGTCGAGCAACGCGTGGCACGTCTGTTCGATGCGCTGATGAAGCGGGATCAATGATCGGCCGGTGCGCCATAGCCGATCTCACTTGGCGATGAGAAGGCGCTTCCGTTAGTCTTTCATTGCCTGCATGCAGGCGACCATGTCGGTGCAGTCACTGCACCGCAGGAGCCCCAGACGATTCATCGCTGGAGCTCCGATCTGGTGGCAGCAGCCATCCGCCCCTCCTGCCGAAAGGCGGAGGGGCATCTTGTTTCTGGGGTCACACGCCCAACACAGACGCCACCATTTCACGCAGTGCCATGCTCACCGAGGCGTAGCCTTCCGGCGAGGGCAGCCATTGAAGGGCGACGCGGTCGGTGCCGCGCGCCAGCCCCATGGGGGCGGGCTGGATCCGGATGCCGGGACCGGCGGCTTGCTGGAACAGTTGCTGCGCGCGCGGCATGTGCCAGCCGTGCGTGACCAGCACCACGTGCGTGATGCCGGCCTGCTTGAGCAAAGGCACGGTGCGCAAGGCGTTCTCCCGGGTGTCACGGGATTGTTCTTCGACCCATTTCAAGGGCTGGCCGAACTCCTGGGTGGCAATGCGCGATGCGGTTTGCGCTTCCGATGTGCCATCTTTCCGGCCCCAGCCGAGGCCGCCACTGAACGCCACCGGCAGGCCGGTGGTGCGGCCAAGCCACAGGCCATAGCGCAAGCGCTCGAGCGAGCGGGGAGACAAATTGGAGATGCCGTATTCCGGCGCGATCGATTCGGAGCCGCCCCCCAGGATGACGATGGCGGTGTTCGGCGCGGTGTTGCGGCCCGCCTTGAGTTCGGTGAGCTGGTCCGCCGTCAATGCCATCGGGGCCTTCAGGGCCACTTTGGTCAGCCACTCGCCGACCGCGGTTGTGCTGCTCAGCCAGAGCCCCGCCACGCCCAGCAGAATCACCAGCCATCCCAGGCCACGGCGCGGAAGGATCAGGCGCGCGCCCACCAGAATCAACAGCAGGAAGGGGACCGGCGGCAGCACCAGGGCAGAAAGCACGGGTTTCCACGCTTCGATGCCGAGGAAGGTCAGCAAACCGTTCATGTGGTGTCTTTCTTGTGTATGAGAGGGGTTGCCCTGGGCCGCGATTGTGCCGGACACCCTTCGCGCGCAGGCGGTGGGCGCGCGCGCTCATCCCCGGGGAACAGTGACATATTCCGCGCTTGATCGGCTTGCACGGCAACTCATGACATGCTTGCGCAATGGCATCTTCGACCTCCCGCCCGCGCGCGCGACCACAGCCCCTTCGAATCGCGGCCCGGCCTGCGCTGCTCGCGTTTCTGCCGGTGATCGCCGTCGCCGCCCCTGACGAGGCGCCGGCGTCTGTGCTTGACCCGGTGGTGATTTCCGCGGAGCGGGCGCCACGGGCCTCGTTTGACTCCCCGGCGGCGCTGAGTGCGGTGTCGCGCGAGGTGATCGAGTCGGCCGGTCCGCAGGTGAACCTGTCCGAGGCGCTGGGCCGCGTGCCGGGCATTGCGGTCTTGAACCGGCAGAACTACGCGCAGGATCTGCAGATGTCGATTCGCGGTTTCGGCGCGCGGTCGACCTTCGGCATCCGCGGCGTGCGGCTGATCGTCGATGGGATTCCCGCCACCATGCCCGATGGTCAAGGCCAGGCTTCGAACATCGCGCTGAGTTCCGCGGGCCGCATCGAGGTGCTGCGCGGGCCGATGGCACAGCTGTACGGCAACGCCGCCGGTGGCGTGGTGCACGTGTTCACGGAGCCGGACGCGCGCGTGCCCACGGCAACGTATTCGCTGGCAGCAGGCTCTCACGGCCTGAGCAAGCACGGGGTGAAGTTCAGCACCAGCACGCCGGGCTACGGATTGCTGGTGGACGCATCCCACTTCCAAACCCGGGGGTTGCGCGAACACAGTGCCGCGCAGCGCGGCCAGCTGAATGTGCGATGGCAGAGCGAGTTGACGCCCGACACATCGATGCGCATCGTCTTGAACGCTCTCGATCAGCCGGGGACCCAAGACCCGCTGGGTCTGACGCGCGCTGACTGGGCGTCTCAGCCCGAGGGCTATGCGGTGCCCCTGGCCACGGCGCAGGACGCGCGCAAGACGGTGCGCCAGCAGCAGGCCGGGACGGTGATCGATCACCAGTTCACGTCCGATACGTCTTTGAGCATGCGTGCTTATCTGGGCGAGCGCGGGCTGGACAACGCCTTGTCGATCCCGCTTGCGGCGCAGCAGCCTGCGACCTCCAGCGGCGGCATCGTGCAATTCGAACGCAGCTATGGCGGCTTGAGCGCGCAGCTCACACATCGGGTGTCACTGGGCGGCGAACGGGCGCTGCGCCTCACCGGCGGCATGGAGCTGGAGCACATGCGCGAGCACCGCCGGGGCTATATCAACCAAGGCGGCGAGCAGGGCGCGCTCAAGCGCGACGAGCGCAACCGCGTCGAAAGCCGGGATGTCTTCGTCCAAGCCGCGGTGGACCTGCACCCTCTTGTCACGCTCACGGGGGGCGCGCGCACGAGTGATGTGCGCTTCGTGACCCGGGATGACTTCGTGGTGGCCGGCAATCCGGACGACAGCGGCGCCATGCGATACCACGCCACGAGCCCGGTGCTGGGCGGGTTGTGGCGTGTCCGAGCGGACTTGAATGTCTATGCGAACGCGGGCCTGGGTTTCGAGACGCCGACATTCGGCGAGCTGGCCTACCGCAATGGCGGCACCGGCATGAACATCGACCTGCGCGCTTCGCGCAGCCGGCATCGCGAGCTGGGGTTGAAATGGATGGGCGCGCATGACCGTCTGGACCTTGCCGTGTTCGCCATCGACACCCGCGACGAGATCGTGGTGGACACCAGCGCCGGCGGACGCTCGACCTACAAGAATGCCGCGCGCACGTCGCGAGAAGGGCTGGAGCTGTCGCACGAGCGGAACTGGCATCCGGCGGTTTCCAGCACGTTCAGCACCACCTTGATGCGCGTGCGATTTGCCGAGTCATTCGCGGGCAGCGGCGGTGCCGTGGCGGCTGGCAATCGCCTGCCCGGCACCCCAGAGCGCACGGCATTCGCCGAGTTACGCTGGACGCCGCGCCAGGCCTGGGGCGGCTTCAGCGCCGCGGCGCAAGCGGTGCACACCGGTTCGTTGCAGGTGGATGACCGCAACTCCGATGCCGCGCCTGCCGTCACCGTGCTCAACCTGCGCGCGTCATGGGCGCAGCGATGGGGCGCGTGGCGGTTCACGCAGCGCGTGCACGTCGACAACCTCACCGACCGCCGCTACGCGGGGTCGGTGATCGTCAACGATGCGAACCAGCGCTTCTTCGAACCGGCCGCCGGCCGGCAGTGGCTGCTTGCCGCGTCTGCAAGTTATGCGTTCTGACCGGAACGGTGCTCACCGCGTGGCCTTTGCGGATGTGCCGGGCCGGCCTTCGTCGTTCTGGTGTTGAATGGGTGCGGGGCGGTCGGCGCATTGGTGCGCGATCCGCGATTTCCAACGAGGAGCTGTTTATGACGTCGACAAGCGAGACCATCACATTGGGCGGCGGCTGTTTCTGGTGCATCGAGGCTGTGTTCGAGAACGTGAAGGGCGTGACGCACGTCGAGTCCGGCTACAGCAATGGCCACGTGGAGCGGCCGACCTACGAGGCCGTGTGCACCGGAACCACGGGGCACAACGAAGTGGTTCGCGTGACGTTCGATCCGGCGCAGATCGGCTTGCCGGAGATCCTGCGGATCTTTTTCACCGTGCACGATCCGGCTTCGCTGAACCGGCAGGGCAATGACGTGGGAACGCAGTACCGTTCCGCGGTGTACGTCAACGGCGAGGCGCAGGCGCAGACAGCCCGCGAGATGATCGGTGAGATGAATCGCAGCGGGCGCTACAGCGGGCCCATCGTCACGGAAGTCGAGCCGCTGAAGAACTATTCGCGCGCCGAGGACTATCACCAGCACTACTTCGCCAACAACCCCGGGCAGGGTTACTGCGCGTTCGTGGTGGCGCCGAAGGTGGAAAAATTTCGCCGGCTGTTTGCCGATCGCGTTGTCGGCGGCTGAGGACGATGCCTCTCTCGCGCGGCGTTCAGGGTGCCAGGCGTTCGCGCAGCCAGGCGCCGTTGTCGAGGCGGTAGCGCAACCGGTCGTGCAGCCGCGACTTGCGGCCTTGCCAGAATTCCCAGGTATCGGGCACCAGGCGGTAGCCGCCCCAGTGCGGTGGGCGAGGGGGGGCGAACGTGAAGCGCGCCGCGGCCTTGGCCGCATTGGCCACCAGCGTGGCGCGCGAGGCGATCACCTCGCTTTGCGGTGAGGCCCACGCGCCCAGGCGGGAGTCGAGCGGGCGCGTCTGGTAGTAAGCATCGGATTCTTCGCCGCTGGTGCGTTCCACGCGACCCTCGACGCGGACGACGCGTTCGAGTTCGACCCAGTGAAACTGCAACGCGGCATACGGGTTGCCTGCGAGTTCGCGGCCCTTGCGGCTTTCATAATTGGTGTACCAGACCAGGCCGCGCTCATCGAATCCTTTGATGAGCACGATGCGCGACGAGGGCCGGCCGGTGGGCCCGACTGTGGCCAGCGTCATCGCATTGGGCTCGGGCACCTCGGCGTCCAGCGCCTGCTTGAACCACAGGCCGAACTGCTCGAGCGGATCGCCGCGGGACGCGGTTTCGTCCAGCTCCGATCGGCCGTAGTTTTTTCGAAGATCGGCAATGTCCATGGAGAAGAATGGAAACTTGAGGGTGTGCCGCCAATGCTACCCCGCTGTTTGCAGGCAAATACCTCGTTTCGGTGCCAGACGAACACTTACGGGGAAGGCCTTAAGTGAAGCCCCCACTATCTTCGAGAAGCATCCCTATCCATCCTCTGGTCCAAGGTTCTACCCGTCATAACAGCAATCACGCCAAGGGAGTCAGGCCGAATGAAATCGCGGCCAGCCGTCATCGTTCTCGCCGCGGGGCGTGGGTCCCGCTTCAGCGGGCAGCAGCACAAGCTGGCGCAGGACTTGGGCGCGTCCACGGTGTTGTCGACCACGCTCGCCAATGCGCTCGCCACCCAGTTGCCGGTGCTGGTGGTCACCACGGCGTCGCTGGCGGCGATGGTCACCGATTTCGTCGCCACCCGCGACATCGTCATCGTGCCTTCGGTGGACGACCCCGCCGGCCCTTCGCTCGGCATGGGCTATTCCATCGCGGCGGGGGTGTCCCAACGAGGTGATGCTTCCGGCTGGCTGATCCTGCCCGGCGATATGCCGATGGTGCAAACGGCCACGCTCAACGCCGTGGCGCGCGAACTGGAGAGCCACCCCATTGCTTATGCGCAGTACCGTGGCCGCCGAGGCCATCCGGTCGGCTTTTCCGCCGAGCTGTATTCGGAACTGGTGACCTTGAGCGGCGACGAAGGCGCACGCCGTCTGCTGGCACGCTATCCGGCGCATGGGGTGGAGGTCGATGACCCCGGCGTATTGCTGGATGTCGACACCGAGGCCGACCTGGCACGCGCGCGCCAGGCGCAGCAAGGCGCCCAGGTCGCCGCACCCACTTGAGCCGGGAAGCTCAGGGCGCCAGCGCGTGCTGTCGGGCCAGCGCCACCATGCGTTCGATCTCCTTGTCCCGGATGCCGTTCTTTTGCAGGCAGGTCGCGGTTTCGAGCAGGTAGGCCAGCGTGGTGCCATAGCGCCCGCTGGCGCGGCGCAGCACGTCGACCAGCTGCTGGTCTTCCATCGGGCCGGTGTAGTTCGGGCTGCTGCGGTCGAGGGTGAAGGCGAGGGCGGTGACCGCGCCCTGGGCCGTTCGGCAGGTGAGCCAGCGCGGGGTGTAGACGCTGTTGGGCATCTCGCGCGCCCACAGCCTCGGCAGTTCTTCTTCCACCCGGTCGCGAGCCAGGCGGTAGGTCATGCCGAGACACGAGCCGCCGCCGACGAGCGCAAACACCAGCCCGGGGAACTCGGGCGTGCCGCGGTTGATGCGCGAGCGCATCTCGAGCGCCCGGTGCCAGCCATGCAAGCGGGCCGGGCGTTGCTCGACGAACTCGAACTCGGGGCGCCAGATCAGCGAGGCATAGCCAAACACCCACAGATCGCTTTGCCCGCCCCAGGTGGCTCGGGCTTTGGCGAGCAGTTGCGCGGGTTCGCGCTCGGGTGGCAAGGGGACCAAAGGCGGGGCGAGACTCATGGCCGCCAACTCTAGTGCGAAACGCGAGGGTTCGACACGCGCGCGCCATCTTTGAGACATCACCGTAGGACATCGCTCACAGACCGTGCCGATGGCAGCCGATGGTGGAATCGCTGGCCCGCTTCTAAGGTCGAGCGCATGAGCGAACCACCGGACCACGCATCGCCGCCAAGATCTCCTTTTCGGCTCCGAAACCGGGGTTGGAAAATCGCGGGGGGCGTGGCGGGCGTGCTGCTGTTCGTTGTGGCGGCGTGCGAAATCGCCGGTTGGCCTTTTCTCGCCAAGCCCGTTCAGAACGCGTTGGGCGACGTGCTGCACCGCCAGGTGCTGTTGCGCGTCGAGGGGACGCAGGAGGGGGCCACCGTTCGTTTTCTGGGCGGGGTGAAGGCCCGCGTGCCGGCGTTGCAGATCGGCGCGCCCGAGTGGAGCGAACGGCCCTACTTCCTGCATGCCCGCAATGCTGACATGCGCGTTTCCTACGGCGCGCTGTGGCGCGCCAGCCGGGGCGCGCCGCTGGACATCCAGCTGCTGCAGGCCGATGAGTTGGTGGTGCATGCCGAGCGGCGTGCCGATGGGCGCGCATCCTGGATGTTCGGCGACCCGGCGGCGCCTCCCAAGCCGGATGATGCCGTGGCCGAATGGCCGACCGTGCGGAACCTGCGCGTGCTGCAAGGGGAACTCACTTTCGTGGATGCCATCCTGAAGGCCGACATCACCGGCACGCTTCAACTCGACGAATCGATCCGGGCTGCGACTGCCGCGGCGCGGCCGCCGCAGCCGCTGCCCACGGCGCTGCAAGGCCTTGTCGCCAGTGCCCAAGGCACATATGGCGGCGCCGCGCTGACGGCCCGCTTGCGCTCAGTGGGGGTGACCCCGCTGCTGCGCAACGAAGACGATGCCGAGGCGGTGCCGGTCCAGCTGGAGCTGAAGGCGGGGCGTGCGGCCCTCTCGTTCAGCGGGACGGTGGGCGACGTCCTCAACCTCTCGCGCATGAATGGCGTCTTTCGGGTCACCGGCCCGTCTCTCGCCGCGGTGGGCGATCCGCTGGGGGTCACGCTGCCCACCACCGGTGCGTTCGTCCTGGCTGGGCGAGTCGCCAAGACCGGGCAGGTGTGGAATGTGGTCACCCAGCGCGCGACGGTGGGCGCGAGCCAGTTGAAGGCAGAGATGACGTATGACATGCGCCCCTCGGTGCCGCGCCTGTCGGGCCGCGTCACCGGGCCGCGCCTGTTGCTGGCGGATCTGGCGCCCACCATCGGTGGCGCACCGCAGGCTGCGCCTGCACCGCCGCCTGGCGCTTCTGCGCCGGCTTCTGCCCGCGTGCTGCCCGACAAGGAGTTCGATCTCCCTTCCCTGCGCGCGATGAACGCGAATGTCGTGATGGCATTTGACCGTGTGGAGCTGGGCAGTCTCTTTGCGACGCCGCTACAGCCGCTGCGGACGCATCTGGTGCTGCAAGACGGCAAGCTGTCGCTGAACGATGTGGTCGCGCGCACGGCCGAGGGCGACGTGAGAGGCCAGGTGTCGCTCGATGGAACGGGCGATGTGGCGCGCTGGCGTGCGGATCTGCGCTGGTCGGGTGTGAAGCTGGAGAACTGGCTCAACCAAGAGCGCGCGAACAATGCACCGCCGTACGTGAGCGGCCGTCTGGTCGGGCGGGCCACGGTCAGCGGGCAAGGGCGCTCCACGGCGCAGATCCTCGGCAGCCTGCAAGGCAACGTCATCACGACGCTGAGGCAAGGGCAGGTGTCGCACCTGATCATCGAAGCGGCCGGCCTGGACCTGGCCGACGCCGTCGGCGTGCTTCTCAAGGGCGACGAGCCGCTGCCGGTCAACTGCGCGCTGGCTGACATGCGGGCCGAAGGCGGGGTGCTGTACCCGCGCGCGCTGGTGGTGGATACGCGCGACTCCACCGTCTGGGCGGATGGACAAGTGTCCTTGAAAGACGAAACGCTGGCCTTGCGTGCCGTGGTGTCGCCGAAGGACTTCAGCCCTTTGGCCTTGCGCACGCCGATCCGAGTCAACGGCCCGTTCAACTCACCCCAGGTGTCACTGGAGAAGGGGCCGCTCGCGCGCAAGGTCGCGGGTGCGGTGCTGCTGTCGTTCTTGAACCCCGTGGCGGCCCTGGTGCCCTTGCTCGATCTGGGCCACGGCGAGCAGGCCGACACCGGCTGCGATGCGTTGCTGCAGCGCGCGCGCGAGGCTGCACGCACGGGCGTGGCGAGGTGATCGGTTGACAATGTAATTTTGTTACCAAACAATAGGGCCCCGAGTTACTTGACTCAAACCCCCGCCGGCATTGCGCATGAAGACCGCCCTTCTCGAGATCACCCAGCGCGTGCGGGAACGCAGTGCCCCCACCCGTTCGGCCTACCTGGCGCGGCTGGAGCGCATGGTCCAGCGCCCGCGGGGGACCGATCGGCTGGGGTGCTCGAACATCGCGCATGCCTTCGCCGCGCTGCCGGCGAACGACAAGCTGCGTGTCGTGGTGCAGCGGGCGCCGCACATCGGTGTGGTGACGGCTTACAACGACATGCTCTCGGCCCACCAGCCGTATGAAGGGTACCCGCAGCTGATCCGCGAAGAGGCGCATCGGCTCGGCGCCACCGCGCAGGTGGCCGGCGGCGTGCCCGCCATGTGCGATGGCGTGACGCAAGGCCGGCCCGGCATGGAGATGAGCCTGTTCTCGCGCGACACCATTGCCATGGGCACCGCCATCGCGCTCTCGCACGATGTGTTCGATGCGGCCCTGCTGCTCGGCATCTGCGACAAGATCGTTCCCGGCCTGTTGATCGGCGCTTTGCATTTCGGGCACTTGCCGTGCGTGTTCGTGCCGGCGGGGCCGATGAGCAGCGGCTTGTCGAACAGCGCGAAATCGAAAGTGCGCGAGCAGTATGCGCAGGGACTGGTCGGGCGCGACGCGCTCCTGGCGGCGGAATCGGCCGCGTACCACGGACCGGGTACCTGCACGTTCTATGGCACGGCCAACAGCAACCAGATCCTCCTCGAGGCCATGGGCCTGCACGTGCCCGGCGCGGCGTTCATCCATCCGCATGACGACTTGCGGCAGCTGCTCACGCGCCGCGCCGTGGCCGATGTGCTGGCGATTGCGCCAGGCCCTCGCTTCACCCCCATCGGGCGGCTGGTCGACGAGCGTGCGATCGTCAATGCGATGGTGGCGCTGCTGGCCACCGGCGGGTCCACCAATCACCTCATCCACTGGGTGGCCGTGGCTCGCGCGGCGGGGATCGTGATCGACTGGACCGATTTCTCCGACCTTTCTCACTGTGTGCCGCTGCTGGCGCGCGTCTATCCGAACGGCACTGCCGATGTGAACCAGTTCCAGGCCGCCGGCGGGCCCGGCTTCGTGCTGCGCGAGCTGCTGGAGGCCGGTTATCTGCACGATGACGTCGTCACCGTGGCGGCGGACGGCCTGCGCGCCTATGCGCGCGTGCCGGAGCCTGCGGAGAACGGCCTCGTCTGGCGTGATCTGCCTCAGGCCAGCGGGGACGACACCATCGTGCGCCGCGCGGACGCACCTTTCAGCGATACCGGCGGGCTCAAGCTGCTCACGGGCAACCTCGGGCGTTCGGTGATCAAGGTGTCTGCGGTGCCGCAGGCCCACCAGGTGGTGGAAGCGCCGGCCATCGTCTTCGACAGCCAGGAGGAAGTGATTGCGGCCTTCGAGGCCGGCCACCTGGAGCGTGACTTCGTGGCCGTGGTGCGCTTCCAGGGACCGCGTGCGAATGGCATGCCGGAGCTGCACCGCCTGACCCCGCCGCTGGCGGTGCTGCAGGACAAGGGCTACCGCGTCGCCCTGGTCACCGACGGGCGCATGAGCGGCGCCTCGGGCAAGGTGCCGGCGGCGATCCACCTGAGCCCCGAAGCGCTGGCCGGCGGGCCGCTGGGCAAGGTGCGCACGGGCGACGTCATCCGGCTGGATGCACCGGCCGGCACGCTGGAGGCCCGGGTCGACGTGGCCGAGTGGGCTGCGCGCGACGCGGCCGAACTCGGCGCGCAGCACCGCGACGCCAACAGCCACGACTTCGGGCGCGAGCTTTTTGGGGGCATGCGCCGCAATGTCCTGAGCGCCGAAGAAGGCGCCATCACCTGGTTGTGAGATCGAAGGCCATGAACGCACTTGAGATTGCCCGGCAAGGACCGGTGATTCCCGTCATCGTCATCGACCGTGTGGACGACGCCGTGCCGATGGCGCGTGCCTTGCTCGAAGGCGGTGTCAAGGTGCTGGAAGTGACGCTGCGCACGCCGGCCGCATTGCATGCCATCGAGGCGATTGCGCGCGAGGTGCCTGAAGCCATCCTGGGCGCGGGCACCGTGCGCAGCCCGGCGGATGCGCTGGCCGCGCACGAGGCCGGGGCGCGGTTTGCGGTCAGCCCGGGCTACCTGGGCACCGTGAACGAGGCGTGCCAGCGGCTGGGTCTCACGCTGTTGCCGGGGGTGGCCACCAGCAGCGAGATCATGCAGGCGCAGGCCGACGGCCACAGCTTCCTGAAGTTCTTCCCGGCCGTCGCGGCGGGGGGCATTCCCATGCTGAAGGCGTTCGCCGGTCCTTTCCCGGATGTGGTGTTCTGCCCCACCGGCGGACTCACGGTGGACACGGCGCCTCAGTTTCTGGCCTTGCCCAACGTGAAGGTCTGCGGCGGCTCGTGGCTCACCCCGCCGGAAGCCGTTCGTGCAGGCGATTGGGCCCGCATCACGCAGCTTGCCCGAACGGCCAGCCAGCTGCGTTGACCTTCCCCGGCGCTGGCCGGGATGCCACAATCTGCGCTTCACCGAGAAGCGCATGTTTTTCCGGTTCGATGTGTATCCGGTTGGATAACTGGGTAGCAGATGGGGTGATGCAAGCAGATGCAGCACTGCCGGAGGGGGCGCGATCGGCACGGCCTGGGAGGGCACGATGGCAAGCCAGCGAGCGGCGCGCAACGACGCCGGATTCATCTCGAATGCAGGCGCGACGATCGCCACATGGGGCCTGGGCCTGTGCCTGCTGTGCCTGAACTGGGCCACGCCGGGGCAGATGCAGCTCCTGCCGCTCATCCTGATGCCGGTGGCCGTCGGCGCATTGGTCATTGCCGTTTGCTCCAGCAACGACCAGAAACGTGTCGATGCCTCGCACATCCATTGCCTTGCACTCGCCGGATCCATGGCGCCGTTCTCTTTGGGCATGGCCTACTTTCTCGCACTGGCCGCGGCGCTGGTGGTCCTCAATCTGCTGAACGCCCGGCGATCGTTGATGTTGGCGCCCATGGGCCCCTCGATCGTGTTCGTGGCCTTGCTGAGCCCGCAGGTGTCGCACGGCCTGGCGGTGGCCTGCCTGTGCGCGGTCATCCTCGCGTTCACCGCCCGTGCCGGTGGCCTGGAACGGCAGGTTGCGATGTCGGCCTTTCCGTTGCTGGCCTCGCTCAGCATGGCGCTGGGCGGCGTTCAACCGGTGAGCGTGGCCTTCTTTCTCCTGGCTGGCGCGCACATCGCGGCCGTTCACTATCTGCGTGGCGTGCGGGCCGCGCAGAACATCGTGCCCACCGAGCGGCGCATGTTGCTGGACGACGTCGTGACCGCGCTCGCGCTGTTGCTGATGATGAAGTCCGTTGCCGAGATGGAGCCTCATGTGCGCTACGCCGCCGTCGCGGCGCTGTTTGCCGCGGCGGCGGGTGGCCGTCGGGTGGCGCGGATGCGGTGGGTGAGCCCCGTGAGAGCCTTGGCGCGGCCGTGGCGTGCCTGGCTGCGCGACAACGAACTCAAGCAGCGGGCCGCGCTGGTCACTTTCTGCATCTATGTCGCGCTGGCGGTGATGGCGTGGCCATCGTCGATGAGGCATCCGGTGTGGGGCGCCGTGCAGGCGGCGATTCTCCTGGGCGTGGGATCGGCCTTGTTCGCGGCGGGCAGCATGAGGCCGTCTCATGTGCAGCGCGATGCCGCCAAGCTCTTGCTTGTCACCGCCACCTTGTGGTCGGCCCTCACGATCACGGTGTATGCGCTGAATTCCCTCGGCTGGTTGGGGCTGGCCATGGTCTCCGTCGTGCTGTATGCGGCCATGGCGCTGTCGGTGTTTGCCGCGGGACGCGATCTCGGCACCCAGGGCGCGGCGGCATGGCAAGGCATCTTCTCTGGCCGCGCGCTGGCGATGATCCGGCGTGCGCGCTCGCGCGTGTTCGATATCGTCTCGCAAGCACCGGCGATCGGCTGGATGTTCCACCTCGGAGACAAGGCGGCGCGCAATCTGCAAGGAACATTCGGCAGCGCCAAGACCTGGACCATCGCGCACTATTGCGTGTGCATCGTGATCGCGGTCGGCGCGCTGCCCACCAATGCGCTGTTCTCCGAGCTGCTGGTGACGAGGCGTCCCGAATTGCTGGGCCTGTTGATGGCAGGGGTCGACGAGAGCAAGCGCTCGGCATTGAGGTCATCGTTCTTGAGCTTGTCTACGGTGGTGATCTATTGCGCCGCCGTGTTCCTGGCGGGCACCTTGCTGCGCCGCCCCTATCTGCGCGCGCTGGCGTTCATCCTGGCCTGCTTTCTGATGGCGGTGCAGGCGTTCGTGGGGCTGACTTCATCGAACGATGGCATCTCGCTCGCGTTCTATCCCCTGGCTTTCTGTGTGCTGATGGCCCTGTTTCGCATCTTCTACCGCAGCGACAAAGCCAAGGTGCCGTCCCACGATGCCGCGCCCGCCGCGGAGGGGGATGTGCAGGCCGTGGCGCCGGCTGATCCGCCGCCGCTGCGTGATGAGGCCCCTGCCGACGCAGGCCAGCCGACGGTACCGTCGCCCTTGGGGCGGGATTGACGCCCTTGTCGATCCGGACGGGATCGGCCCATCGATGTGAGCACCGCGACACCCTGTCAATGATGCGTCACTTCGGTGGTGCCGTCTCCATGATGAAGCAGGTGGTGGATGCATGCGCGTAGAGCCGGCCGTCGTGCCCGTACAGGCGCGCGTCGGCGGTTCCCATGCTGCGGCCCAGGTGGATCACGCGGCCTTCGGCGCGCACCAGCGGAACGTCTTGGGTGAGTGCGCGCACGATGTTGATCTTGAGTTCGACGGTGGTGTAGATCTTGCCGGCCGGCAAGGCCGAGTGGATGGCGCAGCCCACGGCGGAATCGAGCAGCGTGGCGAACCAGCCGCCGTGCACGGTGCCCATCGGGTTGTAGTGGGCGACCCCGGGGCGCCCCTGAAAGATGGCCAGGCCCGGTTCGATCTGAACGGGCAGGAAATCCAGGGTCCGGCCGATGTGCGGGAAGGGCAGCTCGCCGGCAAACATGGCCTGGAAGACTTCGATGCCCGCCTTGCCGGCGACCTGCTCCGGCCGTGCCACGCCCACCGCACCGGCGCGCGAGCGTATCCGCGCTTCATCTTCCTGCCAGCGGGCCAGGGTTTGTTCCGGCGTTTCCTTGTCAGTCATGGAAGCTCCTGTTTGGTTGTATCTACAATAATTGTAGCTACAATTGAATCCATGACGACACGCGCCGTATCCGTTGCACCCAAAGGCTGTACCAACTTCAAGTTGCGCCAGCTCACCCGGCGCGTCAGCCGCCATTACGACGCGGCCTTGGGCGCGAGCGGCCTCAAGACCACGCAGTACTCGCTGCTGTCTCATGTGCTGTCGATGGGGCCGGTGCGCTTGTCCGAGTTGGCCGCAGCGATGGGCCTGGAGGCCTCCACGCTGACCCGCAATCTGCAACCCTTGCTCGCGCAGGGCTGGCTCGAGATGGCGCCGGGCGCCGATGCACGCAGCCGATGGGTGTCGATCACGGCGGCAGGGCGGGCCAAGCGCAGCGAAGCCCAGCGCCTGTGGAAGCAGGCGCAGCTTGGGGTGAATGAACGCCTGGGCAAAGAGCGGGTGGCCTATCTGCATGCGCTGCTGGACGAATGCACCGACTTGCTGGATGCCAACGAGGGCGGGCGCGATGCGTAGCGCGGTCATCCCCTCCGCCAAACCCATGTGGGTGGGGCTGGTTCTGCTCGCCGCCGCCGGCACGTACGCGATCACGATGGGCTCGCGCCAGTCCATGGGGTTGTTTCTCGGCACGCTGAACACGCACACCGGCTTGGGCTTCGCGAGCGTCAGCCTCGCATTCGCATTCGGCCAGCTCTGGTGGGGCTTGACGCAGCCCTTTGCCGGCATGGTGGCCGACCGCGTGGGCGCGGGCCGCGTGCTGGTGGCCGGGGTGCTGTTGCTGGCGCTGGGCACCGCGCTCATTCCGTACATGACCACCACCTGGGGCTTGATCCTCGCGATTGGCGTGCTGAGCGCGGGCGGCGCGGGCATGGCGGGGCCGGCGGTGCTGATGGCGGCCACCACGCGCCTGGTCCCTGCCGAACGGCGCGGCATGGCCACCGGCATCGTGAACGCCGGGGGGTCGTTCGGCCAGTTCCTGTTCGCGCCTTTGGCGCAGGGCATTGCCGCGGCCGCGGGCTGGATCGCCGCCGTGCACAGTCTGGCGCTGGTGGCCTTGCTGGCGCTGCCTGCCGCCTGGGTGCTGCGGGGCAGCGCGAAAGCGGCGGCGGCCGCCAGCGCCGCCGTCACTCGCACCGAGACCACGCGCGAGGCCGTCCGCCGCGCAGTGCGCGACCCGAGCTACCTGTTGCTGTCTGCGGGCTTCTTCGTCTGCGGCTTTCACGTGGGGTTCATTGCGACGCACATTCCCGGCGTGGTGGCGTCGTGTCAACTGCCCCCGGCGGTGGGGGCGTGGACGCTCGGCGTGATCGGGCTGTTCAACATCGTGGGGAGCGTGGCCATGGGCTGGGCGGTGTCGTTCCAGGGCGGGCGGTGGCGCATGAAATCGCTGCTGTCGCTGGTCTATGCCACGCGGGCCTTGGCGGTGCTGGTCTTCCTCGTTTCTCCCAAGACGGAAGTCACGATGCTGATCTTCGCTGCCGTGATCGGCATGACCTATCTGTCCACCGTGCCACCGACCGCCGGCCTGGTGGCCAAGTTCTACGGGCCCGCGCACATGGCCACCCTGTTCGGCCTGGTGATGCTGGTGCACCAGGTAGGGGGCTTCATGGGGGTGTACTTCGGCGGCAAGTCGTTCGAATGGACCGGCAGCTACAACTGGCTGTGGTACGTCGACATCGTGCTCGCGGTGGGCGCCGCACTGATCCACCTGCCGATCCGCGAGGCTGCCGCGCCCCGCGCGGCGGTGCGCGCCGGTTGAGCGTCAAACCGTGTAGTTCAGGCTGAGGCGGCCGCCGTCGACGTAGACGATCTCGCCCGTCATGTAGCTCGCGGCGTCGCTCAGCAGGAACATCACGGCGTCGGCCACTTCGTCGGGTTCGCCGAGGCGCTTCAGCGGTGTGCGGCTCATCACCCGCGCGTGGGCTGCTTCGTCGACCAGCACCGCGTTGCGCGCGAGTTCGGTGGCGATGGTGCCCGGTGCGACCGCATTGACGCGGATGCCGCGGTCGGCCAGCGACAGCGCCATCACCCGCGTGAGCTGATGAACGCCGCCCTTGCTGGCGTTGTAGCTGGCGATGCCGGGAATCGCGACCACGCCGTTGACCGAGCCCATGTTGACGATGGCGCCGCCCCCGGTGGCGGCCATGGCGCGTGCGATGGCCTGCCCCACGAAGAAGGCGCCGTTGAGGTTGACGCCGATCACGGCGTGCCAATCGGCTTCGGAAATGTCGAAGAAGTCGGCCGCCTTGAAGATGCCTGCGTTGTTCACCAGCCCATGGAGGGGCCCGAACTGCTGCGTGGCCTGCGCCACGGCGGCTTGCACTTGCGCATGGCTCGACACGTCGCAGTGCCGGTAGCCGGCGCGCAGCCCGAGATCGGTCAGTGCCTGCGCGAGCGCGTTGCCCGCATCGTCGTCCGTGTCCCACAGCAGCACGGTGGCGCCGGCGTGGGCAAGCTTGCGGGCGCATGCGGCGCCAATGCCTTTGGCCGCCCCGGTGATGACCACCGTGGAACCGTCGAAGCGAAAGGAGGCGGTGTTCACGCGTCGGGTCTCAGGCAGGGGCGCGGGCGGGCTCTTTGTCCAGCCAGACGGCGATGCCTTGCGCGTTGAGTTCGATGTCGAGCGCGAGCAGGGCGTGCACCTGTGCATCGTCGAGTGTGCAGCCGTGCGCCTGCACGCGCCGCAGGTAGATGGCCAGCAGGGCCTCTTTCAATCGCTCGTGGCGCTGCGGCCGTGCGCGCAAGGCTTCGGCGGTTTGCACCAGCTCGTCGATCTGGTCGAGCATCATTGCGCCCAGTGCGGGTACGTTGTGCACGCAGCCGAAGTGCGTGAGGTACAGGCGCTCGGGTTCGAACGACAGCATGCGTTTCACCGATGCGCGCAGGGCGGGCGGGTCGAACTGGACCGGCGTGGTGGTCGGAAACAACCAAGGGCCGTGGACGGTGTCGAACTCGCGGTAGCTGATGCCGAAGGTGTCGCCGGTGAAGAATCCCCGGGTCCGGGCGTCCCAGATGCAATGGTGGTGGCGTGCGTGGCCGGGGGTGTCGATCAGGTGCAGAACGCGCCCCGCGAGCGGCAGGTCCATGCCATCGGTGCTGGTGATCACCCGCTGCGGGTCGATCGGCACGACCTCGCCGTACGAGCGCGCCATTTCTTCTTCGCCGTAGACCGCCTTGGCGCCTTCGTACAGTGCGCTGGGATCGACCATGTGGCGCTCGCCGCGCGGGTGGACGACCAATCGCGCCGTCGGCAGCGCACGCATCAGCGCACCGGCACCGCCTGCGTGGTCGAGATGCACATGCGTGACGACCACCCAGTCCACCGCTTCAGGTGGAACGCCCAGCACGGCCAGTGCGCCCAGCAATTGCGGCAGGTTGAGCGTGGTGCCGGTGTCGATGAAAGCGGCGCGTCCGGCTTCGACCACCAGGTAGGCGGCATCGAAATGGGGGCGCTGGAAGCCGGTGTCGATCACGTACACACCGTCCGTCAACGGGATCAGGCTTTCGGAACAATCAGGCATGGGGCATTTTAGGAGCCCCACGGCACCTCTTCGGTGGCTGAATACCCGCCCGCGCTCAGTGCCCTTGGATGCTTTTTCCTTCTTTCATCGGGGCGAGCTTGGCCCAGGGGCGAGCTGCTTCGAATGCCGCGCACAGCGTCAACAGGTCCATTTCGGCGCGCGGGCGGGACACGACCTGCAACCCCACCGGGTGGCCCTGCGCCGTCAGCCCTGCCGGGATGGAAGCCGCCGGATGGCCGGACAGGTTGAAGGGGTAGGTGTACGACGCCCACGTGACGAGGTTGCGGCCGGCCTGGCTCGGCGGAATGTCCAGCCCCGCCTCCACTTCGGCGACCGGCAGCGTGGGTGACACCAGCACGTCGAAGCGCTGAAACAGGATGCGCAGATGTTCCTGAAGGTCTCGGCGCACCGACAAGGCCTGCGCGTAGGCGAGCGACGAACGCGTGCTTTCGTTTCGCAGCAGCGGCACGATGGCCGGGTCGAGCAGGTGGGGGGATTCGAGCCGCGATTCACCGACCCGGGCGGCCACCTGCGTGTAGAAGATCTGCGTCCATGCGCCGGCCGGGTCGGGGCCCAGGGGTGCGGCGATCTCTTCGATGTCGCAGCCCCAGAGTTCGAATGTCTTCAGTGCGGATTCCGTCAACGCCAGCACCTCGGGCGTGGGGCGGGCGTAGCCCAGCGTGGGCGACCACGCCACCCGCAGGCGGCGCGGAGGCCGCGCGGCCGCGTGCCTGAAGTCTGGCCGGGCTTCGCTCATCGAGGTGGGGTCGCGCGCGTCGTGGCCCGAGATGACCTGCATCATCAACGCCGCGTCGCGCACGGAGCGGGCAAGGGGCGCCACATGCGCCAAGTCCGGGGTGGCGGAACTGGGGTACACCGGCACGCGACCGAACTGGGCCTTGAAGCCGAACAGGCCGTTCAGCGCCGCCGGAATGCGGATCGAGCCGCCGCCGTCGGTACCCAGCGCCACCGAGGTGACGCCTGCGGCAACACTGGCCGCGGCGCCGGCGCTGGAGCCTCCGGCGGTTCTGCGCAGGTCCCATGGGCTTCG
The DNA here is from genome assembly GCA_964493285.1 of uncultured Rhizobacter sp. GTDB lineage: Bacteria > Pseudomonadota > Gammaproteobacteria > Burkholderiales > Burkholderiaceae_C > Rhizobacter. Next base: position 7,292 of record CAZBOF010000043.1, on the reverse strand, counting down.
CGTGAGGCCGGTGAGGGGCGATGCGCCCACGGCCTTGCAGCCGAGTTCGCTGGTGGTCGTCTTGCCGATGACGATCGCGCCGGCGCCGCGCAGGCGTTCGACCGCAGGGGCATCCTGGCTGGCGCGGTTGTCGGCGAATGCGCGTGAGCCGAACGCAAGCGGGGCGCCGCCCACCGCGATCAGGTCCTTGATCGACACCGGCACGCCGAACAGCGGGGGCAACTGCGCTCCCGACGCCTGGAGCGCCTCGGCCCGCCGCGCCTGTGCCATTGCTTCGTCGTGCATGACGTGGCTGAAGGCGTTCAGGTGCGGCTGGACATCGGCCAACCGCGCCAGTGCCGCGCTCACCGCATCGACCGGCGAGGCGTGGCCCGAGGCGATCATCGAAGCCAGCTCGACGGCGTCGCAGGCCAGCAGTTCGTTGCGTTGACTGGCTTCCACGGCCGTCACTTACTTGGCTGCCACCAGCGGCGCATAGGTTTTCGTGAGGCGGTTCGCGAACATGTCCACCTTGCCGATCAGTTGCTTCTGGCGGGCGCTGGTCAGGTCGAAGAAGCCGAACAGCACCTTGTGCATGTCGGTGTAGTACGGGGTGACCGCATCGATGTCCCACACCGGGAACTGGGCGGGCGGAATGGCCGCGCTGCCGCCGGGGAAGGGCGCATCCACCCGGTTGGCCAGCAGCACGGCGCAGCGGTTGTCCGCGGCCCTCGGCACAGCCAGGTACTTGCGTTCCTTCGCGTCCTGCAGGCGGGCGGGCCAGAGGATCACGTCCGCGCCGTTGACGCCGAGACAACGCGATGCTTCAGGGAACATGCCGTCGTAGCCCATGGTCACGCCGATGCGCCCGAATGGCGTTTCCGCGACCGGGTACTCGGAACCGGCGGTGGCCCACTCGCGTTCGTCGGAGAACAGGTGCACCTTGCGGTACGTCATCAGAACGGTGCCTTCCGGGCCGATCAGGAACGAGGTGGGATAGAGCTTGCCGTCGACCTGTTCCACATTGGGAACCAGCACCGCGCAGCCATAGGTCTGGCAAACACCGGCGAACTTGTCGATCAAGGCGTCGTTCAAGGAGGACAGGCGCAAGGCTTCTTCGCGGTCGACGCGCCAGTTCGGCGAAGCGACGTACTCGGGCAACACCATGACCTTGATGCCGAGCTTGCCGCCGTGGCTGACCTGCGCGACCACCTCGTCCATCGTCGTGGGTTGCTCGTCGCACACGTGGCTCTGGACGGCCGCCATCTTGAAGGCGAACGAGCCGGGCACGATGGGGCGCTTGACCACTTCGGCCACCGGCGTCTCCTCGTACGGGCGGGCGAGGATGGTGTAGGTGTCGGGCCGGCGGTCGGCGAACTTGTCGGCGCCTTCGGCGGAGCGCTTGTCATCGGCCAGCGTCGGGTCGACCTGGCTGACGGCCATGGCATGCGCACCGTAGGCCACCTGTGCCCGAACGTTGCCGCGCGGGTCCACGATCATGCTGCCGCCGGGGTAGTAGATGGCGCGTTCCTGCCCGGCCTTGGTGGCGGCGCACAGCCACACGCCGTTCTCGTAGGCGCGGGCGGGGCCCCACATCTCGGCCTGGTCGAGCACGAAGAAGTTCGCCATGTCGACGATCACCTGCGCGCCCGACAGTGCGGTGCACCGTGTGATCTCCGGAATGCGCCCGTCGAAGCAGATCAGCATGCCGAGGCGGCCGAGTTCGGTGTCGGCGACCGGGAAGCCGCGCTCGCCGAACTCGAACCAGTTCTGGTCGTGGGTGGCGAGAAACTGCTTGTGGTAGTGGCCGATCAGCTGCCCCGCCTTGTCGAGCAGGACACCGCTGTTGAACACCTTCTCGGCCACCGGGTCCCATTCGGTGATGCCGCTGGCGATGAACATGCCGTTGTCGCGCGCCATCTTGGCCAGGCCGCTGACGAAGCGGCCGTCCACGGTTTCGGCGAGTTCGCGCGCATGGGGCACCGAGTCGTACAGGTAGCCGACGTTCATGCACTCGGGGAAGATCAGCAGCTTCACGCCCTGGCGGGCCGCCTGCTTGACGAAGTGGCTGCAGATCTCCAGGTTGGCGTCGATGTCGCCGAGCTGGGCGAGCGTCTGCACGGCGGCAGCGCGGTACTCATAGGATTTCATCTCGGATCCTTCAAGAATGTGGTTGGGGTGATCGATGGGTCGGGCTCACTTGCCGAGTTCGCTGCTGCGCAGAATCAGCTTCGAGACATCGACACGCTGCTTCATCGCGCCGCCGGCGACGAAGATGTCGGCGAACTTCTGGTAGGCGGCGATGTCGCTGTCCTTGATGTCGCCGGAACCGATGAAGTACATCGGGGCCACGACCGACAGCGTCTGCTGCGTCACGGGCGTGTAGCCGATCAGGTACTTGCTGTAGGCGCCGAAGTCTTTCTGCACCATGGCCACGGCCTGGTCCATCACGGCGATGAAGCGGCGCGCCACGGCAGGGCGTTCGGTGAGGAACTTGGTCGTGACGATGCCGGCGCCGGCATAGAAGGGGTCGACGATGAACCGCCCCGCGGGATTCTTGATGACGGTGTGCACCTTGCCGCCGGCCGCGACGATCGAGCCCACGGGTTCGAGCGTCAGGGCGGCGTCCACCGTGCCCGCCATCACGGCTTGCGCATGCAGGCCGATGGCCATTTCTGCGAGTTCGACGTCCTTGTCGGGGTCCAGGCCGTTGGCCTTCACCACCGTGCGGGTGATGGTGCGCCACTGGATGCCGGGCGCATGGACCAGCTTCTTGCCCTTCAGGTCGGCGAATGACTTGATGGGCGAGTCGACCTTGGCGATGAGCGCGTCGTTCACCGCACCCAAGGCGGTGGAAGATCCCTGCAGCCCGAACACGCGCAAGGCGCCGGGGAAGCGGGTTTCGGCCAGGGCGGTGATGCCGGCGGCGCCGCCGGCGGGCGCCGAGTCGGCGCGGCCCGAGACCAGCGAGTCGATGATCTGGTTCGGATTCTCGATCTTCGTGGCCTCGACCGCGAGCCCCGCTTTCTCGAACAGTTTTTCCTCGATGGCGACGTACAGCGGCAGGCCGTGCAACGTGGGCAGGTAGGAGACGACGACCTTGTCGGCGGCGTGCGCGGCCGGGGCCAGCATGGCAAAGGCGAGTGGAAGCAGCAGGCGTGAGAAGGCTTTCATGGCGATTCCTTGAATGGAGGGAGGGGCGGGAGAGAGAGAAGCGGAGGGCGGCGCGTCACTTGCCGGACCAGTGGATGAAGCGGCGCTCGACAAAAATGATCAGCGCGTTGAGCAAGTAGCCCATGAGGCCGCTGAGCAGGATCGAGCCGTACATGAGGGGCAGGTCGTAGACGATCTGCGCGTCGATGATCTGCTTGCCGATGCCGTTGCGCGCGCCGATGAACATCTCGGCGACCACGATCACCACCAGTGCGAGCGACACCGCCACGCGCAGGCCGATGAAGATCTGCGCCATCGCGTCGAAGAAGAGCACGTCGCGCAGAAGCCGCCAGCCGGTGGCCCCCATCACGCGGGCCGCGTTCTGCCGCGTCTCGCGGGAGTGCAGCACGCCGTACGCGCTGTTGAGCAGCATCACGAGCCAGGCGGCGAACGCGGCCACGGCGATGGACGCGAAGTCGCCCAGCCCGAAGATCACGAGGAACAGCGGGAACATGGCGGTGGCCGGCGTCGACCGGAAGAAGTCGATCAGCATCTCGCTGGCGCGGTACAGCTTGGCCATCGACCCGAGCAGGATGCCCGCCGGCACGCCAAACACGACGGCGATGCCGAATGCGTACAAGGTGCGATACAAGGTGGCCCACAGGTCGCGCAGCAGCTTGCCGTCGCCCACGCCGTTGGCGATGGCCACCAAGCTGGCCCAGGGGCTGGGCAACAGCCCGGCCGTGAGGCTTTCGGCGGCGGACAGCGCGGCCCACGCCGCCACGAAGAAGACCACGCCCAGAAGCGGCAGGAACGGTGTCATGCCGTCTTGCAGGCGCAGGCGGAACGCGCGTTTCGGCAATGAGGCCACGAGGTCGGAAGGCAAGGGGGTGGCGACGGACTTGTTCATGCGCGAACCTCTCTTTGAAAGACGGCCAGGGCGTGTTGCTTGATGCGGATGAAGGCGGGGTCGCCGAGCGTGTCCATGTCGCGCGGGTGCGGCAGGTCCACCGTCACCACCTCCGCAACGCGTGTCGGGCGGCGCGTGAGCAGCACCACGCGGTCGGCCAGCCAGACGGCCTCTTCGATGTCGTGCGACACGATCAAGAGCGTCTTGCCGGTCTTGACGAAAAGGCGCTGGAGCATGTCGCGCACGAACAGCGTCATTTCGTAGTCGAGGGCCGAGAACGGTTCGTCGAAGCAGATGACTTCGGGGTCGGGTGCCAGTGCGCGCAGGATGGACACCAGCTGCTGCTGCCCACCCGACATCTGGTACGGGTAGCGTTTCAGGTCGAAGCCGATCTCGAACGCATCGATCAGCTCCTTCACGCGGCGGTCGATCTGTGCCTTGGGCAGTCCGAGCAGCTTGAGCGGGTAGGCGATGTTGTCGATGGCGCGCAGCCATGGCATCAGCGCGTCGCGGTAGTTCTGGAACACGAAGCCGAGCCGCACGTCCTTGATCGGGCGCCCGTCGAACAGGATGGTGCCGCCTTCATATGGCGTCAGGCCGGCGATCATGTTGAGCAGGGTCGACTTGCCGCAGCCGTTGGGGCCGAAGAAGGTGGTGATCTTGTTGCGCTCGATGTCGAGGTCGAAGCCGCTGTACACCGGCTCGTTGCCGAAGCGTTTGTGCAGGCCGCGGATCGAGACTTCCGGAAACGTGCGTGTGGTGGGCGGGCGGGCGAGGGACTCGGTGGCGGCATCCATGCGGTGTCCTTGTGTGCGAAGGTGAAGGTCAGAAGCGCGTTGTGGCTTCTTCATCGCAACCGCCGTGCCACCATGCCGTTGCGCGATGGCGCCGCGCACGATGGTGGTGCTTGCGGCGGCCGGGTGTGCGCCGCACTTTGGTGAATGCGTCGGGTGCGCGAGGAGCCGGTCGCCGTAAGGGGTGGTCGCGTCTGCCTTCGCCGCAGCCCCGCGTCGGTGCGTCGGCGCAAGGCCCGAAACACGCGGGCGTGGCGGGGCCCCGCACTGCGCACGCATCTTGCTGTGGAGGGTTCACCACATTCGTTGAGCTTTCACCACAACATGCAAGACCGTTTGCGCACTGTCATCGAGAACGACGAGGCCTCTTTCCTGAGGCTGGTTCTCGACACCGTGTCCGACTGCCTGGTGGTGGTCGACACCGAAGGCGAGATCGTGCTGATCAATCGCCCCTACTGCGACCTGCTCGGTGGTGAGCCCGAGGACTTCATCGGGCGGCACGTCCGCGATGCGGTGTCGCCCAGCAGCCACCTGGCGATGGTGGCGCAAGGGGCGTTGCCGCTGCAGGGCACGCCGTTGACGGTGCGTGGGCGCGAGATCGTGACCCGCCAGGTGCCGATCTGGCTGGACGGAGAAATCATCGGCGCGCTCGGCATGGCGCTGTTCGCCAACGCCAAGATCGCCGAATCGACCCTGCGCCAGCTCACCGGCGAGGCGCTGGTGCTGCCCGCGGAACAAAGCCCCTGGCGCGCCCGCTACACCGTGGACGACCTGGTCGGCCGCGGGCCGGAGATGCAGAAGCTGCGTGCGCAGATCCGCCAGTGCGGGCGCAATGCGCTGCCGGTGTTGATCCATGGTGAAACGGGCGTGGGCAAAGAGCTGGTCGCGCAGGCCACGCATCGCTTGTCTGGGCGTGCCACGCGGCCGTTCGTGTGGATCAATTGCGCCACCATTCCGCCCGATCTCGTGGCCAGCGAACTGTTCGGCTACGAGGGCGGTTCATTCACCGGCGCCAATGCACGCGGGGGCAAGGGAAAGATCGAACTCGCGGACCAAGGCACCTTGTTCCTCGACGAGATCGGCGACATGCCGCTGCATGCGCAGGCCGCGCTCTTGCGCTTTCTTCAGGAAGGCGAGGTGACGCGGGTGGGCGGCATGCGTTCGCTCAAGGTGGACGCGCGGGTGATCTGTGCCTCCCACCGGGATCTGGCCGCGCTGGTGCAGGCCGGGCACTTCCGCGAAGACCTGTTCTACCGCTTGCAGGTGTTGCGCATCGACGTGCCGGCGCTGCGCGAGCGCACCGACCTCGATCTCCTGGTGTCGCACCTGCTGGCGCGGATCCGGATCGAACTCAACTTGCCGCGCTTGGCCATCGGCAAAGTACCGATGGCGCAATTGCGCCGTCACCACTGGCCGGGCAATGTCAGAGAGCTGCAAGCCGCGTTGCAGCGCGCGGCCGTGTCGCTGCCGGAGGGGGCGTTCGAGATCACCGACATGGACGCCGTGATGCCGCCGCCCATGCTGCCGCAGGAACGCGCGGGCGTCGGGGGCCCATGCGCGCACGGGCCGGCAACGCTCGCCGAGACGATGGCGCAGGTCGAGCGCCAAGCCGTGATGGCCGCCCTTGTGTCTTGCCAGGGCAACCGGTCGAAAGCCGCGAAGCAGCTCGGCATCGACCGCACCAGCCTCTACAAGCGGCTGCGTGCGTTCGACCTCGCCGTGGGCACACCCGGTGGAGACTGACTGCACCGCAGCCTTCGTGCGTGCCAATGCGCGCGCGATCGGCGTGCAGGCTCCCCGTTCACGGTGGATCAAGTGAGAAGCCTTGGTGCACTGATTGCACCAAGGCGCCGACGTTGTTGACGCTGGGGTGGGCGCATCCCTACGCTGCCGCGGCTTGGTCGTGGGCTCGTTCGCGGCCAAGCCGAGACTGACTCGCATCTCTCACTTCAATGCATATGCAGGAGACAACATGAAGCTGATCCTCAGCGCTGGCGCTGCCGTTCTGACACTGGTCCCGCTGGCCGCCATGGCACAGGCGGTCCCGACATCCACCGTGCAGGTCTATGGTCGGCTTGACCTTGGCGTGAATGTGCACAAGTTATCGGGCGCATCCGGAACCCGCAAGGCGCTGTCGTCGGACACCTCGCTGATCGGCTTCCGCGGCACGGAGGACCTGGGCGGCGGGCGCGCGGCCTACTTCAAGATGGAGCATGGGTTCATGGCCGACACCGGCGCGGCGGCCAACGCCGCATCGTTCTGGAACCGTGAGGCCTATGTCGGCTTGCGCGATGCGTCGCTCGGTTCGCTGGAACTCGGCACGCACTGGGTTCCGCACATTTACGTGACCGGCAAGACCGACCCGTTCGGCCGCGCGCAAACGGGTGCGCAGTTCACCATTCTGCAAGGCGCCGGCGTGCGCGGCTACACCGTGCAATTGGCGAACTCGGTGGCCT
>CAZBOF010000042.1:6105-29280 GCA_964493285.1 uncultured Rhizobacter sp. | reverse complement strand
TTGCAGGCCGTGGGCCGTACGCCCAATGGCAAGAAGATCGCTGACGAAAAGGCTGGCGTCGCCGTCACAGACCGTGGCTTCATCAACGTCGACATCCAGATGCGCACCAACGTGCCGCACATCTTCGCCATCGGCGACATCGTCGGCCAGCCGATGCTGGCGCACAAGGCCGTGCACGAGGCGCATGTGGCGGCCGAAGTGGCGGCGGGTGACGACAAGGCGGCGTTCGACGCGCGGGTGATTCCCAGCGTGGCCTACACCGACCCGGAGATCGCCTGGGTGGGCGTGACCGAAGACGAGGCCAAGGCCAAGGGCCTGAAGGTCAAGAAGGGCCTGTTCCCGTGGAATGCCTCAGGCCGTGCGATCGCGAACAACCGCGACGAAGGTTTCACCAAGCTGCTGTTCGACGAGGCGACGCATCGCATCGTCGGCGGGGGCATCGTCGGCACGCATGCCGGCGACATGATCGGCGAGATTGCGCTGGCAATCGAGATGGGTGCGGACGCCGTGGACATCGGCAAGACGATCCACCCGCATCCCACGCTGGGTGAGAGCATCGGCCTGGCGGCCGAGGCATTCGAGGGGGTCTGCACCGACTTGCCGCCGGCCAAGCGCTGATCAAGAACCGAGGCTGCCGCCTCGGGAACGCGTTCTCGATGGCCTTGCGGAAGCAAGGCTTGCGCCTCGCCGCATCACGCGGCGAGGCGAGGCCCGTCAGTTCGTGCGGGCGCGGCGCGACAGCGCTTCGAAATCGATTGGCGGGACGTCCAGCGCCGCTTGCGGGCAGCGCATGGGAGCGTCTTCGCCTGCCGCCCAGCCGCTGCTTTCCTGCGGGGCTTCGGGTGCGCTGTCCGGGCGCACCAAGCCGAGCTGGGCGCTCAGTTGGTTCAGCGCGGCATGGGTGCGGAGGTACGCGATACCCAGGTCGTACTCTGCATTGGCGTATGCGCGGCGAGCGGTGTAGAGCTCGTTCTCGGAGTTCAGCAAGTCGAGCAGGCTGCGCTGGCCGATGTCGAACTGCTGGCGATAGGCGTCGCGCGCCTTCTCGATGGCCAGGGTGTTGCGATCGAGGTAGGTGAGCTGGTCGGTGAGCTTGCGCGTGTCGTTGTAGGCGATGGCCACCAGTTGACGCGTGTCGCGGCAGGCCTTGTCGCGCAGGTCGGCTGCCTGATTGACCAGGTTGGCCTGCTGGCGGACGCGGGCTTGATCGCTGCCGCCGTTGAAGAGATTCCAGTTGAGCACGATTTCGGCGGAGGTGTCGCGGCGCTGGTCGCGTACGCCATCGAAGTGGGTGCCGGCGCCGGAGCGCAGGCGAGCCTGTACGGTGGGCTGGTAAGCCGCTTCGCGTGCCGATGCCAGGGCGCGTGCCGAGCGCAGCATCTCGATGCTGCTGCTCACGGCGGCGCTGCGTTGAACGGCGAGGTCGGCGGCCTCGATCGACGTGGCCGGAACCGCTTGAGCCAGCGTGGCGGGCATCGGCAGGGTGCCGGCGGGCGCTTCACCGACGACGCGCTGGTAGCGGGCCGAGACGTCGTGCAGATTCGCCACCTCGGTGCTCAGATTCGACTCGGCCAGCGCAAGCCGGGCGCCCGCCTGTTCCAGGTCGACGCCCCGCCCGACACCGGCGCGGAAGCGGGACTGGATCTGGTTGTAGGCGCCGCGATGCTGGACGTAGTTGTCCTCGGCGAGCTGGACGAGGCGGCGGTAGCGCAGCACGTCGTAGTACGCACGGGCGGCTTCGAGCGCGGTTTGCTCGGTGACGTCGAGCACTTCAAAGTAGCGGGCGAGCGCCTCATGGTTGAGACGGCCAACCTCGTTGCGCGTGGCCAGCCCGTCCCACAACAGTTGTGAAAGCGTGAGCGATGCGCCGCGGCGGCTGATCGATTGGGCGTCCGGCGTGCGAGACCGGATCACGTCCCGGTCCCGGCCCACCGAGGCGTTGAGGTCGAGGTGGGGGTAGTACTCGCCGCGTGCCGCGCTCACGCCCTCGGTGGCCGCGCGATAGGCGTTGAACCGTGCCGTGACCTCCGGGTTGGAGCTGATGGCCTTCTGGGCGGCATCTTTCAATGCGTCGTTGCTCAGGGCGACGGCGTGGACGGCGCACAGAAGAGCCGAGGCGATCAGGGTACGGACCGGCTGCATGCGCCGGGTGGCCGGCGCGTTGATGCATGAATCGTCTCGGATCGAGAATACGGGCTTGCGATTGAGCATGGCGTCGAGATGTCTCTTCACTACTGATTTGGTGAGGCGCAGTTTACTTGTCGCGTGAAAGGCGTCCCTCCCCCGGATCGAATGGACGGATGGGACTATTTCACGCTGGCGAGCTTGAATTGAACGCGCAAGGACGAGATTGCCGTTGCAGAACGTGCCCGATCGTGAACTTCGCAACGCGGGGCGTCGTCCGTGGCGAGAGAATGCCGGGCTGCCGGTGAGAGAAGATGCAGGCCGCGCAGACACGTCAAACAGACAGTTGTCACCAGACAAGCCGTGAACCCCTCGCAGGCGGTGGGACTCGGCCGGTGCCGAGGAGGCGGGGATGAAGACACGGTTTTTCTGGTCGCAGTCAGACGGCACGCATCGCCCAGGCAGGCCGACGCGCGGCCTGAGCAGGTCCTAAGCCTTCAAACATGCCTTTTGTGGACGCCCCTTCGGCCCTCCTGAACCATGGTGCTGCGCGCGCCTGGCGCTTGGCCCGAAGGCTGGCGGCACTTGCGGGCGTGGCCCTGGGACTGTGGCTGGCGGCCCTTTCGACGGTGCAGGCCTGGGATGCCCAGCGCATGCTGGCGATGGCGCAGAAGCTTTCGCCGCGTGCGTCGACGGGGGCCCAAGCCCTGCAGCGCCTGCTGCACGACGTCCAGCGCCAGCCGGAGCACGCCCAGTTGCTGGCGGTCAACGAGTTTTTCAATCGGCGCGTGGTTTTCCGGGACGATATCGAGGTCTGGGGCCAGAACGACTACTGGGCCAGTCCGCTCGAAACCTTGCATCAAGGGCAAGGGGATTGCGAAGACTTCGCCATTGCCAAATATTTCAGCCTGCTCGCGACCGGCGTGCCGGTGTCCAAGCTCAGGCTGGTGTACGTGAGGGCGCAAGTCGGTGGGCCGAACGGCGTGGTTCAGGCCCACATGGTGCTGGCCTACTATGCGGAGCCCGGCGCGGAGCCGCTGATCCTGGACAACCTCATCAGTGAGATGCGGCCCGCCTCCCGGCGGCCCGACCTGATGCCGGTGTTCAGTTTCAACAGTGAAAGTTTGTGGCAGGGTGTGGGCGCGCAGTCCACGGGGCAGGATCCCGCGGCGCGCCTGTCGCGCTGGCGGGAAGTGATCGCCAAAGCGCATGCGGAAGGTTTTGAACCATGAATCTGGGCTCGAAGGGGATGGCATGTCGCTGATTCGACAAATCTTGTTGTTGATGCTGGGCACGGTGCTGCTTGCCTTTGCAGGCAGCGTGACGGTGTCGGTCGAATCGGCGCGCAGCTACCTCCAGACGCAGTTGCGCTTGAAGAACGCCGACAACGCCACGGCGCTGGCGCTGGCGTTGTCCCAGCAGAAAGGGGATCCGGAACTGATGCAGTTGTTGATGGCGGCTCAGTTCGACAACGGCTTCTACAGCCGCATCCGTTTCACGGGTGCCGACGGCACGGTGAGCTTCGACCGGGAAGCGCAGGCGAAACCGGGTTCGGCGCCGGCGTGGTTCGTCAGTTGGCTGCCGATCGAATCGCAGCCCGGCATGGCGCAGGTGTCCGACGGCTGGCGCGCCTTGGGGCACGTGGAGGTGGTCAGCCATACGTTCTTTGCGCACGATGAGCTGTGGTCGAGCAGCCTGTGGACTGCTTTGGCGCTGGCGGTCGTCGGTGTCGTTGCGGCTGGGGTCGGCACGGTGGTCGTGCGCCGCATTCGGCGCCCGCTCGACTCCACCGTGCAACAAGCGCACGCCTTGATCGACGGGCAGTTCGTGACGCTGCCGGAGCCCCGGGCGCCGGAACTCCAGCGTCTGACGCGCGCGATGAACTCGATGGTCAGCCGTTTGCGAACCACCTCGCAGGCCCAGGCCGAGCAACTGGCCGACCTGCACCGGCAGGTGAATCTGGATCGCCTCACCGGCTTGTCGAACCGCAGCCATTTCCTCGGGCAGTTGAACGCCACACTGCAGCGCGAAGATGGCGCCGCCGAAGGCGGCCTGGTGCTGCTGCGTGTTCTCGATCTGGCCGGCATCAACCGCAGCATGGGGCACGCTGGCGCCGACAGGGTCATCATGACGATCGCCGAGGCGCTGCAGCCGTACTCGGCGCGCGTCAAAGGGTGCTTCCTGGGCCGCTTGAATGGCTCGGACTTCGCGTTGTGCCTCCCGGTGGCGAACGTCGCGCAGGAAACCGGCCTGGCGCTGTCGGAGGCGCTGCGGCTCGTGCTTCCGTCGATGAACCCGAATGCGGCCGTGTGCGCGGGAGCCATCGAGTTGCGCCGCGGCATGTCGATGGCGGAGGTCATGGGCATGGCTGACGCGGCGTTGGCCCGGGCGGAGTCGCGGGGGCCGTTCGCTGTGGAGCTGGACGGTTCGGCCGTGAGTAGCGTGGCCGTGCTGGGCGAGGCCGCCTGGCGCCAACGCATCCGCGATGCACTGCAAAGCGGGCGTGTCCATTTGGTCAACTTTCCCGTGGTGAATGCCCGGGGCGACCTGATCCATCAGGAATGCCCCCTGCGCATGCAGCTCGAAGAAGACGGCGCCTATGAGCCGGCGGCACGGTGGCTTCCCCTGGCGGCGCGCAGCCGGCTGACCGCGGATGTGGACGCGCGCGCCCTTGCTTTGGCGTTGGCGGAGTCACAGGCCGATGGCCTGCCGCGTTGTGTGAATGTGTCGCCCGTGTCATTGCTCGACCATGGCTTCGGGTCGCGCTTGCGCGCGCTGCTGTGGGAGTCGCCGCGCGTCGCCCGCCTGATCTGGATCGAGGTGGCCGAATCGGCCGCGGTGGATCATTTCGATCTGCTTCAGGAACTGAGCCGCCAACTCCGGCCGATCGGCGTGCGCATGGGCGTGGAACACGCCGGCGAACGCCTGGGTTCGATCCCCCGGTTGTTTGAGGCGGGGCTGGACTACGTGAAGCTGGATGCCGCACTGGTTGCGGGCGTGGGACTCGACGAACACCGCGCCACGTTCGTGCGCAGCACTGTGACGCTGCTGCATGGCTTGTCTCTGCAGGTTTACGCCGAGGGGGTTGGTGCGGCCGGCGATGCCGCGGCGCTTTGGAATTGCGGTGTGGATGGCATGACCGGTCCGTGGGTCAGCGAGCAGCAGGCTGGTTTGAACGGCTGAGGCAACGCTGAACACGTCCTTTGCCGGCCGTGGCTGAAAAAAAGGGGAGCTGCGAAGCTCCCCTTTGGATGGCACCGGGTGGCGCCTGCACGAGGCGCCACGCCACACTCAGCTGCCGTCGGTGATCAACTTGTTGCGGCTCAACAGCTCCTGGATGATCTGCGCGTCGGTCGAGGTGGATGACAGGCTCAGCTCGGTGCGCAGATTCACGCCTTCCAGCACGATGCGCTGGTCTTCGGCCGCGGCGTTGTAGTCGCCGTTGGTGAAGCCGCCATTCGAGCTGACCCGGATCACGGTGTCTGCACCGGTGGTGTTGAAGTCCAGGAAATTGATCAGATTCCCTGCCGTGTTGTTCGGGCCGAGCGCACTGCCGTTGAGGAGGTCGCGCAGATCGAGCACGTCGCCGCCGCTGCTGGCGGATGTGGTGTTGAAATCGGTGATGGTGTCGACCGCCGGCGTTCCTCGGGGGCCGGCATCGGCCAGGTCCCAGGCAAAGACGTCGGTGCCGGCGCCGCCGGTCATGCGGTCGTTTCCGGCGCCGCCGATGATGCGGTCGTTGCCTGCACCCCCATTGATCGTGTCATTCCCGGCATCGCCGTACAGCACGTCATTCCCGTTGCCTCCGTTGATGGTGTCGTTGCCGGTGCCGCCATAGACGAGATCGTTGCCATTGCCCGCATTGATGGTGTCATTGCCGGCCAATCCCTGGATGTGATCGTTGCCGTTGCCCCCGGTGAGGGTGTTTCCGGCGCTGGTCCCCGTCAGGGCGTTGCCAGCGTAGTCGGCGAACAGCGTCACGGTTTGCGTGGCGACGGCCGTCTCGCCGTTGCTGGCCTCCGTTGACGTTGCGCTGACGGTCATCGTCACGCCGCTGCTGCTCGTGCTGTAGGCCGCGGGCAAGGCCAGGGTGAGGTCGTGCAGATCCTCCGGCACAAATGACCACACCGTCGAGCTGACGCGGGTGCCGGCGCTGAACGTGGCGCCACTGGGCACGCCGGTGATCCGGATCGCGAGGCTCTCTGAACCGTCGGCGTCGGTCAGCGTTGCCAGGACGGGGAAGGCCACGATCGCCGCCACGGCGCTGCTGGGAGCCACGGCAACCACGGAGCTGAGTACGCTGAGTCCTGGCGTGCTCGCGGTGTTGTCGACGGGCAGCGGAGCCACCAGCACGGAGAACGTGCGCGAGGCTTGGCTGCTGTCGCCATTGACCTCGGTGGCGGTGGCCGTCACCGTCAACTCTGCCGTGCCGGTGTAGCCCAACGGCGGGCGCAAGTACAGGTTGTCGAGGGTCCAGCCGGAGATGTCGGCGGTGGTGGCACCTGCCGTTGCGGTGAACGAGCGCACGCCATCGCTGAGAATGCCCCCGACCGGGATGCCGGCCATGCTCAGGCTCAGAGTTTCGGAGCCGTCGCGGTCATTCAGGCTGGCCGTGATATTGGACAGTTTGATGGATTGGCCTTCGAACCCCAGGTTCTGCTCCACGCGAGAGAGTTCGATGTCATCGAGGATGCCGCCGTAGCTGTCTCTGCCCGGGGCCACGAATTCGAGCCTGGTGGAGCCTGTCGTCGTCGCCAGCAGGTTGAGCGTGAAGTGCTGGAAGCCGGGGACGCTGCTGTCCAGCGTTTGCACCAGGCGGCCTTCCCAGTAGACCTGGATCAGCGAGCCGCCTTGCATGCGAGCCGAGTAATCGAAGCTCAGCTCGTAGACCTCGCCAGCCCGTGTCGAGATCTGGGTGTACAGGTTCGAGGCGTCACCGGCATTGCGCTCAAGCTCGACGACCTTGTTGGTCATGTTGCCGTCACCTGTGTAAACGCCTTGGTAGCCAACCTCGAGTTGTCCTCCCGGGTTGTCTGTGCGCCAGGTTGCCCCACCGGTGGAGGGGAGGGACGTGGCGAGCGTCGTGGACGTCCACTGGGAGGAACCCAAGTTGACGCTTTCGAAGTCGCTTCGGGCGCTGATGGTGCTCCCGCTCAGGGCGAGCAGTGGAGCGTCTGCCACCGGAGCGATGTCGATCGTCATCGTCGTGGTCGGGCTGTTGAGCGACCCGTCCGTCACCTGGTAGTTGAACGTTGCGTAGTCGTTGCGCAGGTTGCCGGTGCCGGCCGCACCGAAAGCATCGGTGCCCGATTCGTTGAGGCCTGGCAGGAAGCGCAGCAGGCCGGCGTCAATGCTGGCTTTGCTGATGACCTGCGGCGTGCTGACATCCGTCCAGTTGGCTCCGGCGCTGCTGCGGTACTGCAGCACGCCGTTCACCGGGAGAGACTGGATGCGTACCGAGAGTGCGCTGGCGGGGCTGTCAACATCGTGTGCGTTGAACTGCGACCAGGCGAGCACCAGCGGGGTGTCTTCGGTGCCGTGTGCTTGTCCGTTGGAGGCGGTCGGCGCGTCGTTGACCGCCGTGACGTTGACGTTGACGGTGGCTGTGCTGGTGCCACCTTGCCCGTCGCTCACGGTATAGGTGAACGAAGCCGGTCCGAAGTAATCTGGCGCCGGCGTGAACACCACATTGCCGCCGACCAGTGCGACCGTGCCATGGGTGGCGTCACCGACGGCCGTGATGGAGAGCGTGTCGCCATCGATATCCGAGTCATTGGCCAGCAAGTTTGCGGCGGAGATGGCAATCGGCGTGTCCTCGGCCGTGGTGAAGCTGTCATTCGCGGCAATGGGCGCGTCGTTGACCGGGGTCACGGTGATGGTCTGGGTGACCGCAGCGGAGATGCCGCCTTGGTCATCATTGGCGCTGAAGGTGACCGAGGTGCTGCCGTGCCAGTTCGCGTCTGGAACAAAGGTCAGCGGCGTGGTGTCGTTGACGGCCAGCACGCGGTCGCCGACGGACAGCGCGATGCCTTCGTGGTAGAGCGTGCCGTTCTCCGGGAGCGCGAGGATGATGAAGCGTGCGACGTAGCCGTCAATGTCACTGCCGTTCAATGTGACTTGGATTGCGGTGTCTTCCTGGCCGCTGGACGGTGTGGCGAGGGCGGTCGGAATCTCGTTCTTGCCTTGCAGATTGATGGTGACGGTGTGTGTGGTGCCATCGACGCTGCGCACGGTGAAGGTGTCCTGGGCCACCACGCGCTCACCCAACCCTTGCACCGCGGCGCTGCTGTTGTCTGCGCTGTAGGTCCAGTTGCCGTCGGCGTCGAGTGTCAGGGTGCCGTAGGCACCTGCGATCGTGTCCGGCTGGAAGCTGGCCTGTCCGGCGTCCACGTCGCTCACGGTCAGGGTGCCGTTGGTGACGAGGAAGCCCATGATGTCTTCGTCTTCATGGACCCAGCCGCTGTCGGTGCCGCCGATGACCGCGACATCGTTGGTGCCGGTGACGGTGATGCTGACGATTTGCGAGGCTGTGCCGTCGGTGCTGGTGACCGTCAAGGTGTCTTGAGCGATCTCTCCGGCGTTCAGGGCCTGCGTCGCGGTGAGCGTGTTGTCGAGGACGTAGGTCCAGTTGCCGCTGGCTGGATCGAAGGTGAAGGTGCCGTAGGTGCCCGTGAGGCTGCCTGCCGGCGGGGTTTGGAAGCTGGCTTCGCCGGTGTCCACGTCATGGACGATCAGGGTCCCCGACGCGGTCGGGGTGCCCACGCTGCTGTTGCCCACGCCGCCGGCTTCGATCACCGCGCCGGTGGCGTCGCCGCTGATGGTGGCGACATCGTTCACTGGCGTGACATTCACCGTCACGGTGTTGGGTACGGCATCGAACTCGCCGGCGGAGTCTCGGACGCTGAAGGTGAGCGAGGCATAGGCGGCGCCATTGGCATCGGCCACCGGGACGAAGCTCAGTTCGCCCGCCGCAATCTGCGTGGCCGTGATGACTTGGCCGGCAGAGACCGGTATCCCGTTCAGCAACAACGAGCCGTTGGTGGGCAGGGTGTCGATGCGAATGCCGTTGGCGCTGACGTTGCTGCCGTCTTCGGCGTCATCCATCGGGAAATCGCTCAGCGCGAAGACGTAGGCGGTGTCTTCATCGGTCGTGACGATCAAGTCACGGCCTTCCGGCAGTTCATTCAGCGCCACGACGTGCACGACGGCACGCGCGACATTGCTGTCGTTGGCGCCATCGTTCACGACCACGTCGATCAGGCGATCAACGGTCGTCGGGTTCTCTGCCGTGTTGGTGAATGTGATGGCACGGATGGCCGTTTGGTACGTGGCCAGTGCAGCGGGCCCCGTCAGGGTGATCACATTGCCGGCCACGCTGGCCATGATGCCTGGGGGCATGGCGCCGGCGGAGATCACGTCACCCGCCTGTGCGTTCGTCAACGTGATGGTGGCGCTGACCAGCTCGGTGCTGTCTACGTCGGTGATGGCGATGTCTGTGTCTGCGATGGACACTGCCGCGCCGCCTTCGGTGAATGTGGTGACGAACCCCGTACCCAGTGCCGCCGAATCGTCGTCGTCGAGGTCGATCACGGGGGGCGCATCGTTGTCCACGATGGTCGTGCTGTGGGTGTAGTTCTCCGGATGCAGCACGAGGCTTTCGAAGTTGCCGCCGGAGACGGAGGCGATCGTGATGTTGAAGGTTTCGGTCGCTTCGGGCAGCAAGTCGTTGATCGTGTCAATGCTGAAGTGACCCGCAGCGGCGCCGGCCGGGATGACAACGGTTGCGACCCCGGTGAAATCGACCCCGTCAACGGCCGTTCCGCTGTAGTTGAGCGTGACCGTGACGGCGGATTGCGTCGGGTTGGAGACGACAACCGAGTAATGCGCCGTTTCGCCCTCGACAACGGATGCGGAGCCTGTGAGGCTGATGTAGGTGGTGTCGATGGTGTCGCTGACGGTGGTCACGGCTGGCGTGGCATCGACAACGAGGTTTTCGAAGTTGCCGCCGGTGGCACTGGAGATCGTGGCCGATATGGCGTCAGATGTCAGATAGACGTCGTCGTCGGCTGTCGTCCAGGTCGCAGAAGCGGCGGAGGCGCCGATGGGGATGTCGATGACCACGCCGTTGTCCAATGTCACCGTGACCGGGGCGTGCGCAGGCGAGGTGAGCGTGGCGGTATAGGTGATGGCGCCGCCTTCGACCACGGCCGCCGTTGCGGTGAGGCTGACGGTCGTGTCATCGATGGTGTCAACGACGTTTGTCAGCGCAGGGGTCGGGTCGAAATCGACCGCAAAACCGCCGCCCGAAACGCTGGTGATCTCTGCGCTCAAGACCCAGGGGTCGATGTAGACGTCGTCGCTTGGGGGGATGGGCACCATCGTCGTGGCGCTGGTGGCACCGGCAGGGATGATGATGACGGCATTGTTGTCCAAGTGCACGGTCAACGCGCTCAGCGGGGCCGTGGTGACCGTCGCGGTGAAGACGATGATTCCACCGGCCTCCGTGATCGATGGCGTGGCGCTGAGGCTGACGGTGGCGCTGTCGTTGTCCAGGATGGACGTGGACACGGAGGAAGCCAGCGGATCGACGACAAGGCTTTCGAAGTTGCCGCCGGCGGTCGAGGCGATGGAGACGGTGAACGATTCGGCGCCTTCAGGCACCAGGTCGTCGAGGGTCGCCACATCGAACGTGCCGGAGGTGGCCCCGATCGGAATCACGACGGTCGTGACACCGGTGAAGTCGGTCCCGTCTGTGGCCGTGCCGCTGTAGTTGAGGGTGACGGTGACGGCGGACTGCGCCGGTTGGGTCAGCGTGAGGGTGTACGTTGCCGTGCCGCCTTCCGTGACAGAGGCCGTGCCGGCGATGCCGATGGTGGTGGTGTCGATCGTGTCGGTGACGGCTGTGAGAGCCGGCGTGGCATCAACGACGAGGCTTTCGAAGTTGCCGCCGGTGGCCGAGGTGATGTGCGCGGAGACATCGCCCGCGTCCACATACGCATCGTCGTCCGGAGCGGCGACCACGACGGAGCCGGAGGAGGCGCCGGCGGCGATGACGATCTGCTCGTTGTTGGACAACGTGATCGTGACCGGGGTCTGCGCTGGCGCCGTCAATGAAGCGGTGTAGGTGATCGAGCCGCCTTCGGCCACGGTGGAGGTGGCGCTGAGGCTGACCGTGGTGGCATCGGCATCGTCGGAGACGACGGTGGTGGCGGTGGCGCTGGTGTCCAGTGCCTCATAGGCGCCGCCGGCGGTGCCGGTGATCGAGACGGTGAGGGTGTCGTCGGGCTGCACGTGGGCATCGTCCGGGCGCACGTTGAACGGCGCGCCGGCGGCCGAGCTTTGGCCGACCGGGATGGTGACGGTCTGGCCGTTGGACAGCGAGACGACAAGCGCGGAGCCGGTGACGGGGTGGTTGACCGAGACGGTGTAGACGATGCTGCCGCCTTCGGCCACGGCGCCCGCGGAGGCGCTCAGGCTGACGGTGGTGGTGTCGATGGTGTCCAGGACATCGGTCAGGGCTGGCGTCGGATCGATGGCGACTGCCATGCCGCCGCCCGAAGTGCTGGCGATGGCTGCGCTCAGCACCGATGGGTCGATGTAGACGTCGTCGCTCGGCGCGATGGACACCGAGGCCGAGCCGCTCGTTGCGCCGGCGGGAATGGAGATGATGGTGCCGTTGTCCAGGGTGACCGTCAGCGGGGTCAGCGGTGGGTCGGTCACCGTCACCGTGTAGACGATGTTTCCGCCGGCCTCGGTGATCGATGGCGTGGCGCTGAGGCTGACCGTGGCCACGTCGTTGTCCAGGAGCGCCGTGGTGACGGCAGACCCCAGGGGGTCGAGGACGAGGTTTTCGAAGTTGCCGCCGGTGGCCGAAGCGATGGTGACGGTGAACGACTCGGTGCCTTCCGGCAACACGTCGTCGAGCGTGGCCACGCTGAACGTGGCCGACGTGGCGTGGGCCGGAATCACGACGGTCGTCACGCCGGCGTAGTCGGCGCCATCGGTGGCCGTGCCGCTGTAGCCGAGGGTGATGGTGACCGGCGTCTGCGACGGGTTCGTCAGGGAGATGGTGTAAGTGGCCGTGCCGCCCTCGGTGACCGAAGCTGAGCCTGTGATGCTGACGGTGGTGGTGTCGATGGTGTCGGTGACGGCGGTGACGGCAGGCGTGCCATCGACGACGAGGTGTTCGAAATTGCCGCCAGACGTGCCGGTGATGGTGGCCGAGACGTCGCCCGCGTCGACATACGCATCGTCGGTGGGTGCGGCGACGACGACGGAGCCCGAAGAGGCACCTGCCGAGATCGTGATCTGCTCGCCGTTGGACAGCGTGATGGTGACGTCGGTGCCCGCCGGGGAGGTCAGCGCGGCGGTGTAGGTGATCGATCCCCCTTCGGCCACGGATGGCGTCGCAGTGAGGGCGACGGTGGTGGTGTCGAGCGTGTCGGTGACGTCGGTGGCGGCTGGGGTGCCGTCGACGACGAGGTTCTCGAAGTTGCCGCCGGTGGCCGAAGCGATCGTGGCCGAGACGGCCCCGGCATCGAGGTAGACGTCATCGAGCGGTGCTGCAACGGCAGCCGAGCCGGAAGACGCGCCGGCCGCGATGGTGATGATCGCGCCATTGGACAACCGGATCTCCACGGCGGTGTCGGCGGGAGCGGTGAGGGTGGCGGTGTAGATGATCGTGCCGCCTTCAGCCACCGTGGCCGAGGCCGAGAGGCTGACGGTGGTGCTGTCGCCGTTGTCGGAGACGATGGTCGAAGCCGTGGCGCTGGTGTCCAGCGCCTCATAGGCGCCGCCGCTGGTGCCGGAGATTCCGACGACCAGCGTGTCATCGGGCTGCGCGTGCACATCGTCGGGGCGCACGTTGAATGGCGCGCCATGGGCCGAACTCTGGCCGACCGGGATGGTGATGGCTTGGCCGTTCGTCAGCGAGACGACCAGCGGCGAGCCGGTCACCGGGTTGTTGACCGACACGGTGTAGACGATGCTGCCGCCTTCGGCGGCGGTGGCCGCGGATGCGGTCAGCGTGATCGTGGTGGTGTCGGCATCGTCACTCACCACGGTGGAGGCGGTGCTGCTGGTGTCCAGGGTGGAGAACCCGCCACCCGTGGACGCGCTGATGCCCACGTCGAGCGTTTCGTTGCCTTGTACGTAAGCGTCATCGGGCCGCACGGCATAAGGCGCACTGCTGCCCGTGGTCTGGCCGACGGGGATGGAGATCACCGAGCCATTGCTCAGCGTCAGCACCAGCGGGCTGCCGGTGACCGGGCGGTCGACGGTGGCGGAATAGACCACGCTGCCCCCTTCGGTGACGGCGGCGTCGGAGACGGCCAGCGTGACGAGGGCGGGCACGGGCGTGACCTGGATGGCCGCCGTGGCGGGTGCGGATTCGCCGCCTTCGTCGTCCGTCACGGTGAAGCCGATGGTCACGGGGCCGATGAAGCCCGGGTTGGGCTGGAACACGAGGCCGGCCGCTTCGGCCGGCGTGAGCGGCGTGCCCGGCGCCACGGGCGTGATGCCGTCTGCGAGATACAAGGTGCCATTCGCCGGTGGCGTGGTGATCGTGACGGACACCACATTGCCATCGACGTCGGTGCCGCCGAGCGAGACCGGGATGCCCGTGCCTTCGTGGCCGGTGGTGGTGGTGGGCGAGGCGACGGGAGGATCGTTGACCGAGATCACCTGGATGTCGATGGTGGCCGGGGCCGAGACACCTCCATCGTTGTCGGTGACGGTGAAGGTCACGACCGTGCCGCCGTTGAAATCCGGTGCGGGCGTGAACAGCAGCGTGGCCGCTTGCTCGGGGGTGAGGGTCTGGCCTGCCACCACGGGCGTGACGCCGTCGGCAAGATAGATCGTGCTGCCCGGCGGCACGCTCACGATGGTGACCGAGACGATGGCGCCGTCGATGTCCTGGCCGGTCAGGGAGATCGGCAGGGCGCTGTCTTCCAAGCCGGTGGCCGTGCCTGCGTTCGCGATCGGCAGGTCGTTGACGGGGCTCAGGCCGATCGTGGTTGAACCGGTGGCGACCGTGGTGCCGTCGCTCACGGTGTAGCCGAACGTTCCGACAGGGCTGACGCCGTCGTAGTCTTGCGGCGGGACGTAGACGAGGCCGGGCAGCTGCGACGGCAGCAAGGCCGTGCCGGCGGTGACCACGGTGCCGTCGGCCGTCATGATGGTGCCGATCAGCGGGATCTGCGTCACGGTGACCGTCATCACCGATTGGGTGTTGTTGTACGGCGGGCTCAGGCCGAGGTTGACCGGCGAACCCTCTTCTGCCGCGGCGATGCTGCTTGAACTGGCGCGCAGCTCACGTGCGAGCTGGTTTTCCGGCGCGGTTTCCCCGCCTTCGAACACGGGGCGGGTGAGGTCAACGCTTTCCTGGACGAACTGAAGCGGTGACAGCGCCTGTGCGATGCGGTCCACCCGCAGGCCGGGCTGCAAGCCACCTTCGCCGCCACCGAGCAAGCCGGCGGCCGGGGCGGCGTCGGGGGCGTCGCGCTCGAGGTCGGAGATCACGCGATCGATGTCGGTGGCCAGGCTCGCCGGCGCCGCGAGCAGCGTGCCCTCGGGCACCGGCTCCAGCTTCACGATGCCATCCTGCGTGGTGAGGATGAGGTCTCCCTTTTGAACGATGTCGCCCAGCTTCAAGGCGACGAGCTTGCCGGATGGGGTTCGGCGCAGGGCAGAGCCCCACAAGCCGGTGACGACGCCGCTGACGGTTTGAACAATAGTGGGCATGAAGGGACCTCGGACGGACTGCGACTGCTTAGGATGGGCCGCAGGATAGCGGAGCCGATCAAGCTAAAACACTTTGTAACGTGGCGTTGTGTGAACTGAATCACTCATTTGCCGACTCCGCGGCCGATAAGGCGCGCGGGCGGTGGCATGGCGAGGGGTCAGGGTGAGCCGGAAGATGCCAGGCGGCACGCCGGCTCAGCGCTCGGTGAGCGCGTAGGCCTTGGCTTTCAGCACGGGTTTCAGCAGGTACGCCAGAACAGACTTGCGGCCGGTCAGGATGTCGACTTCGGCGGTCATGCCTGGAATGATGGGCAGGTTTTCGCTGAAGTCGGCGCGCTTGGTGCGCACCCGCACCAGATAGAAGGCGTTGCCTCGCTCGTCGACCACGGTGTCGGGACTGATGTTCTCGACGTGGGCTTCCAGCCCGCCGTAGATGGAGAAGTCGTAGGCGGTGAACTTGACGGTGGCGATCTGGTCCGGGCGGATGAACGCAATGTCTTTCGGTGCCATGCGGGCTTCCAGCACCAGGTTGTCGTCCAGCGGCACGATTTCCACGATGTCCCGGCCCGCCTGAACGACGCCGCCCACCGTGTTGGCGAGCAGGCGCTGCACGCGCCCGCGCACGGGCGAGCGCACCTGGGCCTTGTCCACCTTGTCGGTCAGGGCCACTTGGCCTTCGTTCAGGGCATTGAGCTTGCCCACCACATCGGCCAGTTCCTTGCGGGCCTCGTTGCGGAAGGAGATCTCGGTTTCCTGGATCTTGCGCTGCGCCTCGCCGATGGAAGCCTGCACGCGGGCGATCTGGGCGGTGGATTGGTCCGCCTCGCCGCGGCTGCGCGCGATGTCGCGTTCCAGGCGCAGGATGTCGACTTCGCTGACCGCGCCGCTGGCCAGCAGCGGGCGTGTCTTCTGCAGCTCTTGCATCCCCAGTTCCAGCGCGCGGTCGGCCGATGACTTGCGCGAGCGCATTTCGCTGAGTTCTTGCTGGCGCTGCTGCAACTGTTGGCCATTGATGGACAACAAGGTGGACAGCTCCGAGCGCTTGGCTTCGAACAGTGCTTGCTCGCCTTGCAGGATCAGGGCCTGTTCGGGGTCACCGGTGGTCGCCGGTGGCCTGAAAGGCTTGCCATCGGCCAAGGCGCTCAGGCGCGCCTGGCGGGCGCGCAGCGCGAACCCTTGGGCCACGCTTTCGCGCACGCCCGAGGTCGCCCGGGTTTCATCGATCCGCAGCAGCAGCTGGCCGGCTTCCACCACCTGGCCTTCCGTCACCAGGATCTCGGACACCACGCCGCCGTCGAACGATTGCAGCACCTGCAACTGGCGCGACGGGATCACGCGGCCTTCGCCGCGCGTGACCTCGTCCACCTTGGCGAGCGCCGCCCAGATCACCAGCAGCACGATCACGAGCAGCGACGCGCGCACGATCTTCTGGGCGCGCTGCGTGCGGTTGCGCGATATCACTTCGTCGGCTTCCTGCTCGAAGCTGCGAAAGCCCGCTTTGGCTGCCACCGCATCGGTGGCGGGGGTGCCGAGCAGGCGGTCGGTCAGCGGGGCCAGCCAGACGCGCAGGCGTTCCAGCACATTCAAGATGCCTTGGCCCGCACGGATGAGCAGCGCGTTCGTGCGGCCTTCGGGTTGATGGGGTGTGTTCATGCCTAGGCGGCCCGTGCGATGCGCCCTGACGAGAGGGCTTCCATGATGCGGTCGCGCGGCCCGTCGGCCACGACCTTGCCGCCGTCGACCACGATCACGCGCGTCACCATGGCCAGCAGCGATGTGCGGTGCGTCACCAGGACGACCGTCTTGTTCTGCGCGAAGTGCGAGATGTTTTGCGTGATTTGCGCTTCGGTGGTGAAGTCCATGGCGCTGGTGGGCTCGTCCAGCAGCAGGATCGGCGCGTTGTGCAGAACGGCGCGCGCCAGGCCCACGCTTTGGCGCTGGCCGCCCGAGAGCGACTCGCCGCGTTCGCCCACGGGCATGTCGAAGCCACGCGGGTGGCGGTTGATGAAGCCGGCCAGGCCAGACAGCTCGGCGGCCGCCACCACCGCCGAATCGTCGGCGTAGGGCAGCCCGAAAGTGATGTTGTCGCGCAGCGTGCCATAGAACAGCGTCACGTCTTGCGATACATAGCCGAGGTTGCGCCGGACGTCGGCCGGGTCGAGCTGGCGCAGGTCGATGCCGTCGAGCAGCACCGCGCCTTCGGTCGGCCGGTACAACCCCATGATCAGGCGCTCGATGGTCGATTTGCCCGAACCCACCCGCCCGATCAACGCCACGCGCTCGCCGGCCTTGATCTTGAAGCTGATGCCCTCCAGCGCAGAGTCCTGCCGCCCCGGGTAGGCGAACTTCACATTGCGGAACTCGATGTCCCCCCGCAGGACGGGGCGCTGGATGAAGCTCTCGCCCATCGGCCGCTCGACCGGGTTCGCCATGATCTTGTTCAGCGATTCCATGGCCGTGCGGGCACCCTGGTACTGCATCAGCAAGCCCACGATCTGCCCGGCCGGTGCCAGCGCCCGGCTCGACAGCATCGACGACGCAATCAGCGCGCCCATCGTCAGCTCGCGCTGGCTGATCAGGTAGACGCCGATCACCACCACGCCCACGATCACCCCTTGAGACAGCCAGTTGGTGAGATAGGAGGCCGATGACGACAGGGCCCGCATGCGCACGCCGGTTTGGGCCAGGAAGACGTTGGCGCGCTCCCAGCGGGCCTGGATCACGCCTTCAGCGCCTTGCGACTTGATGGTCTCGATGCCGGTGAGGCTTTCGATGAGCGTGGCGTTGCGCAGCGCCGCCGCCTGGTAGGTGGTTTGCGACAGGTCGTGCAGTCGATGCTGCAGCACGTAGCCCATGATCAGGATGGCGGCGAACGCCACCACCACCGGCACCGCCAGCCAGGGTGAGATCCAGGCCAGCACGAAGATGAAGAGCAGCGCGAACGGCAGGTCGATCATGGCCGTGACGGTGCTGGAGGCGATGAAATCGCGCACCTGCTCGAATCCCCTCAGATTCGAGGCGAATGAGCCCACGGATTCCGGCCGGTTCTCCAGCCGCATGCCGAGCACCTTCTCCATCAGCCGGGCGGAGATCTGCACATCGATGCGTGCGCTGGCCTCGTCGACGAAATGGCTGCGCAGCTGGCGCATGAACACATCGGCGCACATGATCAGGATCACGCCGATGGACAGCGCCCACAGGGTTTCGACGGCGTTGTTGGGCACCACGCGGTCATAGACGTTCATGCTGAACATCGGGAACGCGAGCGCGAACAGGTTGATGAGCAGCGCGGCCCACAGCACGTCGCGGTAGACGAAGCGCTGGTCGAGCAGGGCGCTCCAGAACCAGTGGCGCGTGGTGGCGTTGCGGACTTCGGGCGTGCGTGCGTCGAATCGGAAATGCGGCCGCACGAACAGCGTCACGCCGGTGTGGCGCGCGCCCAGCTCCGACAAGGGCAGGCTCACCGAGCCTTGGCCGGTTTCGGGCAGCAGCACGCGGGCGGTGCCATTTTCGGCGTCGCAGCCCATCAGCACGCAGGCGCCGTTGCCCTGGAGGATCAGGATCGCCGGCAAGGCCGCGGGGTCGATGCGCTCGAGCGCCACGCGCTGGAGCTTGGCCGACATCCCGGCGCGGGCGGCCGCGCGCTCGGCCAGCGCGAGCGTCAGCACGCCTTTTCCCGTTTCGGCGTTCGCGCCCTGGCCCAGCGGCAGGCCCGCCGAAAGCGACGCGCGCGATGCCGTCTGCCCATGCAGCCGGCAGATCTCCACCAGGCAGTCGAGCAGCGGGTCGGGATGGATGAGGTCTTCCCGCAGCGGGGTGGTGCTGCTTTTCGCCGCGGAGGGTGGCGGCGGCGAGGCTTCTGGCCGGTTGTCGGACATGGTCGGTGATGCGTCGAGGCTGGGGTCGTTCAGGCTATATCGGCGCAATGCACGCCAAACTTTCCCCGTGGCCGGTCGTCAAAGTAGTGTTTCAGGGTTTCTTTCACCGTTCTGAAGGCGAGAAGATCCCAGGGAATCTCGGATTGCTGGAACAAACGGGTTTCGAGCGTCTCGATGCCGGGTGCGAAATCGGTGTCGACCAGGCGCGCGCGGTAGTAGAGGTGCAACTGCCCGACCCGCGCCACGTTCAGCACCGTGAAAAGCCCTTGCAGCTCGACCCGTGCGCCGGCTTCTTCATCGGTTTCCCGCAGCGCGCCTTGTTCGGTGGTCTCGCCCAGTTCCATGAAGCCGCCTGGCAGCGTCCACATCCCGTGACGAGGCTCGATGGCTCGGCGGCACAGCAGGATGCTGTCTTGCCACACCGGGATCGTGCCGACCACGATCAGCGGGTTCTCGTAGTGAATGGCCGCGCATGATGTGCAGGTGGCGCGCGGGCGGTTGTCGTCCTGGGGAACGGCGTATCGCACCTCCGATCCGCAGGTTTTGCAGTATTTGTAGCTGCGGGGCTGGAACATGGCGGGCAGTTTAGGGCCTGTTCCTGCGGGGGGCGTCGGGACGGCGGAATGAACCCGCACCGGCGGGCGACGCCCGTGGCATCATGCCCGGCGTTTGCTTCCCTGTTGTCTTGGAGAACTGCTCGATGAGCTATGTGATTCCGGCACCTCGTGTGTCGTCGGTGCCGGTCGTCGGCGGTGAGCCCGCGGCTCAATTCCCTGTCCACCGCATCTACTGCGTGGGGCGCAATTTCGTCGACCACGCCATCGAGATGGGCCACAGCGGACGCGAGCCGCCGTTCTTCTTCATGAAGCCTGCCGATGCGGTGTTGCCCGTGGCGGAGAACGAAACAGGGCGCATGCGCTACCCGAGCCTCACGCGCGACCTGCACCATGAAGTCGAGCTGGTGGTTGCCATCGGCACGGGCGGGCGCGCCATCCCCGCCACCCGCGCGCTGGAGCACGTCTGGGGCTATGCCGTCGGGCTCGACATGACCCGGCGGGATCTGCAGAACGATGCCAAGAAGCTCGGCCGCCCGTGGTGCGCCGGCAAGGGCTTCGACCAGTCGGCGCCGATCAGCCCGATCCGCCCGGCCGACCAGTGCTACCTGAACGCCGCCACCCGCATTGCGCTGGACGTGAACGGCGCGCTTCGTCAGCACAGCGTGCTGGGCAAGTTGATCTGGAGCGTGCCTGAAATCATCGAGCAACTCTCTGCCGCCTGGGAACTGGCGCCGGGCGACCTGATCTTCACCGGCACGCCCGAAGGCGTTGCGGCGGTTCGCGCCGGCGACGTGCTTCATGCACGCATCGACGGCGTGGGTGCGTTGCGGGTCGAGTTGAGCGACGCCTAGGCATGCCGGCCATGGAACTCTATAACTACTTCCGCTCGTCCGCGTCCTACCGGGTGCGCATTGCGCTGGCGCTCAAGCAATTGCCGTACGACTACAAGGCGGTGCACCTCGTCAAGAGCGAGCAGTTCAAGGCACCGCTGAGTGCACTGTCGCCCACCCACCTGGTTCCTGTCCTGGTGGACGATGGCACGGTGCTGGGGCAATCGCTGGCGATCATCGAATACCTCGACGAGACCCACCCGCAGCCGCCCTTGTTGCCGCAAGATGCCCTTGGCCGCGCGCGGGTGCGGGCGCTGGCCTACGACATCGCCTGCGAGATCCATCCGCTCAACAACCTGCGGGTGCTGCGCTACCTGGTGGGTGACATGAAGCTGAGCGAGGACGACAAGAACCGCTGGTACCAGCACTGGATCGCCATCGGCCTGAGCGCCCTGGAGCAGCAGTTGGCGCAGAGTCCGGCCACGGGCGCCTACTGCCACGGTGACGCTCCCACGCTGGCGGACGTGATGCTGGTGCCGCAGATCTTCAACGCGCAGCGCATGAATTGCCCGCTCGACGCCTATCCGGTCACGATGCGGATCTTTGCGCATTGCATGGCGCACGAGGCGTTCCAGGCCGCGCATCCCGAGCGCTGTCCCGACGCCCATGCACCCTGACTGGCTGCAGTTCGACTGGAGGCAGCCGGGTGTGCGCAGCGTGGCGACCACCCGACGGGGTGGCGTGAGCGCCGCGCCCTGGCACAGCATGAATCTGGGTGCGGCGGTCGGCGACGACCCCGGATGCGTGGCGCGCAATCGGCGTCTGCTGCGCGATGCGCTGGGCGCCGAACCCGTGTTCATGAAACAGGTGCACGGCACGCGTGTCGTGCGCCTCACGCATGCGCATCTGCGGGGGCCGACGCTGCAGGCCGATGCTTGCGTGACCACCGATTGCGGTGTGGCCTGCACGGTCCAGATGGCCGATTGCCTGCCGGTGCTGATGGCGGCGCCGGGTGCGGTGGCGGCGGCGCACGCGGGTTGGCGCGGCTTGGCGCACGGAGTTCTCGAGGCGACGGTGCAGACGCTGTGCGAGGTCGCCGGCTGCGATGCGTCGCGCATCGAATGCTGGCTGGGCCCGTGCATCGGGCCGCAGGCTTTCGAGGTCGGTGCCGACGTGCTGCACGGTTTTGGCGTGGCTCCTGAGGCGGCCGATCCCTTGCGGTTCCGGCCGCATCGCGACGGCAAGTGGCTGGCGAACTTGCCGGGCCTGGCCCGGGACCGCCTGGCGCGCCTGGGCGTGCCGCAGGTGTCTGGCGGGTCATGGTGCACGGTTGCCGATGCCGAGCGGTTTTTCTCTTATCGCCGCGATGCAGTGACGGGACGCATGGGCGCGTCGATCTGGCGCGAGGCAGCGTAACGCCGCTCAGCGATCCTCGGGGGCGACGTCGTCCGCCGAGGCGGGGGGCGCGTCGGCCCGCGCCTGTTCGGCAGCGCGCCGGGCCCGCCGCCGCGAAGGCGCACCCATGATGTACAGCACCACCGACAGCGGCAGCACGCCGTAAAGCATCAGCGTGACGAACGCGCCCAACACGGTGCCGATGGGGCTCATCGCTTCCGCGACGGACATCAGCACGACCACGAACATCCAGCCGATCGCAACGAGATACATTCTTGAAAGCTTTCTTGAGCCAAGTCATCACAATGCCCCAGGGGGCGGCGCAAACTGTAGGGCCATGCGCGGACCAGGAAGCATGTTTTTGCCATGCCGGAGAGACACACCATGACAACCAGGACCTCGGTGTCCCGCAGAAAGACGATCGTCCGCAAGGCCACCAAGCCATCGAAGCCCCGCCGCGTGGCGGCTTCCGCCGCCCCTGCGGAAAGCGGGCACGGTCCCGAGGCTGCCGC
The DNA here is from genome assembly GCA_964493285.1 of uncultured Rhizobacter sp. Lineage (GTDB taxonomy): Bacteria > Pseudomonadota > Gammaproteobacteria > Burkholderiales > Burkholderiaceae_C > Rhizobacter. Next base: position 7,243 of record CAZBOF010000042.1, on the reverse strand, counting down.
GCACGCTTTCGGCGCCAGTATCGGGGAGATGATGAAGTCGCTCGCCGGCTTGAGCGTTCCGCTGCCTGCCTTGCAGGCCCTGCAGTCCGATTACCTCGCGCAGGCCACGCAGCTTTGGAACGGCGTGCTCCAGTCCAAGGAGCCGTCGGCGCGTGAACCCGTCAAGGACAAGCGCTTCGCCGATCCGGCCTGGCTGTCCACGCCGGCTTCGGCGTTCACCGCCGAGATGTACCTGCTGAACACCCGCACGCTCCTGGCTTTGGCGGACCGGCTGCAAGGCGACGAGAAGATGCGCCAGCGGGTGCGCTTTGCCGTGCAGCAATGGGTGGCCGCCGCCTCGCCCAGCAACTGCCTGCCGCTGAACCCGGAAGCCCTCGGCCGCGCCATCGAATCCAAGGGCGAGAGCCTCGCGCAAGGCCTGGCGCACCTGTGGCACGACGTCCAGCAGGGGCATCTCTCGCAAACCGACGAGAAGGTTTTCGAGGTGGGGCGCAACGTGGCGACCACGCCTGGCCATGTCGTGTTCGAGAACGACCTGTTCCAACTGCTCGAATACAAGCCGTTGACGTCCACGGTATACGAGCGGCCGCTGCTGATGGTGCCGCCGTGCATCAACAAGTACTACATCCTCGATCTCCAACCCGAGAACTCGCTGATCCGCCACGCGGTTGAACAAGGCCATCGGGTGTTCGTGCTCAGTTGGCGCAATGCCGACGCCTCGGTGGCCAGGAAGACCTGGGACGACTACATCGAACAGGCTGCGCTTCGCGCCATCCAGGCGGTGCAAGACATCACCGGGGCCCAGACCATCAACACACTCGGTTTCTGCGTGGGCGGCACGATCCTTGCCACGGCCTTGGCGGTATTGGCCGCGCGCGGCGACAAGCCGGCTGCCAGCATGACGCTGCTGACGACGTTCCTCGACTTCACCGACACCGGCGTGCTCGACCTCTTCGTGGACGAGGCCATGGTCCAGATGCGCGAGATGACCCTCGGCCCGGACAGCCCGGAGGGGGGCAGCCTGCTGCGCGGCCAGGAGCTGGCGTCCACCTTCAGCGCGCTGCGGCCCAACGATCTGGTGTGGAACTATGTGGTGGGCAACTACCTCAAGGGGGAGACCCCGCCGCCGTTCGATCTT
>CAZBOF010000042.1:3418-6095 GCA_964493285.1 uncultured Rhizobacter sp. | reverse complement strand
TGGAAAACAACTTGATGAAGCCGGGCAAGCTCACGGTGTGCGGCGAGAAGATCGACCTGGGCAAGATCGACACCCCCACCTACGTCTACGGTTCCCGAGAAGATCACATCGTTCCCTGGGATGCCGCCTATCGCAATACCCAGGTGCTCAAGGGCGCCAAATGCCGCTTCGTGCTGGGCGCCTCCGGCCACATCGCCGGCGTGATCAACCCGCCCCAGAAGAACAAACGCAGCCATTGGCTGGGCCCCGGCAAGACGCTGCCGGCCAGCGCGCACCGTTGGTTGGAGACCAGCCAGGAGCATTCGGGAAGCTGGTGGCCCGACTGGACGGCCTGGCTGCAGCGCCACGCGGGCAAGCGGGTGGCCGCGCCCAGGACACCGGGCAACCGCCAGTACCGTGCGATCGAACCCGCGCCTGGGCGCTACGTCAAGCAAAAGGCTTGACGCCGCCCATGGTGCAACCCCATTGCCATCACAACTTTTGCCTCAGGAGATTTCCATGACTGACATCGTGATCGTTGCCGCCGCCCGCACGGCCGTGGGCAAATTCGGCGGCGCCTTGGCCCGCATTCCCGCCCCGCAGCTCGGGGCGAGCGTGATTGCCGAACTGCTCAAGCGCGCGAAGCTCAACGGCGAACAGGTGAACGAGGTGATCCTTGGCCAGGTCCTGACCGCAGGCTCGGGGCAGAACCCGGCCCGCCAGGCGGTCATCCACAGCGGCTTGCCGCAGGCCGTGCCCGCGCTGACCATCAACGCAGTGTGCGGCTCTGGTCTGAAGGCAGTGATGCTGGCGGCGCAGGCCGTGCGGGACGGCGATTCGGACATCGTGATCGCGGGGGGCCAGGAGAACATGAGCCTGTCCCCGCACGTGCTGCCGAACTCGCGCGACGGGCAGCGCATGGGCGACTGGAAGCTGGTCGACTCGATGATCGTCGACGGCCTGTTCGATGTGTACAACAAGTACCACATGGGCATCACGGCCGAGAATGTGGCGAAGAAATACGGCATCAGCCGCGAAGCGCAGGATGCGCTGGCGCTGGCCTCGCAGCAGAAAGCCGCGGCGGCCCAGGATGCGGGCAAGTTCAAGGACGAGATCGTGCCGGTCTCCATTCCGCAGAAGAAGGGCGACCCCCTGTCGTTCGACACCGATGAATTCATCAATCGCAAATCCAGTGCCGAAGCACTGGCCGGTTTGCGCCCGGCCTTCGACAAGGCCGGCGGGGTGACTGCCGGCAACGCCTCGGGCATCAACGATGGGGCCGCCGGTGTGGTGGTCATGAGCGCGAAGAAAGCCGATCAGCTCGGCCTCACGCCGCTGGCGCGCATCAAGAGCTATGCGACCACGGCGCTCGACCCGGCCTACATGGGGATGGGGCCCGTGACCGCCTCGCAAAAGGCGCTGCAGCGCGCGGGGTGGAAGGCAGCCGATCTGGATCTGCTTGAAATCAACGAGGCGTTTGCGGCGCAGGCCTGCGCAGTCAACAACGAAATGGGCTGGGACACCAGCAAGGTCAACGTGAATGGCGGCGCGATCGCGATCGGGCACCCGATCGGTGCGTCGGGTTGCCGCATCCTCGTGACCCTGCTGCACGAGATGCAGCGGCGCGACGCGCGCAAGGGCATTGCCAGCCTGTGCATCGGCGGCGGCATGGGGGTGGCACTGACCGTCGAGCGTTGACGGCGTTGGTGGGAACCCGGTTGACCCGCCCGATGGGCGCGGCCACCCTAGGCATATCAATTCATCAATCCGAAGGAGAACAACAATGAGCCAGAAGATCGCATACGTCACCGGAGGCATGGGCGGTATCGGCACGGCCATGTGCCAGCGTCTCCACAAGGACGGCTTCACCGTCGTGGCAGGCTGCGGGCCGAGCCGTGACTTCAAGAAGTGGCTCGACGAGCAGAAGGCGCTCGGCTACAGCTTCCATGCGTCGGTCGGCAACGTGGGCGATTGGGAGTCCACCGTGGCCGCCTTCCAGAAGGTGAAGGCCGAACTGGGCCCGGTCGACGTGCTGGTCAACAACGCCGGCATCACGCGCGATGGCATGTTCCGCAAGATGAGCCGTGCCGATTGGGATGCGGTGATCGAAACCAACCTCACGAGCCTGTTCAACGTGACCAAGCAGGTCATCGAAGACATGCTCGACCGTGGCTGGGGCCGCATCATCAACATTTCTTCGGTGAACGGCGAAAAAGGCCAATTCGGGCAGACCAACTACTCCGCCGCCAAGGCCGGCATGCACGGATTCACGATGGCGTTGGCGCAGGAAGTCGCCACCAAGGGGGTCACCGTCAACACCGTGTCCCCCGGCTACATCGCGACCGAGATGGTGAAGTCGATCCGCCAGGACGTGATGGACAAAATCGTCTCCGGCATTCCGATCAAGCGCCTGGGCACGCCCGAGGAAATCGCCTCCATCGTGGCGTGGCTGGCTTCTGACGAATCAGGGTTCTCCACCGGGGCGGATTTCTCGGTGAACGGCGGCTTGCACATGGGTTGAGGCCGGCTGGCGTCGCCTTGCGAGAATGGGGCCCCGCGGGGCCGGCGCCTGTGCCGGCCTCGCGGGGCTTTCTCATGTCACAGCCCCTTTTCCACATCTCGTTCTACAAGCTGGCCGGCTTGGACGACCCGCATGCCGTTGCGGCTCGGGTGCGCGGGCTGGCCGATGGGTTGCTTG
>CAZBOF010000042.1:0-3408 GCA_964493285.1 uncultured Rhizobacter sp. | reverse complement strand
CTTGGCAGCGTGCTGGTGGCGCGGGAGGGCATCAACGGCGTTCTTGCGGGTAGGGCCGCCGCGCTGGATGCATTCGAGACGGTACTCGGTGCCGATGCCCGACTGGGCGGCATCATCTTCAAGCGCAGTGCTTGCCGCACGCCGCCGTTCGGCCGGCTCAAGGTTCGTGTGAAGCGGGAGCTGGTGGCCGTGGGCGTGCCGGGAGGCGAGGCGTCGGCGGGCACGCGCGTGGCTCCGCTCGCATGGCGCGAGCTGATGGCGCGCGACGATGTGGTGCTGCTCGACAACCGCAACGGCTTCGAACACCGGCTTGGCCGATTCAAGAATGCGATCGATCCCGGCATCACGCATTTCCGCGACTTCCCGCGCTATGTGGCGGCCCATGCGCCGCAGTGGACGGCCGAGGGGAAGATCGTCGCCATGTACTGCACCGGGGGCATCCGCTGCGAGAAGACCAGCGCCTGGATGCAGGGCCTCGGTCTGCAGGTGCGCGAACTGGACGGCGGCATCCTGAACTACTTGCAAAGCGTTCCCGATGCGGAGAAGGAATGGGAAGGCGAGTGCTTCGTGTTCGACAACCGCATTGCGCTGGACGCCACTTTGCAGGAAACCGGCACCACGGCCGAGCAGGTGTACGCCGACGAGCCGGATGGCGCCTGGCGGCTGGAGCGCGCGCGCCGGCTGGATGCGGCGGGCTGAATGATGCAATCCGGCGTGGGGCCGAGCTGGGTGGCGTTGCCGGGTGAACGCTGGCCGTCGCTGATCGACTTTCTGGTCCACCGGTTCGCGCACGTGGCGCGCGACGAATGGCTGCACCGCCTGCGCAGCGGCGACGTCTGGTGGGTCGATGGCACACCGGCCGCGCCCGACGCGCCGTTCCGGCCGCATGCCAAGGTGTTCTATTACCGGCGGGTCCGCGGCGAGCAGCCGATTCCGTTCGAGGAACGCGTGCTCTTCCAGGACGACCACCTCGTTGTTGCCGACAAGCCCCATTTCCTGCCTGTGGTGCCTTCTGGCCGGTATTTGCAGCACACGCTGCTGGTGAGGCTCAAGCGCCGCTTGGGCATCGAGACGCTGGCGCCGCTGCACCGCATCGACCGGGAAACCGCCGGGCTGGTGCTGTTCTCGGTGAAGCCGGCCACCCGCGCGGCCTACCACGGGCTGTTTCGTGACCGCCAGATCCGCAAGGTGTACGAGGCGATCGCCCCGGTGCACCCGGCCCTGGAAACGCCCTTCATTTGCTCGACACGTTTGGAAGATGGCAACTTATTCATGTCAGTGAATGCGGTCTCTGGCGCGCCGAATGCGCACACGCACATTGAGCGGTTGGAGGCCGGGGCGTTCTGGGCGCGCTACCGGCTCACGCCCAGCACCGGCCGTCGGCATCAGTTGCGGGTGCAGATGGCCGCGTTGGGCGCACCGATTGCCAACGACACCCTGTATCCCACGCTGCAGCCGCACAGCGATGTGCCGGACTACAGCCGGCCGCTGCAACTGCTGGCTCGCGAGCTGTCATTCATCGACCCGATCAGCGGCGCGGCGCGCCGCTTTGAAAGCCGGTTGCGGCTCGATCAGCCGGTGTAGCCGCCCATGGCCTCGCCCATGCGGATCGCGCCGGCCGGCTGCCAGCCGCGGTTGAACTGCAGGGGTCCGGGCGGCAGCAGCATCACGACGGTGGAGCCCAGGAGGAAGCGGCCCATCTCGGCACCCTGCGCCAGCTCGACCGGCGGGGCGCCATAGCGCCACTCCTTCACCGTCGGGTGGCGGGGCGGGTTGACGACGCCGTGCCACGCAGTGGCCATGCTGCCCACGATCGTGGCCCCGACCAGCGCCAGGACGAGCGGGCCGCGCGCGGTGTCGAAGACGCACACCACCCGTTCGTTGCGCGCGAACAGGCCCGGCACGCCGCGCGCCGTGGCCGGGTTCACCGAGAACAATGCACCCGGCACGTAGATCATGCGGGTCAAGCGCCCGGCGCACGGCATGTGGATGCGGTGGTAGTCCTTCGGGCTGAGGTAGAGCGTGGCGAAATGGCCGTTCTCGAAATGCGCGGCGAGCGCGGCATCGCCGCCCACCAGCGCGGTGGCTGAATAGGTGTGGCCCTTGGCCTGGAAGATCTGGCCCTGCTGGATGGGGCCGAACTGGCTGATGGCGCCGTCTACCGGGCACACGAGTTCGGCCTCGGCCATGGGGCGCGCGCCATCTTTGAGCGCACGGGTGAAGAACTGGTTGAAGCTGGGATAGCTGGCCGGGTCGGGATGGGCCGCTTCGCGCATGTCGACACCGTATCGGGTGATGAACCAGCGGATCATGAACGTGGTCAGCGCACCGCCATTCCATGATGCGGCCTTGCCCGCCAATGTGGTCAGCGCCTGTTTGGGCAGTACGTATTGCGGCAGTACGGCGTAGCGATCTGACACGGGGGCTCCTGGGGAAATGGGGCGCGATTCTAAGGCGAGGCCAGCCGGGCATCGGCTGCCGCCCGCTAGCCTGAAATCGCTTCAAGCACTTGGGTTTCGATCGCGATCTGCGCGCGGTTTTGCTGCAGCGTCGGGCCGTCGATCAGGAAGGTGTCTTCGACCCGTTCGCCCAAGGTGGTGATCTTGGCCAGCTGCAGGTTGATGTGGTGCTGCGCCATCACGCGTGCAATGGCGTACAGCAGCCCGGAGCGGTCGCTTGCCGACACGTTCATCAACCAGCGCTGGCCGCGCTCGTCGGGACGCAGGCTCACGCGCGGCGTGATCGGGAACGACTTCACCCGCCGCGACAACCGTCCGCGTGACGGCTCCGGCAGCGGCCCCTCGGCTTTCAGTGCGAGCATGGCCTGCGTTTCGACCAGGGAGGCGATGTCGCGGTAATGCTGGTCGATCTGTGGGCTGATCACCTGGAAGGTGTCCAGGGCATAGCCCGCGCGCGTAGTGTGCACCTTGGCATCGAGAATGTTGAAGCCGGCGCTGTCGAAATAGCCGCAGATGCGCGCAAAGAGATCGGGGCGGTCCCGCGCGTACACCAGCACCTGCAGGCCTTCACCCACGGGTGAAGGGCGGGCCCGCACCACCGGCACCTCGGCGTGCACATGCGTCTGCAAGGCCCGCGCGTGCCAGGCGATGTCACCCGCCTCGTGGCGGCTGAAGTAGCTCAGCTCCAGCGTCTTCCAGAGCGGTTCTTCGACGCCCGCCGGCAGCGAGCGCAGGCTGAGCAACTGCCGCGCTTCCTGCTTGCGGCCCTCGATCTCGGCCGCCAGGTTGGGCCGGGCCCCGCCGAGCGCCCGCAATGTGAGGCGGTACAAGTCTTCGAGGAGCTTGCCTTTCCAGGCATTCCAGACCTTGGGGCTGGTGCCGCGGATGTCGGCCACCGTCAGCAGGTAAAGCGCCGTTAGGTGGCGTTCGTCCTTGACGGTGGCGGCGA
>CAZBOF010000041.1:23243-29638 GCA_964493285.1 uncultured Rhizobacter sp. | reverse complement strand
GCTCCGGCAAGCCCGAATACGGCCGCGCGGTGGACATGCTGACCACCGCCGCGATCAAGGAAATGATCGTCCCGAGCCTCCTGCCCGTGGTCGTGCCGATTCTGGTCGGCCTGCTGCTCGGGCCGGCCGCGCTGGGCGGGCTGCTGATGGGCACCATCGTCACCGGCCTGTTCGTCGCCATCTCGATGTGCACTGGCGGCGGCGCCTGGGACAACGCCAAGAAGTACATCGAGGACGGCCACCATGGCGGCAAAGGTTCGGAAGCGCACAAGGCGGCGGTCACCGGAGACACCGTGGGCGATCCCTACAAGGACACCGCGGGCCCGGCCGTCAACCCGTTGATCAAAATCATCAACATCGTGGCATTGCTCATCGTGCCCCTGCTGCCAGCCACCGTCAGCACGAGTACCGCGACGCCTCCCGCCCCGGCAGCGCCGGCAGTCGCTGCGGCGCCGGCTGCGGCCCCTGCCGCCGATGAAGCCTCCTTCACGGTCGAGAACGGCGTGGTGAAGTTCTACTTTGCGTCCGGAAAGGCCGACGTGGCCGCCGGTGCAGGTGCCGCGCTGGCTGACGTTGCAAAGGGTGTCAGCGAAGGCAAGAAGGCGATCGTGAGCGGCTTCACCGACTCCACAGGCAATGCCGCCCAAAACGAAGAGCTGGCCAAGCTACGCGCCATCGCCGTGAGCGACGCGCTGAAGGCGGCAGGCGTGCCGGAAGACAAGATCGAGCTGAAGAAGCCTGAAGAGCTGACTGCAAGCGGCAGCAACGCCGAAGCCCGACGGGTGGAGGTCTCCCTGCAGTAGACAAGGCCAGGCGCCGCCGTTTCTTCGGCGGCGCTTCCTGCTGACAAGAAAGCCGAGTTCGACGCAGCTCGGCTTTCTTACTTTGTGAAGCCGGATGGCCGACTGGGTTCGCGATTTTCGGCCGCGCATCGAAAGGTCACCCACACCTCCAGCCCAGGCCCGGAATGCCTTGAATGGAGGCTGACATGGGCGCCATGCCGCAGGGCAATGGTTCGCACGATCGCGAGTCCAAGCCCGCTGCCTTCCCTATCCCTGGCGAGTGCGGACGCGCCCTCCCCCCGGTAGAACCGATCGAACACCCTCTCTCGTTCGGCCTCCGCAATCCCAGGCCCCGTGTCCAGGACACCCAAACGCGGGCAGCCATTCAGAACGTCAGCGACCACGTCGATCACGCCACCGCTTGGTGTATATCGCAAGGCGTTCTCAACAAGGTTTTCCAGAAGCACGGCGATCTGAGCTTCGTCTGCTTCCACGACAACCGCCTCCTGACTCAGAGCAGCGCCGATATCGAGGCTGCATTGCTCCGCCTTGAGGCTAAAGCGGGTCACGACATCTCGCACCAGTTCGCTCAAATCCACTCGGCTGAGCCTGAGCTGTCCGCCGTCCGCTTCGGCACGCGCCACCTGCAACAACTGATGAATCAGGCGTTGCACTCGGTTGATCCCGCTTGAGAGTTCACGCCCTGCCTCGGCGCGGGAGTTGGGATCTCCCGTGCTTTGCAGCAACTGCACCTGAAGACGAAGCGCGGTGATGGGTGTTCGAAGTTCGTGCGCCGCATCCGCCAGAAAGCGCCTCTGCGTGGAGAACGCCGCAGACAACCGCGCGAGCAGATCGTTCAACGAATGAACCAAGGGGAGAATTTCACGGGGGATCTCCCGCGTGGGAATTGCATCCATGGACGCTGCGCTGCGGATGGCAACCTCACGGGCAGTCCGATTGAGAGGTGCCAAGCCGCGACGCAAACCGAAGATCAGCAGCCCACCAACAACGAACACCAGAATCACCATCGGTGGAAATACCTCCGACGCCGACTCTCCAGCCATGAAGCGGCGTTGTGAGGTCCGCTGCGCCGCCTGCGCCACGCCCCGCACGCCCACGCTGGAATAGACGATCCACTCTTCATTCCCGATGGTGACCTTGGCAAGGCCTTCCTGGATCGAGAAAGGGAGATTGACGCGCGCGTCTGACGAATAGATGAGTCGACCTTCGCGAGTCCAAGTCAGGGTGACGATCTCGACGTCTTTCGGCTCATCCGTGCGCGTCGGCATCACCGACGATCCCTCTGAAACCGTGTTGTAGCCGGCGTCTTGATGATGGCCAAGCGCTTCGGCCACATTTTTGAGACCTGAATCGAAAACCTCGCTCATCTCTTCGAGCGTGACAACGTACGTCATCAAGCCGACCATCACGCCGCCCAGGATGAGCGCGCAGATCATCCAGCACAGCACATAGCGCTGTATTGATCTCATCCCTTCTCCGCCATTCGGTAGCCAACGCCTCGAATGTTCTTGATCACATGGCTCCCGAGCTTCTTGCGCAAGTTGTGCAGATGAACTTCGATGGCATTGCTGCCGATCTCTTCGCCCCACGCATAGATGGACTCCTCCAACCGGTCACGCGACAACACGGCCCCCGGGCGAAGCATCAGTACCTGCAGCACCGAGAATTCCTTGGCTGAGAGCGGTACCGGCACACCCGCCTGCGTCACCGACTTCTTCACCGGGTCGAGTGCGATATCTCCGCAGCGAAGAACGGGTGAGCCGCTTCCAGCATGACGCCGCAAGAGAGCCCGCACCCGTGCCACCAACTCGTCCAGGTCAAACGGCTTGAGCAGGTAATCATCCGCACCTGCGTTGAGACCAGCCACACGGTCCAGCGGGGTGTCTCTGGCAGAAACGATCAAGACCGGCATCTCATTGCGAGTCGAGCGCAGGCCGGAGAGGATCGCCATGCCGTCCTTCTTCGGCAGTCCGAGGTCAAGAACCGCAAGATCGTAGACGCTATTCCGCAGCGCAATCTCTGCCGCTCGCCCATCCGCGGCCCGATCCACGGCATACCCGGCTTGCACCAATCCCTGGCGCACAGCCCGGGCGATCATGTCGTCGTCTTCTATCAGCAGAATGCGCATTGGCAGAACTCTTTGAGGACGTGCCGAGCTTGAACGCGCCGACCTTGGCCGGCGGCGTAGGCGTCGGATGATAGAACTTCGGCAGCCACGAAGTCACGGCCTCTGGGCCGCCGCGCCATGGCGAAGCAGTGAGACTCTCTGTCCAACCTTAAGGATCGCTTAAGTCTCGCCGGCACATGCTGCGGTATGGACGCATCGAATAGAGTCTCGTGGACGCGCGTGAGTGCGACTTCCTTGCTGGCTGCCCTGCTGTGGGACATCTCAGCGCTGGATCTACCGGCGGCCCACTTGTTCGGATCTGCGGGAGGATTTCCACTTCGCAACGCTTGGCTCACCACCAATGTTCTGCATGACGCAGCCAGGTGGGTGTCATGGGCGCTCCTCACAGCCCTCGTCGCGCTATGTGTCGTACCCGTAGGCCCGTTCGGACGGCTCCCTCTCGCCCGACGACTGCAAATTCCCATCACGGCGTTGGTCGCCACCGCGCTGATTGCGACCCTGAAATCTATGAGCGGGGCGAGCTGCCCATGGGACGTCACCGACTTCGGAGGTGTCGCCGAACACATCTCGCATTGGAATGTCTGGGGGCACAGCGACAAAGCCTCGCAACACTGCTTCCCCGCCGGACATGCAAGCTCCGGGTTCGCGTTCGCCGGCGGCTGGTTCGCCCTGAGGCGGCATCTTCCAGGACACGCGAAATGGTGGCTCGCGGGATCGATGGCCGCCGGCCTGGTGCTCGGCGTGTCACAGCAGGCTCGCGGAGCCCATTTCGCAAGCCACACCTTGTGGACTGCATGGATCTGCTGGGTCTGCGCAGGTGCGCTGGATCATCTTGTGGAACACAGATTCCTGCGCCTCTCGAACACCATGCGGCGAGGCGCAGCATGACGCCAACGCCTGTCTCTCCACTCTGGGTCGTCATCGGCTCCAGTTTATGGATGGCGGTGGTGAGCAATTTCGCGCTTTGGCGACAGCTGCATTCCATCCAATCGCTCACGGCATTCGACATTGGCGTCACGGCTGCCGTCATGATCATCGCGATCACAGCAGCATTGACAGCACTTCTCGCCTTGACCGCATGGCGCGCAACGTTGAAGCCCGCGACCACCATCCTCCTGCTGATGGCCGCCGTGGGCAGCTACTTCATGCTGAGCTATCGAATCGTGATCGACCCCGGGATGATGACCAATTTCCTGCAGACCGACGTTCGCGAAGCCGGAGCATTGCTCAACTGGCGCTTGGCTGTGGCCGTTGCTCTCCTCGCGATCGGTCCTGTATGGCTAATCTGGCGTCAACCCATCCTCTATGAGTCTCTGGGGCGGCAACTGTGGCGCAATCCAGCGATTGCGATGGCGGCATTGGCCATCCTGGTTGTGTCGCTCATGGGCTCGTTCCAAACGCTCGCGCCGCTCATGCGCAATCACAAAGAGCTTCGCTACCTCGTCAACCCGTTGAACAGTTTGTACGCGATCGGACGTGTCGCAGAACAGCCCCTCCGAAGAGATAGCAGCGTCCTCTCTCGGGTCGCAGAGGATGCGAGACTGGCTGCGAATGCCAATGACCACGAACACCCGCCGCTGATGCTGTTGATCGTCGGCGAAACCGCGCGCAGCGACAACTTTGGGCTGAACGGATACAACAGGAACACCACACCGCAGTTGCAGAACGAAGATGTCGCGAGCTTCCGCAACGTCTGGGCCTGTGGCACAAGCACGGCGACTGCCCTTCCTTGCATGTTTTCAAGCCTGGATCGCGACAAGTATGCAGACAGGAGAACGGAGTCCGAGGGGCTTCTCGATGTGCTGCAACGTGCCGGGTACGCAGTGCTATGGCTCGACAATCAATCCGGTTGCAAGGGGGCGTGCAACAGAATCCCCAGCGCCAGTGTTTGCCCGACGGATGACTGTCTCGATGAAACATTGCTTGATGATCTGGACGCTCGCCTTGCTGCCATGCCTCGCGAACGTCGAGCGCTCGGCACACTGATCGTCATGCATCAAATGGGAAGCCACGGCCCCGCATACCACCTTCGTTCGCCGCCCACGTTCAAACACTTTCTTCCGGAATGCCAAAGCAGCGCGTTGCAAAGCTGTACGCGAGAAGAAGTCGTGAACGCATACGACAACTCCATTGTCTATACGGACCACTTTCTGTCGCGCGCAATCACTTGGCTGAAGGGGCACAAGCAAACTGCCGACACCGCTTTGATCTATGTTTCAGACCACGGAGAATCGCTTGGCGAAGGCAATCTTTACCTCCATGGAATGCCGTACTCGCTGGCACCCGATGTGCAGAAGCGCGTGCCGTGGATAACATGGCTCTCCCCGGAATGGCAAAAGGCGACAGGACTCTCAATCCGTTGCCTGAAAGAAGCGGCCGGCGCAGAGGTGTCTCACGACCACTACTTTCATTCCATTCTCGGATTGATGAACGTCGAGACTGACGCCTACGTGCCGACACTTGATGCGTATGCCCGTTGCCGGAATCCGGAGAGACTCGTTCCACCAGTTGACGCCAAGCGCGAATCGCCTCCGGCCCGCTGGCACGCGACGACGGCACGCACGATGACCCGCCCGAACCAGCAGCCCGCTGCCAGACCGGCTACGCAGCCAAGAACAGCGCGTCGATGGCCGCAGCGTCTATGGCCGAAGAAGGGAACCTGCGCCAGCCGTGCGACGCATCCGTCAATGGCGCCCCTGGGCAGCCGCATTCACACGCATGTCATCTGCCCCGATGTAGATGCGGTTCCAGGTCGGCCCGATCAGCACCTCGCCGATGCAGACCCGTGGCGGTGCCACGGCAACGTATCGCACGAGACTCGCCAGATCCTCGGCTTGCAGCATCCGGGCCAAGTCCTCGGCCGATGGCGGAACGGGCCGCTTCGAAAGCATGGGCGTCGCCACCTCGCCCGGCATCACCAGCGTCGCGCGGATTCCGTGACGCCCCTCTTCGCAGTTGATTGATTCGGCGATGGGAGAAAGTGCCCCCTTGGTGGCGCCGTAGGCCATGCCCGCAATGGGCAGGAACTCCCGCCCTGCCCAAGATGAAACCAGAATGACGACACCATCTTGCTGACGCCGCATGCCCGGAATGACCGCGTGCACGCAGTGGACGACCCCGTTCAGATTCACCCGGACGATCTGGTCGTAGTCGTCGAGCGTGAGGTCTTTCCAGAATCGCCCCGGAACATTCAGACCCGCGCAACACACCAGGAGGGAGATGGAGCCGAAAGACGACGCGATGGTCTGCGCAGCGTGCGCCACCGCTTGGGCATCTCCCACATCGACAGGCAGCGCGGAGACAGGCAGGCCCAGCGCCGCAAATTCGCCCGCCGTGGCGTCCAGCTCGGCCTGGCGGCGCCCGGAGATCACGACCTGCGCGCCCTCTTCGGCCAGGGCACGGGCCACTTCACGCCCGATTCCGCTTGCGCCGCCCGTGACCCAAGCGACCTTGCCCTTCAGCTT
>CAZBOF010000041.1:0-23233 GCA_964493285.1 uncultured Rhizobacter sp. | reverse complement strand
ACCCCACGGGCAACGGCCCACGCGCAGGATCTGCCATCACCGCCTCAAAGTGCCGCGCGGGTCAATGCCCCAGGTAGGCCTCGCGCACCCGAGGATCGGCTGCAAGGGATTGCGCCGACCCCTGCAATGTGATCGCGCCGGTTTCAAGCACGTAGGCGCGATCCGCCAATCGAAGGGCCGCGTTGACGTTCTGCTCGACCAGAAGAATCGTCATGCCTTGCTTCTTCAGCTCGCTCAGGCTCGCGAAAATCTGCGCCACGATCTGCGGTGCGAGCCCCATGCTGGGTTCGTCGAGCAGAAGCATCTTCGGCCGCGACATCATCGCCCGGCCAATCGCCAGCATCTGCTGCTGCCCGCCCGAGAGGCTCCCCGCTTGACGATGGCGCATCTGTTCAAGGACGGGGAACGCGTCGAAGACCCAGCGCAAGCTGGAGGCAAAGGCAGCATCCCGTGGACGCCGGCTCCATGCACCGAGATGCAAGTTCTCTTCAACCGTCAACGGCCCGAAGATCTGGCGCCCTTCAGGAACCTGGGCGATCCCCAGGCCGACGCGCTGGTGCGCCGGCCGGCGAGACAAACAATCCCCCAGGAAGCGAACTTCCCCGCCTGAAATCGGTTGAACGCCGGAGATGAGGCGCATGAGTGTTGTCTTGCCGGCGCCATTCGCGCCGATCACGACCACGACCTCTCCCGGCGCAACGTCCATCGAGATGCCATGCAGCACTTCGATGCGGCCATAGCTGGAACGCACCTCACGTACAGACAGCACGGGACTCACCTTCCGGGGTTGGGGTGCCAAGATACGCTTCGATCACGGCAGGGTTCGCTTGGATCTCGGCGGCAGGCCCCTCGGCCAGCTTCCGCCCGTGGTTGAGGACGACGATGTGGTGTGAAATCTTCATGACCAGGCGGATGTCGTGCTCGACCAGGATGACCGTCACGCCGCCTCCCGCAATCTGCTGGATGATGGCGTCGAGTTCTTCAGTCTCTTTGGGGTTGCAGCCAGCCGCCGGCTCGTCGAGCAAAAGAACAGTCGGCTCGATCGCCATCGCACGGGCGATCTCGAGCCGCTTCAAAGCGCCGTAGGGCATTTCGCCTGCCAGCCGGCTCGCATAGCTTGCCAATCCGACACGGTTCAACAACCCAACAGCGGTTTCCCGCGTCGCCGCATTCTGTTTCGCGACGGAGGGCAAACCCAAGAGATGCGCGGCCACACCGCGGCGCTCATGGACATGCCGGCCCACCATCACGTTCTCCAGCGCAGTCATCTGGAAAAAGATCTGCAAATTCTGGAACGTGCGTGACAAGCGGTGGCGCGCCAGCTGATGCGGCGGAGCGCCTGTCACATCGATTCCCCCCAGCTGCACCCGGCCCGTTTGCGCTCGATAGATTCCGGATATGACGTTGAACAACGTCGTTTTCCCCGCGCCATTGGGTCCGATCAGAGAAAGGATCTTTCCCGACTCGGCACGAAAGGAAACCCCTGTCAGGGCCTTGACCCCGCCAAACTCGATGCTCAGGTTCTCGACTTCCAGCATCGCTATTTCTTCCTTCGAAGAATGGCTGCGGACAGCGAAGGCACGATCCCCGCGCGCATGAAGACCATGCAGATGATCAGTACCGCTCCGAGAAAGGCATGTTCGTATTCTTGAAGGACTGTCAGGAACTGAGGAAGCACAAGCAGCACCACGGCGCCCACCACGGCCCCGAACAATGAACCCATGCCGCCGAGCACGACCATCGTGACCAGCTGCAATGAGATGAAGAAATCGCTGACCCGCGGCGTGACGTGTCCGTTGAGCAAGGCCAGCATGGCGCCGGCGGTCGCCGCAAACACGGCCGACAGAACAAACGCAATCAGCTTGTAGCGTGGGACATCGATCCCCACGACCGAAGACGCGACCTCGCTGCCGTGCAGCGCCCGCAGCGCGCGGCCCGTTGAACTGCGTTCGAGGTTGCGCACCACCCACGCGCCCAGGACCAGCATCACGCCGGCAATGCCGTACCAGATCTTGGCATCCCGGATCGATGTATCGAACACGACCAGACGCTTCACATTCATCCCGTCGGGGCCGCCAGTCCATTGAATCTCATTGCTGAGGACCATCGAAACCAAGATGCCGAAGCCCAGCGTGGCTGCGGCCAGGTAATGCCCCTTCAACCGAAGGAGTGGGCGGCCGATGAAGAGCGCGAGAGCCCCCGCCAGAAGCATTCCGGCCAGAAAGCTGAGACTCGTTGAAAGACCCAGCTTGGAAGGACCGATTGCAACCGCATACGCCCCCAGCCCGAAGAACCCGCCGTGACCGAGGCTGACCACGCCCGCGTTGCCCATCAGGAGATTGAGCCCGACCACGGCCAGCGAAAAGATCAACGCAACGGCCATGACGCGGTAGTGGAAGTCCGTCGAGAAAAAGATCGGCAGCAATGCGATCACCAGCGCCAGCAACAGAACACTCTTGCGAGATGGCTCGTCAGCATCCATTCGGAAGAGCCTAGACGCGATCATTGCCCACCTTCCCGAACAGCCCGTTTGGCATCACGAACAACACCAGCATGATGATGAGGAAAGCTGCGGCATCCTTGTACTGCGAGGACACGTAACCCGCGCTCAACGCCTCGATGAGCCCCACCAACAGCCCCCCGACGACCGACCCAAGCGGGTTGCCCATGCCGCCCAGGATCGCAGCGGCAAATCCTTTGAGCGCCAGCATGGTGCCCATGTCGTAGCTCACCAGCGTGATAGGCGCGATCAGAATGCCCGAGAGCGCGCCGATACCCGCCGACAGCGCGAAGCTCAATCGCGTCATCGCCCTCACGTTGATCCCCACCATCTGGGCTGCCATCGGGTTGTCGGATGTCGCCACCACCGCGTGCCCGAGAATCGTTTTCCTCATCAGGAAGAACAGCAGACCGAATATGACGACGCTGACGAACATGAGGAACAGGCTCTGCGTTTGGATGACAGCGCCGCCGATGCGCAGCGGCTCATCGCCAAACAGGCCGGGAAGCGACTGCGGTGCAGCTCCAAACGCAATTTTTGCCAATCCGCGCACCAGGATGGAGACCCCAATCGTGATGATGATCAGCACGAAAATGGGCGCCCCGCGGGCGGGGCGAATCGCGAAGTCGAACATCAGTACGCTCAGCGCACTGACGGCAAGAATCGCCAATGCGCCCGCCACGAAGTAGGGCAATCCGGAATTGATCCCAAGGACCGTGAACATTCCGCCCAGCATCACGAACTCGCCCTGAGCGAAGTTCACAACGCCACTGGCGTTGTAGATCATGGTGAAGCCCAGGGCCACGATTCCGAATATGGCCCCGACCGTCAAGCCGGCGAATACAAACTGCAAAAACTGGGACATGAGTTACTTGCTGAGAAGCGCCCAGTCCCCGTCACGGATTTCCACCAGGTACAAAGATCGATCATCCAAACCCAGGTGGTCCGTCTTGCTCATGTTGAACGTGCCCGTCACACCCACCAGGTTTCGCGTGTTCTCGAGCGCATCTCGAATGGCCTTGGGATCTGACGACTTGGCGCGCGTGATCGCATCGACCAGAAGCATCAATGCGTCGTAGGCATACCCCCCGAAGGTAGACGGCTCCGTCTTGAAAACGTCTTTGATGGTCTTGGCGTACGCCAACGACACCTTCTTCAAGGGATCGTCGTCAGGCAGTCGATCGGCGATGACGAGTGCCGGCGCAACCACGCGCACCCCTTCAGAGGCTTTACCAGCGAGCTTGATGAAGGAATACGACGCCGCACCGTGCGCGTGATACATCGGAATCTTGATGCCCAGCTGGCCATAGTTTCGCGTCACCACAGCCAGGGCTTGGCCGAACCCTCCGACAAGCAGCGCGTCCACGCGCTCCACATTCTTGATCTTGGTCAGCTGCGGCGTCACGTCGCTGTCCGTGGGGTTGAAGGTCTCGTCCGCCACGATCTCCAAGCCGGCGGCCTTGAGGGCATTGGTGCATTCCGTGCGCAAGGTTTTGCCCGCACCATCGGATCCGTTGATCATTGCCACCCGCTTGTAACTGCGGGCCTTGAAATCACTGACCTCCTTGAGGCAGACCATACGGTCTGTGTGGGGGGTTTTGAAGACATACGGCCGCGTCGGCTGGACGATCTCGATGCCGGCCGCCAGCGATATGAGCGGAATCTTCGCGTCCTCAAACTCCGGCGCAATGCCCAAGGTGATCCCGGTTGTGCTCGGCCCGATCGCCGCGACAACCTTGTCGGAGTCAACGAGCCGCGAGGCAAACGTCCTTGCCGTGTTCGCATCGGTTGCATCGTCGTACAGGATCAGCTGAAGCGGGCGGCCGATCACACCACCCGCATCGTTGATCTTCTTGACGTAATGGCGAAGCGTGATGTCCTGAGGCTCGCCAAGAAAGGACGCCGGTCCCGTTTTGGAGATGATGGCCCCGATGCGAATGGGTTCAGCAGCATTGGCCGGGCCCTGCAGGGCCGCAGCGGCGAGGGCTGCGACCAGATACTTTGAGAGCTTCATACTGTCTCCGTCTGTAGATGCGTGAATGAAAGATCGACTCTTGGCGCGCGCACGCCGCGATGCGTTCAGGCTGCCAAGAAGTTCGGCTTGCGCTTGGCGAGAAAGGCCGATACCCCCTCTCGGTAGTCCGCGGTCTTCGCCAACTCTCCCTGCAACTTGGCTTCAGCCGCCAGCACTTCGCCGAGCGACATGGCGTCTGCGGCGCGCAGGAGAGCCTTCTGTTTCTGGAATGCCAGTGACGGCCCCGCCGCGCACGCCATCGCAAAGGCCATTGCAGAACCTTGCAGATCGGCATCCGTGCAGCACACGTCTGCCAGGCCCATGGCGGCGGCGGCACCGCCCCCTACCGGTTCGGCGCTGTAGATCATCTGAAGAATCTTTCCTTCGGTGAGGCGCCGACGCAGCAGGTAGTGGCCGCCGGAGTCCAAAGCCGCGCCAAGACGAGCAAATGGAATGGCGAACTTCGCGGCCTGGCCTGCGAAAACAACGTCGCAAGCCAGTGCAAGGCCCAGACCGAATCCCATCGCGGCACCGTTGACAGCCACCACCGTCGGGATCGGGCACTCGTACAGCGAGGCCACCACGCGGTTCAGATTGCCGAGGATCGCCTCTGCATCCTCGCCAGGCACCGCATCGGACAAATCACGGCCGGCACAGAACCCTCGGCCGGACGCAGTCAGAAGCAGGCATCGATTTGCCGAGTCGCGAGCGACCTCTGACACGGCAACGCCCAACGTCGTCACCATGGCGGAAGTCACCGAGTTGAGTTTGTCTGGGCGGTTGAGGCGAACCTCCAACACGCCGCCGCTGTGAAAGCGGACGATCACGTCGTCTTCGATGTCAGTCTCCTGTTGATTCTTGCTCTTCTTAATGTAGTACATTCTTGATCTCTTTTAACAATCTTTTGTTGTAGGTGAAAACGATGACTGACACAAACACGAGCGCGCTTTCGGTGAATGAAGTCGGACGGCGCAACGCCTTGAAGCGATTCGGCTATGGGCGTTGCGCGGCGGCGAGTGCCGAAGCGTCTTTGCAGAGCGAATGGGAACTCCTGCTTCCGGACTTCAATGCGCCACCCAGGGCCGCGAGCATCCAAAGCCTGCCCCCCTCCGTCCGGCAGCTGGCAGAGGAGTACGTGCGCCAGCGCAGAGAGATCGACAGGTTGATGCACGTTTGCGATGAGTCGCATGCCCGCATCGCAAGCGCTGGGGCGCGGCCCGATCTCGTGGAGGCCTACACGGTGGATCGAGACCGCTTCGAGAATGCGGTTGAAGCTTTCAGCGCACAGCGCGTGGCACTGGCCAAGGCATTCAATACAGCATGAATGGCTCGCGCGTGATGGCGTGCGAGCACGCTGACCGCGCGGCGCTTCCAGCGCATCAGCGGCGCCTCGCGGGCGCAGCCGATCACCGAATCCGCCACGCCTGGGATTTCTCAAACTCCCGGGTGGGAGCCGCCGGCGAGCAGATCGCCGTCATCCTGGGTGAAGTTGCCCCGAGGAACGACCCCGCCCACCAGGAAGCCGGGCGCCCCAAGACGGGTCATCACAGGCCATCCCAGAGAGGCCGCAATGCCCAGAACCAAGGGTATCTACCGGTTCCAGATGAAGCAGTGGAACGTATTCTCCTCAACATACTACGCCTCATTACTTTTCCGCCAATCCATATGTATCACATCAAGCCACCAGAGATGCAGCACGGATCGCACAGGAGATGCCGATGAAGCTGAACAGTTCAGGCGCCGCTTGCCTTCAAGCAGGGGCAGGAGCATGAGAGCCTTGATCATCGGCGATCTACCGAGGATTCACGCCAAACGCATGCCCGACCTCCTGGCGTACATCGACGGCCCCGCCTCGTTGACCTGGCGGGAACTCAACGTACGCGTCAACCGGCTTTGCCATGGCCTTCGAGCGCGGTTCGGCGTGGAAGCTGGCGACCGCATTGCCATCCTGAGCCCCAACTGCCATGAATACGTGGAGGTCATGTTTGCCGCGTCGCGCATGGCTGCCATCTACACAGGACTGAACACGCGGTACAACCCGCTGGAGATGATCCATCAGCTCACCGACTCCGGCTCGAAGCTTTTGATCGCGGACCCAGGCTTCGAAGCCATTGCCACCGAGATAGCCGCCCGCACCGGCACAGCAGTTCTCCAGCTGGGCAGCGGGCCCGACGGCTATGAAGCCTTGCTCGAAAGCGCGCCGGACACCGAGATTGATTCGCACGGGGACGAGCACGCGCCCTACACCCTGACCTACACCTCAGGCACCACCGGCGAGCCCAAGGGGGCCATGATTTCCAGCCGCAACGAGGTGGTGTTCGCTCAGTCACTGGCATGGGCAAGCGAATCGCGGTGCGACGACCGCGCCTTGGTCGCGCTGCCGCTTTTCCACAAAGGCGGGCAGTTTGCGATCATGCATCCCGCTTACCTCGGCTTGACGACAGTCATCTTGCCGAGTCCGGAGCCCCACGGCGTCTTGGCAGCCATCGAACGGCATCGCCCGACCTTTGGCGTGCTCGTTCCCACGGTGATGAAGATGCTCGTGGACGCCATGGGCCAAGAACAGAACCGTTCGCGGGATTTGTCTTCGCTGCGACACATCATCTATGGGTCGAATCCCATTCGAGCGCCGCTGATGCGGGAGTTCTCCGAGATCTTCAACTGCACATTGAGCCAAATTGGCGGCATTGGTACCGAAGGGGGCATAGCCCTCGTTCTGAACCGAGTCGATCACGCGCAGGCAATGGCCGATCCGGCCTTGGGGCACCGTCTTGAATCATGCGGCCGCGTACAGCCAGGCTTCGAGATGATGCTCGTCGATGAAGATGACAAGCCCGTCGGGCCTGGCGAGCGAGGCGAGATGGTGTTCCGGGGCGACGCTTTCATCTCCGGATACTGGAAGCGGCCCGAAGCCAGCGCGCGCTTGTGGCGCAGTGGCTGGCTGCACTCCGGCGACATCGGGCGCATGGACAGCGATGGCTTCGTTTACTACGTTGACCGAAAAGCCGGCCGCATCAAAACAGGCGCCGAAACGGTCTACGCCCGCGAGGTGGAGGCGGTTCTGCGCGAATGTCCACTTGTCGCGGAGACAGTCGTCATCGGCATCCCCGACGACATGTGGGGCGAAGCCATCTGGGCATGCGTGGAGCGCCGAGCGACTGCGCACAGCGGCAACCCATCAGAAGATGAGGAATGCATTCGCCTCTTTGTTCGCTCCAAGCTGACCGGCTACAAAGTGCCGAAGCGCATCGTCTTCGTTGAGCAGCTGCCCCGCACTGCGCTTGGAAAGCTCGCTCTTGGCGAAGTGCGGTCGTACTTGCTCGACCAGCAGAAGCACATCGCGCTTGTCGCCGTCAAGACCCACGATCTCTCGCCCGGCTTCACCGCCAGTGCGGAGAAAACCACCGCCGCGAACTGAAACGATTGACGCCGCCTTGGCCGCGCCGTCAAGGCGGCGTCGAACTTGTCACCGCGGATCGCTCGCGCCCCCTTCGGGCGAATGGATCGGGCTCGACGGGCATCTTTCGCCTCCGTAAAAGCCATCGGCCACGTCTGAAGAGGCGCACTTCGCTCGGCGAGCGTTCAACGAACCCAGCCGGGATTCGCAACGATCCACCAACCAGATAGAACTTCCTCATGTTCAGAGCACTTGTCCTTGAAAACGAACCCGCATTCAGCGCATCGATCAAAGAAGTCGATGATGATTTCCTGCCTCCCGGCGACGTCACGATCAGCGTGGACCGGTCGACGATCAACTACAAGGACGGCCTGACGATCTGCAACCGTCTTCCCCTCGTCCGGCAATGGCCCATGATCGCCGGCATCGACGGCGCTGGAACCGTCCTCCAGAGCGATCATCCGGCGTGGAATACCGGCGACAAGGTCATCCTGAACGGCTTCGGCGTCGGCGAATCCCACAAGGGATGCCTCGCCGAGAGAGCGCGGCTGCGCGGAGATTGGCTGGTCGCACTTCCGAAGAACATGACTGCCGCCGATGCGATGGGAATCGGCACCGCCGGCTACACCGCCATGCTCTGCTTGCTGGCGATCGAGAAGCATGGGGTCAAGCCCGGTGCGGGCGAGGTGCTGGTCACAGGCGCCACAGGTGGCGTCGGATCCATTGCGGTCACACTGCTCAGCGGCCTTGGGTACAAGGTGGTCGCCGCCACCGGCAAGTCGTCCGAAGCCGACTATTTGACGAATCTGGGCGCGACCCGGGTGATTGATCGCAACGAACTCAACGCGCCCGGCAAGCCCTTGCAGAAAGAGCGCTGGGCGGCTGTTGTCGACTCGGTCGGCAGCCACACGCTCGTCAATGCATGTGCGCAGGTGGCGTATGGCGGCTGCGTTGCGGCATGCGGTCTCGCACAAGGATCTGATCTTCCCGGCACCGTGGCTCCGTTCATCGTGCGCGGGGTGTCCCTGCTGGGCATTGATAGCGTGATGGCGCCGTTGGCCCAGCGTCAACGCGCATGGCAGCGGCTGTCCAATGACCTGGACCTCGGGGCGCTCAAGGCCATCACCCAGGAAGTGTCACTGTCTGAGGCGATTCCCATCGCGCATGAACTGCTGGCAGGAAAGATCCGCGGGCGCATCGTCGTGAATCTGGCGACGCACTGAGCACGCCGGCACGGATGGCGGCCATCGCCGCCGCCATTCGGATCGCGGATCCGCCGCGCAGCCGGGTTGCCCAATCTTCAGACGGGCGCGTGAATCGGCCGGGGAACTTCAATCACGATGCTCTACCCGGGCGGGATTCTTTCCCCGCGAGGAGAAAGGCAGCCTTTCACGGGCTCGCGCCCCCATTTTGTTCACTTCACCGCAGCGCTGCGCGCACTCTCCAGCCACCCTGGCAGCCATTCGAGCGCGACTTCGTCTGCAAAGGGTTGAGCAGATGCATCGATCTCCAATCTGTCGCCGAGCCGCTGTGCACCCCGCTCAGCGAGCATCTCGTCGATCAGCTTCCCGCCGTAGCAGAACGTGCCGGAGTACGTGCGATCGCCAAGGGCCACAACGCCGTAGCGCAAACGCGAGAAATCGGCATCCTGGCTGCGAACGGCGCCGACCAACGGCACCAAATTGTCGGGAACGTCGCCGTCGCCATGCGTGGAGCAGCACACAAGCATCCACTCGTGCTGCGCGATCAACTCAGGGCCAACGCCATTCTCGGGAGCCAACTCGACCGCCACGCCATCCCGGGTCAAGGCCGCACGCAATGTGTCGGCAACCATGGCCGCGTTACCCGACTGCGTTCCAACCAGCATCAAGACTTTTTCCAAGTTCTCTACCACGCGTTCTTATAAGACGCTAATATACATCAAAGAATTGATGTTTGTCTTATGTTAGATCGACCAAGCGGTCGACGACAACGGGAATCGAGACCATGCCACCAGCGCGTCAGCAGATTCACATGCGCCAGATCGAACTCACAGCCTTCCTTCGAGAAGACAAGCTATGGGACCTTGAAGCCACGTTGCGCGACCGCAAGACACAAACCTTCGAAGGTGGCGCCGGAGACATCCCCGCAGGCACGCCCATGCATGACCTCGAACTGCGCGTGACCATCGATGTGGCCGGCACCGTGAAGGATGCCTCCGCGCGGATGCACGCAGTGCCCTACGCCAATTCCTGCCATGACGCGGAGGAAGACTATCGACTCCTCGTCGGACTCAACCTCTTCCATGGCTTCCGCGCAGCACTGAAGGCGCGCATCGGCCTCAGGACCGGATGCAGCCATCTGAGTGAAATGGCCCTGATGCTCCCCACCCTGGCGATTCAGTCGTTTGCAGGAATCGTCTACCCCGTTCGCGATGACGGCTCCCAGACCGAACGACCCCGCCCCCTTGACCGTTGCAGAGGCCTTCGCACAGACGGTGCCGCCGCCAGAGAGTACTTCCCAAGATGGTACGAGAAGCCTTGAATATTTAATACATGCATCGATTTGCAATTTGATTTTATGTGTCATATCATAAACATTGCCTCTGAGAGCCGCTTGATGAACAAGCCTCGAACGCATTTCAACCCGCAACCCGGAGAGTGACATGAAGCTGTACGACAAAGGAGACGTGCTGCCTGCCGAATATCGGCAAGCCTTGGTCCATCTGCTGACTTTTCAAGCGGACTCGGAGTACGCAGGCGGCCAGCGAGTCGGCGAAAACATGCAGTACGCGCCCCGCCCCGAAGAGGCCTATCGACTCGCCAAGAAGACCATGGAGGAATATGGTCACGCGTTCTACTTGTGGACCCTGCTCGAAGACCTGGGGCTTGACGTCACGGCACGCCTGGCCGAATTGCGCGACAACCCTGCCAACCCCGATCCAAAGAAGGTCAACATCATCAACGGGTTCCGCCGCGAATACTGGAAGGATCAGTTCCAGTGCTGGGAAGACGTCGTGATGATGTCCTGTGTGACGACACCGGCCGCCGTGATCTTCCTCAACCAGTACACGAAGTGCTCCTACCTCCCGTGGGCCCGCGTTTCGGAACGCATCGGCCGCGAGGAAGTGGGCCACATGGGATTTGGCTTGTGGGGCGTCAAGCGATGCATCGAATTCGGCGGCGACGCCGCGCGTGAACGCCTACAGCGTCGCGTTCCCAAGTTCATGGCCATGGGCATGGGCATGCACGGGCGCCCCAGCGCTGCGGGCGACGCCCAGTCTCAGAACTTCGATCGGTACTACGAGATGGGACTCAAGATCCTGCGCCCGGAAGAAGCCCAGTCCCAATACCTTGAGCTGCTGCGCAGCCGGCTGAAGGAAAGCGGTCTCGATTGGGTCGACGGCGTTCAGGCCGACTACGACATGCGCATGGGTTACGCCATGGACGACGTCGAGCTTGAGACCTCGATGGCGCACTGACGGAGACGCCGACATGAGCAATGTACTTCGCGAGATCCGCGACAACGTCGGGATCGTCACGTTCAATCGGCCTCAGGCACGCAACGCCTTGAATCGCGCCCTGATTGCCGAACTCGACGCGGCTCTGCGCGACCTCGAATCGGACCCGGAAGTCGGAGCCATCATCGTGACCGGCGGGCCGGAGATGTTCTGCGCCGGCGCCGACATCAAGGAGATGACGGACAAGTCCTTCGCGCAGGCCTACCTCGAAGATTTCGTCACCCGCGACTGGGATGCGATCAACGCCTGCCGCAAGCCGGTCATTGCAGCCGTGGCCGGCAATGCGTTGGGAGGCGGGTGCGAGTTCGCTCTGATGTGCGACATCGTGGTCGCCGATGCATCCGCGCGCTTTGGCCAACCCGAGATCGGCGTCGGCACCATTCCCGGCGGAGGCGGCACACAGCGCCTCGCACGCTCCATCGGAAAGGCCAAAGCCATGGAGCTGTGCCTCACCGGACGCATCATCGACGCCCATGAAGCCGAGCGCATCGGCATCGCATCGTTGGTCGTCGAACGGGGCCAGCACCTCGCAAGCGCCATGAACATAGGACGGCGAATCGCTGGATTCTCGCGGCCCATCGCGTTGATGATCAAAGAGTCCATCAAGACGGCCTTCGAAACGCCTTTGCGCGAAGGGCTCAACTTCGAGCGACGTCTCTTGCACGCCACCTTCGCCCTGGAGGACCAGAAAGAAGCCATGCGCGCGTTTGCTGAGAAGCGTCACCCTGTCTTTCGCCATGGGTGAGTCTGCAACTGTGCCCACCGAACTTCTTTTGCCGCCACGCCACGCAACGCCATTCAGAGTCGACATTCCAGAGGAATCCCTGGTCGACCTGCAACGCAGATTGCGCGCCTTTGCGGCAGCCAAGGAGCCTGCCGACGCGGATTGGCGATACGGCACCCCCACCGCCTACATGCAGGAACTCCTGAGGTACTGGCACGAAGGCTACGACTGGCGCGCTTGGGAAACGCACCTGAATCGCCACACACAGTATCTGGTGCCCGTTCACCTGGGCGATGGAAGCACACTGCGCATCCACGTCACGATCGAGATGGGCTCCAACCCCTCGCTTCCCCCCGTCGTCTTGACGCATGGGTGGCCGAGCCTGCCCTTTGAGTTCGATGCCGTCATCGACCGGATCGCGCACCCCGAACGAAGCGGTGGATCTGCCGCGAACGGAGCCACCGTCATCGCGCCGTCGCTTCCCGGATTCGGCTTCTCCGACGCGCCGTCACGGCCCATGCACGCCCGCGAGATCGCGCGGTGCTGGCACCAGCTGATGACGGTCGGGTTCGACTGCCAACGCTTCTTCGCCCATGGCGGCGATTGGGGCGCCGTGGTATCGACGTGGCTGGCCGTGGATTTTCCGCAAGTGCTGACGGGCTTGCACCTCAGCATGCTTGGCTTGAGACCCGCCATTGACCCGGCGCTGCCGCTGATCGCGGAAGAAAGGCAATGGGTCAAGGACATTCAAGCGCGACTCGCCCTCGACGGCGGCTACCGCGAACAGCAGGCGACGCGGCCCACCACCCTGGCCATCGGATTGGCGGATTCGCCGGCCTTCGTGGCCGCATGGATCATCGACAAGTACCACGGCTGGTGCGGCGCGGAAAAGACAGACCCACCGCGATTGGATCGCGATGCCATGCTCACCCTGGCCAGCATCTACTGGTTCTCCGGCAGCCTGCCCACAGCGAACTGGATCTACTTCGCCGAGCGGCGCGACGCACACCAGCTCGACAAGGGCCAACGCTGTGACGTGCCGACGTACTGCTCCTTCTTCGGGCAAGGCTTCTTCCCCCCACCGCCCACACACTGGATCGAGCGAGGCCATGCGCTGCGATTCCGGGAAGACTTCGAAGATGGCGGGCACTTTCCTGCCCTCCTGAAGCCTTTGGAGTTTGTGCGCAGCCTCCAGGCCTGCCATGCGCTGGCCCACGGCACGGTATGAGCCAAGGCATGCGACCGACACCCACCGCAGCGCGGCGATTCGCCGTCATCGGCAGCGGCGCCTCCGGCTGTTATGCCGTGGAAGCGCTGCTGCGCCAGGATCCCGAAACGCGGATCGATGTCATTGAAAGACTCCCCACTCCGTTCGGTCTGATTCGCTACGGCGTGGCACCCGACCACCAAGGAACCAAAGCCGTCGCCCGAACACTCGAGCGCTTTCTGGGAAATCCACGCGTACGCTACTTCGGAAACGTGGCTGTCGGCCGAGAGATCAGGCTGGACGAAATCGCATCGGTCTATGACGCGGTCATTCTGGCAACCGGCGTCAACCGCGATCGAAAGCTGGGCCTGCCAGGAGAGGATCTGCGCGGCGTGCTGGGATCGGGCGCCTTTGCCGGCTGGTACAACGACCATCCGGACGCCGTCGAGGTGAAGCCGATTCTCGCCCGAACGCGCCGCGCAGTCGTGATCGGTGCAGGCAATGTGGCACTGGACGTCGCGCGCCAGCTTGCCAAACGCCCCCATGACCAAGCAGGTACAGACATCTCATCCATGGTCGAGCAGGCGTTGTCCAATGCCCCCATCGAATCCGTGATGCTGGCGGGCCGGTGCGTCCCACAAGGCGCTCGATTCAGTCTTCACGAGTTTCGTGAACTCAACCGCGTGGCAGCGGGACGCATCGGGCTTGACCCACGTGCAAGATCCATGTCATCGAAGCCAACGGAATCCGTTCCAGCTTTGCAGCAAGAGCTGCTGGCGCTGCCGTGTTCCAACATCGATGCAAGCCACGACGCGCTGGAGAGACGGCAGGTCAAGCTCCATTTTGGATTCGAGCCGCTCGAGTTCATCCCTTCGGCCAGCGACCCATCCTGCGTCACGGCCGTGCGATGGCGGGTTCGCACAACGGATGCACACCGTGAAGAACACCGATCGGAAGAACTTGTCTTGCCGGCCGATCTGGTCGTGACCTGCATAGGCTACGACTTCCAGAACCGCTTCGGGCTGGGCGCAGCCGGAGGCGTTCTACATCACTCCGATGGAAAAATTCGCGACAAGCTCTACGTCGTCGGCTGGGCAAAGCGCGGCCCCTCGGGCACCATCGCGACGAACCGAGCCGACTCTCATGCGGTGGTGGAGAAAGTCTGCAAGGAAGTGCTCCACCCAGCGGGATGCTCGGTACTGCCCGGCATCGAACCGATGCTTCGCGAACGAGGCCTCAATTGGATCGACTACGCGGGCTGGAAGGAAATCGATCGGCTTGAGATGTCGGCCGCAGCGCCCGGACGCGTCCGAAGCAAGCTCACCAGCCGAGAAAATCAGCTGGCCGTCGGCGGCCGAGCGCGACGAGATGCCGCGATCACTCAATGACGCAACACTCAGACAACGGCTTGCCGCAGCTTCGCTGACAAACCGCCAAAACGGCTCCAAAGCATTTCACCCGCTGGCTGCAACGGGCCATCCAGCGTACTGAAGTTGTT
Organism: uncultured Rhizobacter sp.; assembly: GCA_964493285.1. GTDB lineage: Bacteria > Pseudomonadota > Gammaproteobacteria > Burkholderiales > Burkholderiaceae_C > Rhizobacter. Next base: position 8,394 of record CAZBOF010000041.1, on the reverse strand, counting down.
CCGGATGAACGCCTCGGAGCCGAGGAGAACCTGCTCGTAAATGCTTTTGCAAAGCGCCAACGCCGTGTGACCCGACCATGTCGCGGGCAGCAAAGAAGCAGGCAGGTGCGGATCTCGCACGGCAATCAACCGGTACGCCAAGATCAGCAAAATGCGAATGACAAAGCAAGACTCGTCATCGAGCGCGTCTTTGTTGCGTTCCAGCACCAGATTGATCGGCCGAAAGCGCTTCAGGAATTCGTTGTAGCGCTCTTCGATCTCTCCGATCAGCCAGGCGTCGCGTACCAGTCTGCGCAATAAATCGGGATCCTTGCCTTCGACTGCACGGGCGTTCAAGACCTGGACCCGATCCTTCAAATCAAACTCTTCGAGAATTCGAGAGACACGGTGATCATCAGGCGACAAGCTCACGAACACGTGCGGTGCGAGCTGCCCCACCCCCTCCCAAATAAGCGCTTGGCGAACCTTCACATACTGCGGCTTGGACAAGCCCGCCGCGCTCGTGAACAGAAGATGCCAATCGCCGTTCCATGTGTCGTTCGCGGCGCCATACACCGGCGTGTGGTAGTCGCGCATGCTCTCTTCGGTCATGTTGTAGTAGCTCAGCTTGCCGACCCGAACACTGTTCAGCCAGCCCTCGTAGCTGAGCCGCAGAATGGAGGTCCTCGCGTGAGAGTCACCGATATCGAACAGGCCGCCCGCCTCCACCAAGCTTCCGAGCCAGATCGATCCCCCATGGGGAACGATCATGTCTCCAAAGATTGTGCTGATGATTGCTTTGGGTGAGTACCGATGGCTCTTGACAAGGCCGGCCACAGTTTTTCTAACCGATACATTAGATGACATAAATACGATTTCTTTGTATTACAAAAGTTTGATGGTATATCAACCGCGTGATTTGGGGACGCCGCTCTTGAACCGGTGACCCGATCCCGAAGAGGTGGAGCCTCACAAGCATGTGCGGCAGAAGCGGAAAAGCCGGCTCAGCATCAACCGCACGGCGCGCTTCAGACCCACCAGCTCGTCCTCCACTGGCAGCCAGAACAGGCGTTCGCCCTCTTTTCACCACAGGCGTTCACCCATGCATTTGACGCGTCATCTGCGCTCATTCCGCGATGTGCGCCGGTGCAGACGGCAACGACAGTGATTGTCTAACAAGACACCATCACGTGACCTCGAGACTCCATTCAGGCACCCCCGGCCGCACGGCCGCGGCAGCCCGAAAGATGAAGGCGCCGCCCTGGCTCGACCCACGCCTCGATGAGGACGTGTAGATCATGGCGTACGCCAGCCATCGCGTTGAGCTGGGATCGTGCTGGATCGGCAGCCGCGTCTCGGCGCCGAATTGTCACGGTCGACTGGTGCCGGCCGGACACGGAGGTGCCGCGAAGGACCGTGATCGATCAAACAGTGCGTGCACAAAGAAAAACGGGCCAGCCTCTGGAGGCTGACCCGTCAATCTGAAACCGAAAATTTGGTCGGGGTGGCGGGATTCGAACTCGCGACCCCTTGCACCCCATGCAAGTGCGCTACCAGGCTGCGCTACACCCCGACGTAAGCCGAGCAGTATAGCCTGAAATTGGCCCGCCGGCAGTTCAGCTGACCAACAGCGCCCGAATCGACAGAAGCTCCTGCCGCAACTGATCGGGCGATATTTCCCTCGCGAACGCTTCTGCGACTGGAATGGCCTCCTCTGCGCCGGACATCGGAAACGCGCTCTCAGCACCATCGTCTGCCAGGAAGTCTTCCGCCAAATCCAGATCTTCGCGCTTGCCCGCCGGCACGGAAGCTTCGGCTCGGGAGTGATGAACCAGCTCGGACAGGCGGTTGCGCGCCCCGCTGATGGTGAAGCCTTGCTCGTAGAGCAGCTCCCGAATGCGGCGGATCAGCAGCACCTCATGGTGCTGGTAGTAGCGGCGATTGCCGCGCCGCTTCATGGGTTTGAGCTGCGTGAACTCCTGTTCCCAATAGCGCAGAACATACGGCTTCACGCCGCACAAATCGCTCACTTCGCCGATGGTGAAGTAGCGTTTGGCTGGAATGGCGGGAAGCGATTTCTCCATTTAAATCAATGGGATCGAAAGAGAAAGCTAGACTTTACTCGAAGTCGTCTCCCGCCGGGATATCGCCTTGGACAACCCCCTTAAGTTTGTGGCTCGCGTGAAATGTCACCACATTTCGGGCCTTGATGGGGATGGCTTCGCCGGTACGCGGGTTGCGGCCGGGCCGCGGTGCCTTCCTGCGAATGTTGAAGTTGCCAAAGCCGGACATCTTCACGTCATCGCCCGACACCAGCGTGCGGTGGATGATCTCGAAGAAGGCTTCGACCATATCTTTCGACTCGCGCTTGTTCAGGCCGAGACGCTCGAAGAGCAATTCGGCCAGCTCCGCCTTCGTCAACGTCGGGGTTTCCAACGTGGGCAGCATCACGCGGTCAGGCGACTTGAAGTCGGGAGGAGGTGAAGTGCTCATGCTGTTGATTCTTTAAGTTAGCCGCGCAGGCGCACACCCAAGCGCGAATTCAAGGCTTGGATCACATCCGCCTTGACGGCTTCAATTCGCTCGTCCGTCAAGGGCGTGTCGCCATCGAGGATCTCCAGACGCAGCGCCAGGCTGCGCTCGTGGGATCCAGTACCTGCCGCGGCGGGCGACACGTACACATCGAACAAGCGCACGGAGCGAACGAGCTGGCCCAGTGGCGCCGCCTTGACGGCGCCCACCAGCGCATCGTGCGTGACCCCTTCCCCTGCCAGAACCGCGATGTCTCGCCATGCCGACTGCTGCCGTGGCACGGGCTGGAAGGCGGGCACGTCTCGCGTCTGAACCGCCTGCGCTTCCAGCTCGAAGATCACCGGCGCGGAAGGCAGCTCGTAGGCCTGGCGCCAGCGAGGGTGAAGCTCGCCGACAAAGCCGATCACCTCATCGTCCAACGTCACCGTGGCCGAGCGCCCCGGATGGAGCGCCGGGTGTTCGCATGGCAGGAATTTCGCCACGCGGGGCGCGAGCAGCGCTTCGAGGTCACCCTTGATGTCGAAGAAGTCCACCGGCCGATCTTTGACGCCCCATTGCAACTCGTCCACCGGCCCATAAGCCAAGGCGGCAACACGCATCGGCTGGTGGACGCCGGCCACGGAGAATTCACCATCACCCACCCGGGCCGACCGCTGAAACGACCGCCCGATTTCGAACACGCGCACGCGTGAGGCCTTGCGCGCCAGGTTGTAGCGAAGAGCGGCCACCAGGCTGCCGACCAGGCTGGAGCGCATCACCGAAAGGTTGCTCGCAATCGGGTTCAGCACGCGGATCGGATCGGCGTTGCCCGCAAGCTCTTGCTCCCAGCGCTCCGGAACAAAACTGAAGCTGATCGTCTCCTGATAATCGAGCCCAGCCAGCCGATGGCGCACCGCATGCAAACTACGGCGCGCCTCGGGCTGCGCCAGTGCGCAGACCGGCGCGAGCGGCGCCGTGTTCGGCAGCGTGCCATAGCCCAGGATGCGAATGACCTCCTCGATCAAGTCCTCTTCGATCTGCAGATCGAATCGCCAACTCGGCGGGGTGACCGTCAACACACCGGGCGCCTGCACGACCGGAAACCCCAGGCGCAGCATCACCCCGGCGCATTGCGCCTGCGTCAGCGGCATGCCGATCACTTTCACGGCTCGGTCGATGCGCATCGCAACCGGCTTGCGCTGAGGCAGGTTCACGCACCGGTCATCAATGACAGACGGCTCGCCGCCACAGATATCCAGGATCAACTGCGTGATGCGTTCGATGCGCTCCACGGTGAACGCCGGGTCGACGCCGCGCTCGAAACGGTGGCTCGCATCCGAGCTGAAGCTGTATCGACGCGCCCGTCCGGCCACGGCTTGGGGCCACCAGAAGGCCGCCTCGACGTACACGTGGCGCGTGTCGTCGGACACCGCCGTTGCGTCGCCCCCCATGATGCCGGCCAGCGATTCCACCGCCTGGTCATCGGCGATCACGCCCACGGACGCATCGAGTTCAATCGTGTTGCCATTCAGCAGCTTGAGCGTTTCGCCGGGTGCGCCCCAGCGAACGACGAGCCCGCCATGGATCTTGTCGAGATCGAAGATGTGCGAGGGCTGGCCGTACTCGAACATGACGTAGTTCGAGATATCGACCAGGGCCGTCACCGAGCGCTGCCCACAGCGCGCAAGGCGATCCACCATCCATTGCGGGGTGCTCGCCCGGGTATTGACGTTGCGGATGATGCGCCCCGAGAAACGCCCGCACAGATCGGGGGCGGCAACGTTCACCGGCAAGCTGTCGGTGTGCGCAGGATCGATCGCGGACACTTCAGGGCATCGCAAGGGCGCGCCGGTCAACGCAGACAGTTCACGCGCGACCCCGTAGACGCTCAGGCAGTGCCCGAGGTTCGGTGTGAGCTTGAGCGTGAACAGCATGTCGTCGAGCTTCAACACGTCACGCACGTTGCGACCCACCGGCGCATCGTCATTCAGCAACAGCAAGCCGCCATGGTCTTCCGAGAGCTTCAGCTCGCGCGCAGAGCACAGCATGCCCTGGCTCTCGACGCCACGCAGCTTGCCGAGCTTGATCTCGAACGCGGCGCCGCCCTCTTGCGCCGGCGGCAACTTCGCGCCGACCAGCGCACAAGGCACCTTGATGCCGGGACGCACATTCGGCGCGCCACAGACGATCGTCAGCGCTTGGTTGGCACCGACATCCACGAGGCACACGTTCAAGCGATCGGCATCGGGATGGCGCGCCACCTCCAAGACCTTGGCCACGACCACGTCACTGAACGGCGGCGCGGCCGGGCGAAGTTCTTCGACCTCCATGCCCGCCATGGTCAAGGTCTCGGCGAGCTGCTCGGTGGTGAGGTCAGGGTTGCAGAATTCGCGCAACCAGGATTCAGGAAATTGCATCTTGTTGTCGTCCGCCGATCACTTGAACTGGGCCAGGAAGCGCAGGTCGCCATCGAAGTACAAACGCAGGTCGTTCACGCCGTAGCGCAGCATCGTGAGACGGTCCGGGCCCATGCCGAACGCAAAGCCGATATGGCGCTCGGGGTCGAGGCCGAAATTGCGCACCACGTTCGGGTGAACCTGCCCGGAACCGGCCACTTCCAGCCAGCGGCCTTTGAGCGGCCCGGTCTCGAACGCGATGTCCACCTCGGCCGAAGGCTCGGTGAACGGGAAGAAGGAAGGACGAAACCGCAGTTGCAAGGCATCGGTCTCGAAAAACTGGTGGAAGAAGTCTGTGAAGACGGCTTTCAAGTCTTTGAAGCTGACGTTCTCGCCGATCCAAAGGCCTTCGCATTGGTGGAACATCGGCGAATGCGTGGCGTCGCTGTCGACGCGGTACGTGCGCCCAGGCGCGATCACGCGGATCTCCGGCATCTGGGGCTGCCCGGCGTACCGGCTCGCGTGCGCACGCGCATGGCGAACCTGCATCGGCGATGTGTGAGGACGCAGGTTCAACCAACGGCCCTCTGCATCCTTGACGTCCACATAGAACGTGTCCTGCATCGATCGCGCCGGATGGTTCTCCGGATTGTTGAGCGCGGTGAAGCTGTACCAGTCGGTTTCGATTTCGGGGCCGTCGGCGACATCGAAGCCCATGGAGCCGAAAATCGTCTCGATGCGCTCCATCGTGCGCGACACTGGGTGCAATCCACCCGTTCCGCGCTGGCGCCCCGGCAGTGTCACGTCGAGCGCCTCGGCTTTCAGCTGGGCGTTCAACTCGGCATCGGCCAGTGCCTGCCGGCGCGCATTCAGGGCCGCTTCGATTTGCTGCTTGGCGGCATTGATCTCGGCACCGCGCGCCTTCTTCTCTTCGGGCGTGCACGTCGCCAGCGATTTCAGCCACTCAGTCACGCGCCCCGACTTGCCCAGGTAGCGCGCCTTCGCATTTTCCAGATCGGCAGGCGCACCGGCTTGAGCGAAATCCGCGCTCGCGGCCTGCACCAGTTGATCGAGGTCGTTCATCGGTTCGAAAAGTCGTCTTGGAACAATAAAAAAGGCCGAGCACAGGGTCGGCCTTTGAGAGCTTGCCTGCAACGGGCTGGGCCCGGCGCAGGACTTGCTGTGACGCCGGCCAGATGACTCTGGCGCGGCGCGTTCACGGCATTCAAGCGAGCTGGGCCTTCACCTTTTCAACGATGCTGCCAAAAGCGGCAGGATCATTCACGGCCATGTCGGCAAGGACCTTGCGGTCGATGTCGATGTTGGCCTTCTTCAGGCCAGCCATGAACTTGCTGTAGGTGACGCCCAGGCTCCGGCTGGCCGCGTTGATGCGGGCGATCCAGAGCTGACGGAACACACGCTTCTTCGTGCGGCGATCGCGATAGGCGTATTGCCCAGCGCGCATGACCGCTTGTTTGGCGATGCGAAATACGTTCTTGCGGCGGCCACGGTAACCCTTGGCGAGTGCGAGAACTTTCTTGTGACGAGCACGTGCGGTAACACCACGTTTGACGCGAGGCATGTCTTTTCCCTTCTAGAAGTAACGGCTGATCAAAGACCAGCGAAGGGGAGCATTTGAGCGATGCCACCCATGTTCGTCTCGTGAACGGTGGACGCTCCGCGCAGATGGCGTTTCGTCTTCGTCGACTTCTTGGTCAGGATGTGCCGCTTGAAGGCTTGACCGCGCTTGACGGTACCTCCTGGGCGCACGCGAAAGCGCTTCTTTGCGCTGCTCTTGGTCTTCATCTTGGGCATGACTGCTCCTTCTTGATTGCTCCGGCAGGCGCCCGCAAAACGACTTGCGGTCTTGTCGGCCTGACGGGGCTTCTTGCAGCACTGCGGCGACCAAACCGCAGGCTGAATCTCACAATATCTTCTGCTTCTAACGCTTCTTCGGCCCCAGCACCATGATCATCTGGCGCCCTTCGAGCTTCGGCATGTTTTCAACCACGGCGCAATCGGCCAACTCGTCCCGGATCCGCTCCAGCAACCGCATCCCGATTTCCTGGTGGGTGATCTCCCGCCCGCGGTAGCGCAACGTGACCTTGCCTTTGTCACCGTCTTCTTCGATGAAGCGTCGCAGGTTGCGCATCTTGATCTGGTAGTCGCCTTCGTCCGTGCCCGGGCGGAACTTGACTTCCTTGATCTCGATGACCTTCTGCTTGGCCTTGGCCTCTGCTGCCCGCTTCTGCTCCTGGTACTTGAACTTGCCGTAGTCCATCAAGCGGCAAACCGGAGGGTCGGCCTGCGCGGCAATCTCGACCAGGTCGACGTCCAGGTCGCCAGCCATGCGCAAGGCTTCAGACGTGGGGACGATGCCCAACGGTTCGTTCTCGACGCCGTTGAGCCGGACTTCCGGGGCCATGATCTCGCGGTTGAGGCGGTGCTTGCGCTCCACGTTCGGAGTACGGCGGTCAGCAAAAGTAGCGATAGTTCAAATCCTCAGCGGACTCCAAGGCGGCGGACTCCAAAATCAATCAAAACGCGCCGGCCCCAAAACCTGCGTCAAACGCGTTGGGCGATATCGCCGGCGATCTTCTGGCTGAAGTCGGCGAGAGGCATCACCCCCAGGTCTTGGTTGCCGCGAGCGCGCACGGCAACAGCCCCGTTTGCCTTCTCCTTGTCACCAACGACCAGGAGGAACGGGGCCTTTTGCATGGAATGCTCTCTGATTTTACGGGTAATTTTCTCGTTGCGCAAATCGCATTCCACTCTAAGCCCTTGTTTTTGCAGCGTTTTCGTCACCTCCTGGGCGTATTCGGCCTGGTCACTCGTGATATTGAGGACGACCGCCTGCACCGGCGCCAGCCAAACAGGCAATGCGCCAGCGTGCTGCTCCAGCAGGATTCCGATGAAACGCTCGAGGCTTCCGACGATGGCGCGATGCAGCATCAACGGCGTTTGGCGCTCTCCAGCCTCGTTGACAAATTCCGCGCCCAAGCGCTCGGGCATGTTCGGGTCGATCTGGATCGTGCCGCACTGCCAGTGCCGGCCCAGCGCGTCTTTCAGGGTGTATTCGATCTTCGGCGCGTAAAAGGCGCCCTCGCCCTCGGCAATCTCGAACTCGCACCCCGAGCGGCGCAGGCTTTCCATCAGCGCATGCTCGGTTTTGTCCCAGTATTCGTCGGAGCCGATGCGCTGCTCAGGCCGTGTGGCGACCTTGTAGATGATGTCGGTGAAGCCGAAATCCTTGTAGACCTTCTGCAGCAGCTCGGTGAATGCCGTGCATTCGTCGAGGATCTGGTCTTCGGTGCAGAAGATGTGCCCGTCGTCCTGCGTGAACGCGCGCACGCGCATGATGCCGTGCAGGCCGCCTGTGGGCTCGTTGCGGTGGCACTGGCCGAACTCGCCGTAGCGCACGGGCAGGTCGCGGTAGCTCTTGATGCCCTGCTTGAAGATCAGGATGTGGCCCGGACAGTTCATCGGCTTGAGCGCATAGTCGCGCTTT
>CAZBOF010000040.1:13389-29767 GCA_964493285.1 uncultured Rhizobacter sp. | reverse complement strand
GTCTTCTGCGCGTCGTTGCCGCCATGCCCCAGGCTGTACAAGCCGGCCGAGATGAGTTGGAGGCGACGGAACCAGTTGTCCACGCGCAGCGGCGAAGTGCGGCGGCACACCCAGGCCACGATCACCATCAGCAGCGAGCCGAGCAAGAAGCCAAGCAGCGGCGACACGAAGATGAACGCCACCACCTTGAGCACGCCAGCGCCCATCAACGCACCCATGCCGGCCTTGCCGATCACCGCACCGCAGATGCCTCCGATCAGGGCATGCGAGGAGCTGGAGGGAATCCCGTACCACCAGGTGACGAGGTTCCAGAAGATCGCACCGATCAGTGCGCCGAACACGACGTGGTGGTCAACCACCCCCGGATCGACGATGCCCTTGCCGACCGTCGCCGCGACGCTCAGGTGGAACACCGCGATTGCCAGAACATTGAAGAACGCGGCGAACAGAACCGCTTGCTGGGGCTTCAGCACCCCGGTGGAGACGACGGTGGCAATGGAGTTGGCAGCGTCGTGGAAGCCGTTCATAAAGTCGAACGCCAACGCGAGCACCACCAACATCGCCACCACCCAGAAGGCGACCTGGATCGATTCCATCGCAACTCCGTTGAAAGATCAGGACGCCTCGAGGACGATGCCCTCGATCAAGTTCGCGACATCTTCACAGCGATCGGAGATGGACTCCAACTGCTCGTAGATGGCCTTGAGCTTGATCAGCTCGCGCACATCGGTCTCTTCGCGGAAGAGCTTGGACATCGCGGCGCGCATCACCCGGTCGGCGTCGGATTCGAGCTTGTCAATCTCTTCGCACGACCTGATGGCGGCTTCTGCGGCGTCACTGTGGTTGAGGCGCGGCAGGAGCGACACCGCGTGCTGCACCCGTTCGCAGCATTTCGCGCTCAGGTCTCCGAGGCGCAGCACTTCTTCGGTCATGACCCGCACGTCATAGAGCTGCATCGTCTCGGTGGCGTCTTGCATCAGGTCCACGATGTCGTCCATCGCATTGATGAGGCCATGGATCTGTTCTCGGTCGATCGGGGTGATGAAGGTCTTGTGCAGCAGCCGGTTGACCTCGGCCGTGATCTTGTCGGCGGAGCGCTCGGCCGACACCACTTCTTCGGCATGCTGCTCGCGCAATCGCGGATCCCCGTAGTTCTCGATCATCGCAATGAACGCTTGTGCCCCCTTCACGATGTAAGCAGCATGCTGGTTGAAAAGTTCGAAAAAATTTCCTTCTCGCGGCAGCAATTTGCCAAACAGCATGATGAATCTCCAGGGATGCCGGGATGCCGGCATGTTCATAACAACAACGAAGGCGCGAGTTTAGCGCCGTGAGGTACTAGGGTTGGCTTGCGGAAAGATCAAAAACAGATCGCCCTCCTTCGAAGGCGTTCAGCGCCGTGAGCAGGTCGTCGAAGTCCGAGCCACCATCCAGCGGATTGAAATGCTCGCTGTTCACGATCATCAAAGGAGCCGCATCAAAGCCTGCGAAGTATTCGGCATAGGCGGCGCACAACCGCTCCAGGTAAGCCGGATCGATGCGTTGCTCCATCGGGATGGCGCGCTGGCGAATCCGCTTCAGCAATGTGGCCGGGGTGGCCTGCAACCAGATGACGAGATCGGGCTGAGGCACCTGGTCGGCCACCTGCGCATACATCTGGCTGTACAGGCGGTACTCCTCGTCACTCAGGTTCATGCGTGCAAACAGGGCATCCTTGGCCATCATGAAGTCGCTCACCACGGGCTCGCTGAACATGCCAGGCTGCGCCAGTTCCTGCACCTGCTTCATGCGCTGGAACAGGAAGAACACTTGCGTCTGAAAGGCGTACCCCTTGGCGTCGGCGTAGAAGCGCTCCAGGTACGGATTCTCTTCGGCGCGCTCGAGCATCAACTCGGCGTTCAGATGCGCTGCGAGGCGGCGCGCCAGCGTGCTCTTGCCGACGCCGATAGGCCCTTCGACGGCAATGTGGCGGAAGCGATCGAGGCCGGGCATGATCAGCCGCTTCGGAAGATGAAGTACACGGCACCGACGAGGCACAGCGCCGCCCAGACATAGTCGAGCTTGAACGGCTGGTTCATGTAGAGCATGGCGAACGGCACGAACACGGCGAGCGTGATCACCTCCTGCATGATCTTCAGCTGCGCCAGCGTGAACCCTCCGGCGTAGCCGATCCGGTTGGCCGGCACCTGCAGCAGGTACTCGAACAGCGCGATGCCCCAACTGATGAGCGCGGCGATGTACCAGGGCTTCGCGGCCAGACTCTTGAGGTGCCCATACCACGCGAACGTCATGAAGATGTTCGATGCCGCCAGCAGCAGCACCGTTTGGGCAGGCACGTTCAGGTTCATGGAAGGCACCGCAAGCGGGTCAGTCGTCGAACGCCGCGTACAGGAGATTGCGGAACAGGCTGCGCACCTCGTCACGCTGGCCCGGGGCCTGCACCATCAAGACCGCGCAAAGCGATTCTGCGGGGTCGATGAAGAACGTGGTACCGGCCAAGCCGCCCCAGTAGTAGAGACCTGCCGAGCCGGCCAGCACGTCCATGCCGCCATGCAGGCGCACCGAAAACCCGAGCCCGAACCCATGGCCGGGCGAGAGCAGGTCGTTGTCACCGGGGATCCCACCCAGGTGGTCGGAAGTCATCAACGCCACCGTCTTGCGCGACAACAGCCGATGCCCTTCGAACGCCCCGCCCTGGAGCATCATCTGCATGAACCGCATGTAGTCCGCGGCCGTGGACACCATGCCGCCCCCGCCCATGTCCATTGCGAATGGCGTGCGGACATCGAGCAATCGAACATCGGCGCGGGTATCGGGATCGGCAGAGAACGGCTCGGCCAACCGGTGGTGCGAAGCGGGAGGCACATCGAAACCGGTGTCCACCATGGACAGCGGCGCCAGGATGCGTTCGTGGATGAAATCGCGCAGGCGTCGTCCACTCACCACTTCGACCACCCGGCCCAGAACGTCGGTCGCACGGCTGTACTCCCACACGGTGCCGGGCTGGTGCATCAACGGCAACGTCGCCAGCGCCTTGGCAAACTGCTCGTTGGTCCAATCGCGGCGATAGATCTTGGCCTGGATGTACTGCCTGCGAAGCGGCGCTTCCGGAAGGATCTCGTAGGTGAAGCCCGCGGTGTGGCGCAACAGATCGTGCACCGTGGGTCCGCGCACGGCCTCGGTGGTTTCGACCTGACCGTCGCGCACGACGCCCACGCGCACGCCCCGGAACTCGGGCACGTGCTTCTCCAATGGGTCGTTGAGGAAGAGCCTGCCCTCCTCGAAGAGCATCATCGCCGCCACCGAGACCAGTGGCTTGGTCATCGAGTAAATGCGGAAGATGTCGTCCACGCGCATGGCGTCGGGATGTGCCGGATCGCGCCGTCCCAGCGCTTCGCAATAGAACACCTGCCCCTGCCGCATGGCCATGGCCACCACGCCGGGTAGGCGCTGACGTTCAATCTGGTTCTGGAATGCCCCGGTGAGGCGCGCGAGGCGCGACGCACTGAACCCCACGGTTTCGGGCGCCACGCATGGCGGAATCAACGCAGAATTCATTCGCTCATCACCTTGTGGATCGACTGGTTCGCCACGCTGTTCAGCAGCGCGCTCAACGGCCCGTGCCCCCCGATCGGGTGCGTGGCGGGCACGAGGTCAGAAAGTGGCACCAGCACGAATGCCCGCTCATGCATGCGCGGATGCGGCACGGTGAGAGCGGAGGATTCCAACGCCAGATCGCCGTACAGAAGGAGATCGAGGTCGAGCGTGCGGGGCGCATTCAGGTAGGGGCGCTCGCGGCCGGCCTCCAGCTCTATCGACTGCAAGGCGGCCAGCAGAGCCTGCGGCGCGAGCGTCGTCGACAGATGCGCCACGGCATTGACGAAGTCAGGACCTTGCGCAGCCACAGGCGCCGTTCGGTACAACGCAGAGTTCGCGACCCGTACGGTGCCGGGCAGCCGGGCGAGCGCGTTCAAGGCAGCGCGGACGGCGGCGAGCGGGTCGCCCAGATTCGCGCCGACACCCACGTATGCAGAAACAGGCTGCATGGCACGCGTGAGATCAGTCCACCAGCGCCGCGTAGACCAGCTCGCGGAACAGGTTGCGGTAGTACTCCCGGCGTCCGGGCTGCTGGATCAACAGCTGCGCGTGCAGCGACTCCTGCGGATCGATGAAGAACGACGTGCCCGCCAGCCCGGCCCAGTAGTACATGCCGGCCGACCCGGCATGCGGTACCACGCCGGTTTGCAACCGCACGGCAAAGCCGAGGCCGAAGCCATGGCCTGTGGTGAGCAGCTCGCCGGAGACGGGGATGTTGCCGAGATGATCGGCCGTCATCAGCGCCACGGTTTTCGGGCCGAGCAGCCGCGTGGTGCCCAGCGCGCCGCCCGCCAGCATCATCTGCATGAACCGCGCATAGTCGGCAGCCGTGGACACGAGGCCAGCGCCCGCCATCTCCTGCGCAGGCGGCTGGCGCACATCGAACAGGCTGACGGGCGCGCCCGCATCGGGATCGATGGCGAATGGTTCGGCAATGCGGTGGTGTTGTGCCGTGGGCACGTGGAACGCGGTGTCGACCATGCCGAGCGGCTCGAAGATGGACTGCCTCAGATGGGCCCCCAGCGTCTGACCGGTAACGACCTCTATCAAGCGCCCCAGCACATCGGTGGCATGGCTGTAGCCCCAGGCCGTGCCCGGCTCGCGCAGCAGCGGAATCCGCGACAGCACCGAAATGAACTCGGCATTGCTCAGTCCCCGCTCGAACAAACCCGCGGCGGCGTATTGGCGGTGAATGGGCGAGGTGCCCATGAACTGGTAGGTCAAGCCAGCCGTATGGCGCAGCAGGTCGTGCAGCGTGATGGCCTGCGTGGCCAGCACGGCGCCGGTGTACTGCGGGCGCGTGACGGTCACTCCTCCCAGCTCGGGCAGGTAGGCCGCAATCGGCTGGTTGAGCAGCAGTTTGCCTTGCTCCACCAGCATCATCACCGCCACCGAAACCACCGGCTTGGTCATCGAATAGATGCGGAAGATGGCATCGCGCGACATGGGCTCGCCCGACGCGGGATCGCGCTGGCCGAGGCTCGCAAAGCAAACCATCTTGCCCCGCCGCGCAATGGTGACGACCGCGCCGGGCAGCTTCTCGCGCCCGATTTCGTCGTTCAGGACGTCGGTGAGTCGCCCCAGCCGCTCGGCACAGAATCCGACCGATGCCGGCTCCACCAGAGGAATCTCAAAGGATGCGCCCATGCAATGGCCCCACGTGAATTGAATGTCGGCTCAAGGCGTGGGCGCATCGCTGCCGCCGGCACCGGCGGGCTTGCGGCGGCGCCGCCTCCGCTTGCGCGGTGCATCGGCGTCACCCGTCACCTCAGATCCGTCGTCGTCGCTCTCGGGCTCGGCGGCGTGCGTGGTTTGCGCCGGAACCCGGCGGACCGACGAGCCCCGCCCTTTCACTTGTTCGATCAATGCACCGCGCTGCGACGGGTCGGCCAGGGAGAAGGTTTCCCACCATTGCGCCAGCGCCGTCTCGACCTCGCCGACGCTCGCCCGCAGGCGAAGGAAATCGAAGCCGGCGCGAAAGCGGGGCTGCTCCACCAGCGAAAGAGGCGACTGCCCGGTGCGGCGCTCGAAACGCGGCTGCATCAGCCAGATCTCTCGCATGTCGGCGGCGAGCTTGCCGCGCCCGGAGATGTCGCCGATGCGGGCATCGAACACTGCGTCCACCGCCTGCTGCAAGGCGGGGAACGGCGCCTCACCCTTCTTCTTCAAGCGCTGCCAGCGGTCGAGCACGTCGTACCACAGCATGCAGGCCAGCATGAAACTGGGTGCGACCGGCTTGCCCTCGCCCACGCGGCGGTCGGTGTCGGCCAGCGCGAGCTGGACGAACTTCGCGCGCTCGGGGTGCTGGTTGGCGTCGTCAAGCACTACATCCAGAATCGGGAACACACCGCGGCGCGAGCCCACCAGCCCCTGCTTGCGCAGCTCTTCGATGCTGGCAAGCGCGTGACCCGTCTGCAGCAGCTTGATCATTTCGTCGAACGTGCGCGACGCAGGAACGCTGTCGAGCAAGGCCGCCATTTCCTGAATGGGCTGGCGTGTCTTGGGGTCGATCTTGAACCCCAGCTTGGCGGCGAAGCGCACCACGCGAATGATGCGCACCGGGTCTTCGCGGTAGCGCGCAACCGGGTCGCCGATCATGCGCAGCAGCTTCTTCTGCGCGTCCTTGATGCCACCGTGGTAATCGACGACGATCTGCCGCTGCGGGTCGTAGTACATCGCGTTGACGGTGAAATCGCGCCGGGCGGCATCTTCAAGCTGGGTGCCCCAGACGTTGTCGCGCAGCACCCGGCCCGCCGCATCGACCGCATGGGTTTTGCCGGCGAGTTCCGACTTGGATGTCTTCTCGTTGCCGCTGACCGCCTCGGTCGCGCCGGACATCACGGCGCGGAACGTCGAGACCTCGATGACCTCGTGGTCGCGCCCGCGCCCGAACACCACATGCACGATCCGAAAGCGCCGGCCAATGATGAAGGCGCGGCGAAACAGGCCTTTCACCTCCTCGGGCGTGGCATTGGTTGCCACGTCGAAATCCTTGGGGCGCAAGCCCACGAGCAGGTCGCGCACCGCGCCGCCCACGATGTAGGCCTCGAAACCCGCGTCGGACAATGTCTTGACCACGCGCACCGCGTTCTCGTCGACCAGTCCGGGGTCGATGCGATGCTCGGACACCGGAACCTCGACTCGCCGGCCTTTGACGGCGGGCCGTGCCGAAGCACCGGCCTTGCCAAGCAACTTGTCTATGAACTTCTTGATCATCAGGGGCCTTGCTGAAAAAGCTGGAGAACACGCCAGCCGCGCGCACGGGCGATGGTTTCCAGCGATGGGGCCGGATTGGTGGCCACGGGATCGCTGGCCAACTCGAGCAATGGCAAGTCGTTGGCCGAATCGCTGTAAACGCTGATTCGAGGAAAGTCTTCCAGTGTGTGTCCGAGCCCTGCCAGCCACTCGCGCGTGCGCACCGGCTTGCCGTCCCGAAACGATGGAATGCCTTCGATGCGGCCCGTGATGTTACCGCCAGGGCCTTTTTCAAGTTGGACGGCAATCAAATGCGCCACGCCGAAGGCTTGCGCGATCGGTGCCGTCACGAACTCGTTGGTCGCGGTGACGATCGCCACGAGGTCGCCTCGGTCCTGGTGGCTGCGCACCAGCGCGCGGGCCTCGGGCCGCACCACCGGCAGCACGATCTCGCGCATGAAACGCTGGTGCGCGGCCTGCAGCTCGGCCGCGGTGCGCCCACGCCAGGGGCGGGTGGCGAACTCGATGTAGGCGTCGATGTCGAGCTGGCCGGCTTGGTACTGGGCGAGAAACACGTCGTTGCGCTGAACGAATTCGTCGCGGTCGGCCCAGCCGATCTGCTGCATGAACTCGCCCCAGGCGTGATCCGAGTCGATCGGGATCAGTGTGTGGTCGAGGTCGAAAAGGCACAGATTCATGTCGGGTCCTGGCGCTCTTCGGCCAGCATTTGCTTGAGCAGCGGCACCGTGACGGCGCGCTTGTGAACCAGCGCGAATTCGTCCAGCCGGTCCAGCACCGCCATCAGGTGTTTGAGATCACGGGCGAACCGGGTGAGCAGGTAGCTCATCACGTCGTCCGACAGGAAAAGGCCGCGGCGATCGGCTTCGCGGCGCAGGGTGGCGCGCGCCTCGGCCTCGCTCAGCGGGGCCAGTGCGAACACATGACCCCATCCCAGCCGGCTGCGCAGGTCATCGCGCAGGGGCAGGTCCACCGGGGGCAGGCGGCCGGCAGCCAGCACGGGGATCGCATGGGTGGTGGCTTCGATGAAGAGCGCAAACGCCGCCTGCTGCTGCGCGGCGTCCAGGCTGTCGCAGTCGTCGATCACGATGACCGCGGCGCGCTCCTCGAATACCCAGGGCGTGGCATGCGCTGCGCTGAACCAGCTCGCCCGCCCCCCCTGCGCCTGCACTTGGTTGGCCAGCGCCTGCAGAAGGTGGGTCTTGCCAACGCCGGAAGCCCCCCAGAGATAAGCCGGAGCGTTGGCGCTGCAGCCGCCCCGCAGGTGCGCGATCGCAGCCACGTTGGCGCCAGGGACGAAGTTGTCGAAAGAGCGAAGCGGCTCGCTGGCGATGGCGAGGGGGATCTGCTTCATCCCCGGTACAGCTTGCTTTCGACGTACAAGCGGTACAACCGAGCGCCGGCCACCGCAAGCACCGCAGACACCGGCAAAGCCAGCAGCACGCCCACGAATCCTGCGAGATGGCCAAAGGCCAGCAGCGCGAAGATCACCACCAAGGGATGAATGCCGATGCGCTCGCCCACCAGGCGCGGGGTCAGGAAGAAGCTCTCCACGACCTGGCCGATGCCATAGACCACGGCCACGGCCACCACGCCATACCAGCTGCCGAACTGCAGGACACCCGCGAGCAAGGCCAGCACCAGGCCGAGGCCGAAACCCAGGTAGGGGATGAACACCGCCAAGCCGGTGAACACGCCCACGGGGATGGCGAGATCGAACCCGAACAGCGCCAGGCCCACGCTGTAGAAGGCGGCCAGGATCACCATCACCAGCAGTTGCCCGCGCAGGTACTGGCCAAGCATGTCGTCACAGTCGACCAGGAACGAATCCACCCGCTGCTTCAGCCGCGGCGGCACCAGCGTGTGGATGCGCAGCGCGAGGCGCGGCCAATCCATCAGCAGGTAGAACAGCACGGCCGGGATCAGAATCGCATTGCCCACCAAGGCCAGAACGAAGCTGCCGCCGATGCGCGCCGAACTCAGCGCAGCCGTCAGGCCGTCTTCAATGTTGGCACCGAGGTACTTCATGACGAAAGCCTTGATGCTGGCGCTGTCGAGCGCGATGTGGATGCCGAACTGGGCGAGCCACGGGGACACGGTGGCATTCAAGCGCTCCGCCATCATCGGCAAGTGCTCGCGCAGCAGCGGCAACTCCTTCGACAAGATGGGCACGATCAACAACAGCACCGCGGCGATCACCAGAAACGCCAGCAACTCGACGATGGACACCGCCAGCGCGCGCGGAACGCGGCGGGCAGACAACCGATTGACGGCCGGCAGCAGCACATAGGCCAGCACGCCGGCAATCAGGAAAGGGGTGAGCACCGGCGCCAGCAACCACACCAGCATCACGCCGATGAACGCGATCAGGAGCCAGGAAAGCGTCTGCCGCTGGGCATTGGTCAATTGCATGGTGGGTGTGGTGTGGCGCCGGTTCACGGCGTCGTGCGGCAGGGAACCTGAAATTCTATCCAAGGGGAATGGGCCATCAGCCGGGACACCGGTTGCCGGTCAGTGCAGGTGGCCATCGCCGCGCCCGCGCAGACCCAGCAGCTTCTCGCCGATGGCCGCCCGGTCCTCAGCCTGGGGAACGTGGGCCAGATACGCCGACAAGTCCGCAGCGGCAGCCTCGAGCGCTCCCAATTCCGCCTGCGCCAGGCCGCGGTCGCGCCGCTCGTCCCAGGCGTCGGGCAGCAGCACCACCAGGCGGTTGAGCACCGCCACCAGGCGAGGCCAATCGCTCACCGCGCGGTGAATCTCTTTCAGGTTGCGCAGCATGCGCGCCAGGATGTCGCGCGATGAGGCGGCTTGGAGAAACAGCGCCAGCGGCACCTCGAAATCTCCGACAAGCCCCTGGCGGAGGCGGTACGGTGCGAGCAACTCGTCGAGCTGCTCGCGGCCCAAGGAATGTCCGGTGAAAGGGTCGATCACCACCTCCCCTTCGGACAGCTGCACCTTGACCAGGAAATGCCCGGGGAACGAGACGCCGTGCGCGTTCAAGCGAACGTGCGTCGCCAGCTCGATATAGATCACCGCCAGGGTGATCGGGATGCCGCGCCGGCTTTCCAGCACGCGGCTCAGAAAGCTGTTGCCCGGGTCGTAGTAGTCGTTCAGGTTGCCCGAGAACCCGAGTTCCTGGAAGAAGAAATGGTTCAACAGCCGCAGGCGCTGGCGAGGCCCGGCATCCGGCGGGATGCGCTGCCTCAGCCGCTCGGTCAGCGCGTCGAGGCGGGCCAGCACGCCTTGTGCGTCGAGACGGGGGTTGTCGTCCTGCTCGATCGCAATCGCCGCCTCCACCAACGACAGGCTGGCGTCATCCGCCACCAGGGTGGCGAAGTACTCCAATGGCGTGGGCGGGGTGGTCAGCAGGGAACCGGGCATGGCGCCATTATCCGCGGCGCATGAACTGGCGAAACTTCATGCCGGTGAGCAGCAAGGTGCCGAAGTACACGACCGCCGCTGCGCCAAGGCTCGCGGCCATCCAGCCGATACGCGAGGCTTCGTGGCCGCGCAGCGAGGTCCAGGGCACCGCCCGGGTGGCCCAGAACAGCAGAGCCCCCATGGCGACACTGGCAACCACCACCCGCGATGCAAATGGCAGCCACCCCGCCGCCAAGCGGTAGGACCCGCTGCGGCGCAAGCCCCAGAACAGCCACAACGCATTGACCAGCGCACCGATGCTGATCGACAGCGCCAGGCCGGCATGCCCGAGCGCAGGCACGTACAGCCAGAAGATCAGGTTCATCAACTGCGTCAGCACCAGCACGGCGATCGCGATCTTGACCGGCGTAGAGATGTCCTGCTTGGCGTAGAAGCCCGGCGCCAGCACCTTCACCGCCACCAGCCCGAGCAGCCCGACGCCGTAAGCCATCAAGGCGCGCTCGGTCTGCACCACATCGAAGCCGGTGAACGCGCCGCGCTCGTACAGCACCGCTACCAGCGGCCCCGCAAACACGAGCAGCGCCACGGCGCACGGCAGCGCCAGCAGGACGACGAGCCGCAAGCCCCAATCGAGCATGGCCACGTAGCCGGCGGCATCCCCTTTCCCCTGGGCCGCCGATAACTGCGGGATGAGCACCACGCCGAGCGCGACGCCCAGCAACCCGGTGGGGAACTCCATCAGGCGGTCGGCATATGTCAGCCACGACACCGCGCCCACGGCCATGTACGACGCCAGATGGGTGTTGATCATCAGCGAGAGCTGCGCCACCGAAACGCCAAGCAGCGCCGGCGCCATGCGCCGCAGGATCTGCCCCACGCCCGGGTGATGCCAGGCCGTTCGCACGGACGAGACGCTCAACCCGATCCGCGGCACCATGCCGATGCGCTTGAGCGCAGGAAGCTGGACCCCCAGCTGAAGCACACCGCCCAGCACCACGCCTGCCGCCAAGGCATAGATGGGCTGCAGGCCCCAGCGCTCGAACCAGGGGGCAAGCCACCACGCTGCGGCAATCACCGACAGGTTCAACAGCACCGGCGCAGCCGCCGGCACCGCGAACCGTTTCCAGGTGTTCAGGATGCCCGCCGACAGCGCCACCAGCGAGATGAAGGCGATGTACGGGAACATCCAGCGGGTCATGGTGACGGCGCCGTCGAACTGTTCCAGCCCGGACGCCATCAGCCAGACGACCACCGGCGCGGCGACGACACCGATCATGGTGGTGGCCAGTACCGCCCAGAAAAGGATGGTGGCCACGGCACCCACCAGCAGCCGGGTGGCGTCATCGCCGTCGCGGGCACGGGTGTGGCCCAGAAGCGGCACGAATGCCTGCGAAAACGCGCCTTCTGCGAAGAGGCGCCGCAGCATGTTCGGGATGCGAAATGCAGCCTGGAAGGCGTCCGTCCACGCGCCGGCGCCAAACATGGCCGCCATGATGAGTTCGCGGCCCAGGCCCGTGATGCGCGACGCCAGGGTCAAAAGCGAAACGATCGACGCAGCGCGCAGCAGGTTCATGGAAAGGCCGGTAGCGAAGACGGGAACCCGCCTCAGATGGCCGCGGATTATAGGTAGCGCCTGCTCGCCCCAGGGAGCCGGTTTGCGGGGCCTCACCGCGAAATGCTATACTCGCGGACTTCGTTTCTTTCTGGGCACAGTCAAAACATGGCCACTTCTTCCAAAGTCAAGAAAACGGTCCGCATCGCGTCGGGCCGCAAACGCGTTCGTCAAGACGTGAAGCTGAACGCCGCCAACACTGCGCTGCGCTCCAAGTTCCGCACCGTCATCAAGAATGTCCAGAAAGCTGTCGTCGCCGGCGACAAGGAAAAAGCCACCGATCTGTTCAAGACCGCCCAGCGCGTGATCGACTCCGTTGCAGACAAAGGCATCTTCCACAAGAACAAGGCCGCGCGCCACAAGAGCCGCCTCTCCGCCAAGGTCAAGGCGCTCGTCACCGCCGCCTGATCCAGCATCCCGGAACGACACGAAGCCAAAGGCCCGCGATGCGGGCCTTTTTCATTGCCGCGCACCATTTATCAAGATATCAAGAGCCGGGCTTCTCCGGCAACAGGCACGCTTCAGCGACCTGAAGCTTGTTGTCGCGAGCGAAGCCCATGACGAAATCCCACGCCATCGGCTCGATGTCACGCAGCGCCTCGTTGACGATGACGTACTTCACGCCGTTGATGACGCGGGGCACGCAATACGGCGAGTACCCGATGAACGCCCCGCGGTCTCTCAACACCCCTTCCGGCCGAAAGCAAGCCATCACGCCGGCCAGGCGTTCAGCCCAGTCGCTCGGGCGGAAGGTTTTCCCATCCTGGGTCAGACCCATGATGAAGAGTTCGCGCACAGGCGTGGGGGAGGTCATGCAATGGCAGGCAGGTGGCGCGCACACCACGGCGTGCGCATCGGCCATTGTGCCGCGGATGTGCTGCATTGCAGCACTCCCTGGGTGCAGAAGTTGACCAAGGCGCTCGCCCGCCTCGCGGAACAGTGCCGCCCGTAGAATCGTTCGCCCCAAGGCCAGCGTCCCGCTGGCTGTTTTCTTTCAGATGGAGCCCTGCCCATGAATGCGCGCAACGACCTGCCCGCCAGCCCCGAACCGCACGTGATGCCGACTTACGGCCGCCTGCCTGTCGCGCTGTCGCACGGCCGAGGCTGCTGGGTGTGGGACACGAATGGCAAGAAGTATCTCGACGGGCTCGGTGGCATCGCCGTGAACACGTTGGGCCACGCGCACCCGAAGCTGGTGCCAGCGCTCCAGGACCAGGTCGGCAAGCTGATCCACAGCAGCAACTACTACCTTGTCCCGCTGCAAGAACAGCTGGCCGCCAAACTGACCGAACTGTCGGGCCTGACGAACGTTTTCTTCTGCAGCACCGGCCTCGAAGCCAACGAAGCTGCGCTCAAGATTGCACGCAAGTTCGGGCACGACAAGGGCATCGACCGCCCCGAGATCATCGTCTACGAGAAAGCCTTCCACGGTCGCTCGATCGCCACGCTGTCGGCCACCGGCAACGCCAAGGTGCAAGCCGGCTTCGGCCCCCTGGTGGAGGGGTTCGTGCGCGTACCGCTCAACGACGTTGCCGCCATCGAAGCCGTCGCCAAGACCAACAACAACGTCACGGCCGTGTTCCTGGAAGTGATCCAGGGCGAAGGCGGCATCCACCCGGCCACGGTGGCCTATCTGCAGGCGGTCCGCCGCATTTGCGACGAGAAGGGTTGGCTGCTCATGCTGGATGAGGTCCAGTGCGGCATGGGCCGCACAGGCAAGTGGTTTGCGCACCAGTGGGCCGGCATCCTGCCGGACGTGATGCCCTTGGCCAAGGGCCTCGGCTCCGGCGTGCCGGTGGGCGCGGTGGTGTGCGGCCCGAAAGCCGCGCATGTGATGGGCGTGGGCAACCACGGCACCACCTTCGGCGGCAACCCGCTGGCGATGCGGGCCGGCGTGGAAACCATCCGCATCATGGAAGAAGACCGCTTGCTGGAGAACGCGGCCACGGTGGGCGCCGCCTTGAAGGCCGGCCTCGCCGAGGCGTTCGCGGGTGTCGGCGGCGTGGTGGATATCCGCGGGCAAGGCCTGATGCTCGGCATCGAACTCGACCGCCCCTGCGGCGAACTGCTGCAACAGGCCGCACAAGCCGGCCTGATGTTGAGCGTGACAGCCGACCGCGTGATCCGCCTCGTGCCGCCGCTGATCCTCAGCGAAGACGAAGCCGCGCAGATCATCGCGATCCTCGCGCCGCTGGTGAAGAAATTCCTCGCCTCGCCCCAGACATGAAACCGGGAATGAGCCTCATGAAGCACTACCTGCAGTTCAAGGACCTGCGTGCAGAGGAGTACGCCTATCTGTTCGAGCGCGCGGCCATCATCAAGAAGCGCTTCAAGAACTACGAGAAGTACACGCCGCTGGTCGATCGCACGCTGGCAATGATCTTCGAGAAGGCCAGCACACGTACCCGCGTGAGCTTCGAGGCCGGCATGTACCAGCTCGGTGGCTCGGTGGTGAACCTCACCACCGGCGACAGCCAACTCGGCCGCTCGGAACCGATCGAAGACAGCGCACGCGTCATCAGCCGCATGGTCGATCTGGTGATGATCCGCACCTACGAGCAATCCAAGCTCGAAGCCTTCGCGGCGAATTCACGCGTACCGGTGATCAACGGCCTGACCAACGAGTACCACCCGTGCCAGATCCTGGCCGACATCTTCACCTTCATCGAGCATCGCGGCAGCATCGCGGGCAAGGTCGTGGCCTGGGTCGGTGACGGCAACAACATGGCCAACACCTGGTTGCAGGCAGCGCACATCCTCGGGTTCACGCTGCATGTGAGCACGCCGCGCGGCTACGAGCTGGATGCCAGCCTTGCCGGGGTCGCCAACACCCAGAGCCTGAAGACCTTCAAGAATCCCCTCGACGCCTGCCGCGGCGCGCACCTGGTCACCACCGACGTCTGGACCAGCATGGGCTATGAGGCGGAGAACGAGGCGCGGATGAAGGCGTTCGCCGACTGGTGTGTCGATGCCGAGATGATGGCCTCGGCACAAGCCGACGCGCTGTTCATGCACTGCTTGCCCGCGCACCGCGGCGAAGAGGTCGAGGCCGAGGTGATCGATGGCCCGCAATCCGTGGTGTGGGACGAGGCAGAGAACCGCATGCACACGCAGAAAGCCTTGATGGAGTTCCTGCTGCTCGGGCGCATCGGCTGACCCGAAACAAGCGCGCTGCGCCCCGTCAGAGGCGCAGCCAGCGGTCAAGGCCCCGTCATCGATCGCCGGTGCCTTGTGGAAACACCACGATCGCCCGCGTCGGGCTGTTGGCGTTCACCGACACGCGGCGTTCTAGCATCTTGCCGTTCAATGTGGTCTGCAGCGTGTACTGCCCAGGCGGCACCTTGGCCCACAGATAGGGTCCATCGGCCGTCGCATCGAGCACGACGTTGCCGCCCCGCCCGATGAGCTTCACCTCGGCATCCGCGGTGAACTGGTTCTTCTCGCCGGCCTTCTCATAGACCTCGACGTTCAGCGGATAGTCCGGGCGGGCCTGATGGAATGACGGCAGCTGTTCGTACGCCACGCCACCCGTTACGTAGCTGATGTCAGAACTGACATGCTGAACCTCGGGAAGCGGTACCGCCTCGGAAGGGCTCACGGCCGGCTGCGCGACGGCCGCCCCCGAGACCAGTGCTCCCGCGGCCAGCGCGCACAACAATTGGGTCGGATTGAACTTCATGGGTCGTCCTTTGGGCTGTTGAGACCCTGTTTTCGACCCGCGGGCCCGAACGCATGTTCCCGCGTCCGAGCCGCTTGCGGACTTGTCCTACAGCGGGTCAGCCAAGATTTACCGGCACGAAGATGCGCTCTCCGGCGCGCTCCACCAACAGGGCCACGCTCTTGGGCTTCGCACTCATGACGCTGTGCACCTGCTCGACCGACGAGACCGGCCGACCGTTGATCGCCACCAGCAGATCGCCGGGCTCCACACCCGCACGGGCTGCGGGCCCGCTCACATCCTCGATCACCAAGCCCCCTTCCGATTGAGTCTGGCGGCGTTCTTCGCGCGTGAGCGGCCGCAACGCCAGCCCCAGCTGGCCGCCTTGCTCGGCCGTGGCGCTGGCGGTGGTCTCGGCCTGCGCGGGTTCCGCGCCGCCCAGGCGCGCATCGATGACCTGCGCCTTCTGGTCGCGCCAGACCTTGAGCCGCACGCGATCACCGGGGCTTGCGAGGCCGATCGCGCTGGACAACGCACCCGAGCGCACGATCGCCTCGCCGTTCACCTCGGTGATCACGTCGCCTGGCTTGAGCCCTGCCTTGGCGGCGGCGCTGTCGCGCTGCACGCTGGCCACCAGCGCGCCATCCGGGCGCTTGAGGCCAAACGACTCGGCGAGCGCCTGGTTCAGGTCCTGCACGGTCACGCCCAGGCGGCCATGCGATGCCCTTCCCGTGGCCACGATCTGGTCCTTCACCTTCAGTGCCACGTCGATCGGTATCGCGAACGCCAATCCTTGGTAGCCGCCGGTCTGGGAGTAGATCTGCGCGTTGATGCCCACCACCGCACCGGAGCCATCGAACAGGGGGCCGCCGGAGTTGCCGGGGTTCACCGCCGCGTCGGTCTGGATGAAGGGCACC
>CAZBOF010000040.1:275-13379 GCA_964493285.1 uncultured Rhizobacter sp. | reverse complement strand
AGGGCACCACGGCCGAATCTCCGGGCAGGGCGCGGCCCTTGGCGCTCACGATGCCCTGCGTGGCGGTCTGCTCGAAGCCGAACGGCGCGCCAATGGCCAGCACCGGATCGCCAACCTCCAATTGCTTGGGATCCCCCAATCGCACTGCCGGCAAGTCCTGTGCCTCGATGCGCAGCACCGCCACATCCGTCGTCGGGTCGGCCCCGAGCACCTTGGCCGAAAACTCGCGCCGATCGCTCAGCTTCACCGTCACTTCCTTCGCCTCACGCACGACGTGGGCATTCGTGAGGATCAGCCCGTCGGTGCTGATGAGGAAGCCGGAGCCCTGCCCCCGGAACGGCTGAGACGGATTGCGGCCACGCGGCTCCATGCCGGGCAAGCCGCGAAAGAATCTGAAGAAGGGATCGTTCTCGAAGCCGGGGGGCAGGTTGGGCACGCCGGCATTCGCCACCGGCTGCGTGCCAGCCACCGTGATACCCACCACCGCAGGCCCGGCCTGCGCGACGATGGCACGGTAGTTGGGCGCAGCGGTCTGCGGCACCGCGGCCGACGGGACGACCGCCGCCGCTGTCGCGGCAACCGCTGCGGGCAGCGTGGGCGCCACGGCGGCGGACGGGCGCTCCGGTGCGTCTGCCGCGCCGAACCACACGGGCTTGAGGCCGAACGCACCCGCGGTGCCCATGGCCAGTACGCCGGCAGCCACCAGCGTGGCATTCAAGGGATTCAGTTTCATGGCGAGCCTTTCTTTGCGACGCGATGCGGAACATTCCGCAGAGTCGAAAGATAGGATCGCCGGATGAGAAGAACAGTAAGCCGACATTAAGCCGGCATGAAGCGGGTCTTGCCGCGCAGGCGTCAGCGGATGCGGTTCAACGCATCGTCCAATTGCGAAACGGTTCGGTCCAAGTTCTGCAACTTGTCGAGACCGAAGAGCCCGATGCGCCAGGTCTTGAAATCGGCACCCTCATCGCATTGCAGCGGCACGCCAGCCGCAGTTTGCAAGCCCAGGCCCGCAAACTTCTTCGAGGACTGGATGTCCGGATCGGTGGTGTAGCTCACCACCACGCCAGGTGCTTCAAAGCCAGAGGCCGCCACACTCGGATAGCCCTTGGCGGCCAGCAGCACACGAACACGTTCGCCCAGTTCGCGCTGCGCATTGCGCGCAGCTTCGAAGCCGTACCGCTGGGTCTCGAGCATCGCATCGCGCGCCTGCATGAGTGCATCGGTGGGCATGGTGGCGTGGTATGCATGGCCGCCACCTTCATAGGCCTGCATGATCTGCTGCCATTTGCGCAGGTCGCAGGCAAAGCTGGTGCTGGTGGTCTGCCCGATGCGCTCGTTGGCGCGATCGTTGAGCATCACGAACGCACAGCCTGGCGAACCGCTCCAGCCCTTTTGCGGCGCGCTGATGAGGATGTCGACCGCATTCTTCTGCATGTCGACCCACATGGCGCCCGACGCGATGCAATCGAGCACGAACAAACCGCCCACCGAGCGAACCGCATCGCCCACGGCGCGCAGGTAGCTGTCGGGGAGCATCATGCCGGACGCGGTTTCCACATGCGCGGCAAACACCAGCGCCGGCGCCTCGCGCCGGATGGTGTCTACCACCTCGTCGATCGGGGCCGGCGCGAATGGCGCTTGCGGCGCCTGCGACGCACGACGCGCTTTCAGAACGGTGGACGACGCCGGGATCGAACCCATCTCGAAGATCTGGGTCCAGCGGTAGCTGAACCAGCCGTTGCGAAGCACCAGCACTTTCTGGCCCGTCGCGAACTGCCGCGCCACGGCTTCCATGCCGAAGGTGCCGCTGCCCGGCACCACGATGGCGGCTTGTGCGTTGTACGCTTCCTTCAACGTGGCAGACAGGTCTCGCATCACGCCTTGGAACTTCTGCGACATGTGGTTGAGCGCGCGGTCGGTGTAGACCACCGAAAATTCAAGCAGTCCTTCGGGATCGATGTGGGGCAGCAGTCCGGGCATGGCTCTCTCGGCAAAAAATGGTCAAACGGTCGTTCCAGCTTATCACCGAGGCCCGCCCAGGGCGCAGAGGGTTCGGCCGGAGACAGGGACGGCTCAGCGAATCTCGGCGCCCTGCGCTTCCAACAAGGCACGCAACACCAAACGGTGGCAATGCGCCTCTTCCTCGCAATAGCATCCCACCGAAAAATTCGACTGGCGCGACAACGCCGCCAGCAACGCAATGGCATGCGCCGCCTCGGGCGCGGCCATCTCCGCGCGGTATTTCTTGGTGAACGCAGACCATTCCCCCGGGGTCCGCGCCGCCTGGCCGAGCTTCATCGTCTCCAAGCTGGGCGCGAGGTTGGGAAACCAGACGTCGTACCAGTTCCGGGAGGCGAATTCCGCCTTCGGCACGCCACGCGGCGGACGCCGAACCGTGCCGATGCGCAGGCCTTCATCCGCGGCACGCGGGCTACCCAGACGCACGACCCGTATCACCACGGCGGCCGCCTCAGGACACCTTGCCGTCGTAGGCACGCTGCAGCGCCGCGATGTCGAGCTTGACCATCGTCATCACCGCATCGAACGCGCGCTGTGCCGCCGCCCGGTCGGCGGCGCCCACGAACTCAAGCAACACGCGCGGCACGATCTGCCACGACAGGCCGAACCGGTCGGTCAGCCAGCCGCATTGGCTTTCCTGGCCACCATCGGCGGTGAGGCGCTGCCACAGGGTGTCGATCTGCGTCTGCGAATCGCAATACACCGTGATCGACGCTGCGGGCGACAGGGTGAAATGCGGCCCGCCATTCAGGGCCAGGTACTCGGTGCCATCCAGCGAGAAGCGAATCGTCAGCACCGTGCCTTCCGGGCGCGGGGCGCCCTTGAGGTAATGCGATGTTTCGAGAATGCGTGAGTTGGGGAGCAGGCTGGTGTACAGGGCCACCGCCGCTTCGGCCTGGTCGTCGAACCAGAGGCAGGTGCAAACGTTCTGCATGACAGGTCCTCCTTCAGATCAAGGTCAGTTCACCACTTTCACAAGTTGACCGACTTGGGGCTCCGCACCGCCGCCATACGCGCTGTTCAGCAGGCGCAACTGGGCTTCGGGTCGCGTGGGCAGTGGAGATGAGCGCGCCAGCTCCGCAAACCCGCCACGCGGGAAGCTGGCCGTCTTCACCGTCCAGGGCCGGGCCGCGCTGCGATCGGCGGCCGTGAGTGCGCGGAAAGACGATTCGGCTTCGACGATCTGCGCGCGGGAGCGCTGCAAGGCCGCCGCATCCTTGGCCGCGTACTGCATCAGGAAATTGCGCCCGCCAGGGCCCGTGGCCACGGTGACGGCAATCGCCGATGCCTGCCCCTGCGCGTTGCGCACGGCGCCGGTGAAGTGCGTGGCGCTCAGGCCGTTGAGGGTGCGTCGCTCGGTCCGCCCCTCGGTGGGCTGGACCAGTTTGCGGATGATCTCTTCGTGCGTGTTGCCGCTGTTCGGCGGCACCAGCCGCACGATGAGCCCGGCGTCCCCCGCCGCGTTCGCCAGCAGGATCGCTTCGGCCGAGTTCTGGATCTGCCAACCACTGGGCGCCGTGAGTGCAAAACCCAGGGGCTCGTGATAGAAATTGCGCCCCCGGATGACCCCTTGCTCGCGGCCTTCACCGTAGGTCATGCCTTCAATCGCCCTCAGGTAGCGCTCGCGCGCGTCGTCGCCGTACTGGCCCTTGTACTGGGCCGCCACCTGCGTGATGTCGGACAGGCGCTTGTCATTGCTCGGGTGCGAAGCCAGCCAGCTCGCCGCCGACGGAGCGGGTTTGCCTTCGGCCTGCGCGGTTTCGGCAGCGAAGCGCTCCTGGTTCTTCAGGACACCGATCACCGAGACCATGTTCTGCGGGTCGTAGCGATTGCGCGCCAGGTACTCGGCGCCGAGTTGATCGGCCTGCAGCTCCTGCTCGCGGCTGTAGGACGCCACGTATCCCGCCGCAGCGGTTTGCGAGAGCTGGCCTGCCAGATCGGTAGCGCCGCTCACGCCGGTGCCTTCGAGCACCGCACCCAGCACGGTCGCGGCGAGCACGCCAATGCCAGCACGCTGCTGGCGCGTGGCGCGCTGCGCGCCGTGGCGTGCCGTGACATGGCCGATCTCATGCCCGATCACACCCGCCAGCTCGGCCTCGCTGTCGAGATAGGCCATGATGCCGCGGGTCACATACACATAGCCGCCGGGCAGCGCGAATGCGTTGATCTCGGGGCTGTCGAGCACGGTGAAGGTCCATTCCAGATGGGCCCGGTGCGACTGCTTGGCCAGCTTCTGCCCGACATCGTTCACATAGGCCTGGAGGCGCTTGTCGCCGACCACGCCGTACTCTTGCAGCACCTGCTCGTGTGCTTTGCGGCCTTGCGTGATCTCGTCCTGCTCGCTCATCACCGAGCGCTCGGTCTGGCCAGTCACCGGGTTGACCACCTGGGTGCCGCACGATGCCAGCAATGCGGCGGACACGATGAATGGCAGAACGCGAAGCAAGCTCATGTCGGGTCTCCTGGATGCCGGCCTGTCTTTGGCCGCTGAATGCAAGCGTAATCCACCGCATCAAGGCACGCGGCCGGCAAGGTTCTTGCCCGACCCGAGCGTGACACTCGCCGCCGTTCGCGGGCACTGCGCAAGCGGCCTGCGATCACGGGTCGTCGCGCTGGCGGCCCGCTCGCGGGATCCAGTAGGAGAGTTGCGCCGAGCCGACGAAAGCAACCAAGCCAATGGCTGCTACGCCAAACCCCAGCGTGAGGCTGGCCGCCAACGCCGACAGGATCGCAGGCCCGCTGGCCGAGCCCACGTCCGCGATCAATCTCCATACGCCCAGGAAATGCGGACGCCCGATCCTCGGGGAATGATCAGCACCCAAGGTCATGACCAAGCCCGAGCTGATGCCATTGCCGAAACCAAGAAGCATGGCAGCCAGCAGCAAGGTGGTGGCGCTATGGGTCCACGGAATGGCAAGCAAGGCCAAGCCCATGATGGCCATCGATGGCAGGGCCACGAAGCGGCGCCCCTTGATGTCCATCAACTGGCCCGCCGGATAAAAGACGAGCATGTCCACTGCGCTGGCCACACCGAAGATCAGTGCCGCCATGGACGGCTCCAGCCCGAGGTGATCGGCCCACAGCGGAATGATGGCCTGCCGGGATGCGCGCACCACATTGACAAGCATCACGCCCGAGCCCAGCGTGAGGAAGACATGCCGGTGATCCCGCACCATGGACATCAGCGAGGACAGCTGATTGCCCGCCATCGCACCACGCAACGCCACGTCTTCGCTCACCAGGTCGGGGATGCGCGCCGCCACTGCGGCGGCGGCCAGCATCATCACGATGCCCGCGGCATAGGCGGCCGTCAGGCCATATTGGTAGATGACGCCCGCCGCCAAGAAGGGGCCCACGAACATGCCGACCCGATAGACGCCTCCGAGCGTGGACAGTGCACGCGCCCTGAACGCCAGGGGCACCACCTCTGTCAGGTAGCTTTGCCGCGCCAGATTGAAGACCGACTGAGACATCCCGATCATGAAGCCGGCGACGGCAAACAGCCCGATGTGGCGCGTCCAGGCGCACAGGACCATGGCAAGCGCGCACCACAGGGCCGCCGTGACGATGGCCCAGCGTTCGCCGCGGCGCATCGTGATCATCGATGCCGGCAAGGTGCTGACCAGGGAACCCACGCCGATCATCGTGACGATGAGCGCGGCCTCCGGCACCGAAGCGCCAAGCTCCCGCGCTGTCAGGGGTATGGCTGGGAGGATGGCGCCTTCGCCCAGTCCGAACAGGAGCGAGGGGCCGAAGGCGGGAACGGCGATGCGCCGCAATGAAAAGGCAGGGGGGGCAGACACGATTGGGTGCCGATTGTCCACGTTAGCCGCGTTGGAAGTGCACCTCCACCCGCAATCCCCCCATGTGTGAGTCGCCCAGCGAGATGCGTGCGCCGTGCGCGGCCGCAACGCCGCGCACGATGGCCAACCCCAGGCCGCTGCCTTCCTCGCCACCGGCGGCGCGCCGGTAGAAGCGGTCGAACACGCGCTCCCGCTCGGCCGGCGGGATGCCCGGCCCGGGGTCATCGACCCGCAGCACCGGAACCCCGCCTTCCTGGAGAACACGCAGCTCGACACGTGCGCCGCGCGGCGAGTAGCGCACTGCGTTGTCCGCCAGGTTGCGCACCAGCACGCCCAGGCCGGCGCGGTCTCCCGTCACCATGACCGGCTCGTCGGCGAAGAGCGCGAACTCGCTGCCCCGCGACAGCGCATACGGCACCGACTCCGCCACCGCCTGGCGCACGACCTCGCTCAGATCCACGGGCGCCTGGGCCGCATCCGGCGCGCCCGGCTCGCTGCGCGCGAGCGCCAGCAATTGCTCGACGATGCGCACGGCGCGGTCGATGCCATCGGCCAGCGTGGCGACGGCCTGGTCGCGCGTGGCGTCGTCTGGCGCGCGCTTGAGCGACTCGATCTGCAGCTTCAGCGCAGTCAGCGGCGAGCGCAGTTCATGGGCCGCATCGGAGAGAAAAGCGCGCTGCGTATCGAGCGCCGAAGCCAGCCGCTGCAGCAAGCCGTTGAGCGCATTCACGAGCGGCGCCACCTCCTCAGGCAACCCCGGCTCGCCGAGCGGCTGCAGCAACTGCTCGTCGCGCGCGCGCACCTGGGCCGCCACGCGACGCAGCGGCGCCAGTGTCAGTGCGGCCAGCCACCACGCCATCAGACCCGTCGCAGGCGCCAGCAGAAGCAGCGGCGCGACGCTGCGCAGGGCGGCACCCGCGGCGAGGCGCTGGCGAATACGCGCCGGTTGGGCCACCTGGATCACGCGCCCCGGCGTCGCCACGCTGAAGGTGCGCCAGGTCTCCGCGCCCACGCTCACATTGGCGAACCCGAGCATGGCGCGCGATGGCAAGGCGCTGTACTTGCGGGTGGCGTAGATGTTGCGGCCGTCGATGGTCCAGATCTGGACGACGAAATCGAACTGCTCGTCGAGCAGCGCGTCGGCCTGGGTACCCACGATCTCGCCCTGATCGCGCAGCGACAGCGCCATCTGCCGCAACTGGTAGTCGAACAAGGCTTCGGTCTCGACCAGCACGCCGCGATAGGTCACGTAGCCCATCACCGCCGCCACCAGCGCGAGCATCGCCATCAAGGACAGCAGCAGCCGGGCACGCAGCGAGTTCAGTCTCGGCATCGCGATCTCAGGCGGGAATGTAGTAGCCCACGCCGCGCATGGTCTGGATGAAGTCGGCACCGAGCTTCTTGCGCAATTGATGCACATAGACCGACACCGCGTTGCTCTCGATCTCCTCGCCCCAGCCGTACAGGCGGTCCTCGATCTGGGCGCGCGACAGCAAGGCCCCCGGCCGCACCATCAGCGCCTCCAGCACCGCGAACTCGCGCGCCGACAGCAGCACCGCCCGCCCCTCCTGCGTCACCTGCCGCGTAGCCGGGTCGAGCGCCACGCCGCGGTGCGACATCACCGGCTGCGAACGCCCGCCGTGGCGGCGCATCACGGCCCGTATGCGCGCACCGAGTTCGTCCAGCTCGAAGGGCTTGACGAGGTAGTCGTCTGCGCCGGCGTCCAGGCCCGAGACGCGGTCGCCCAGGCCATCACGGGCGGTGAGCACGATGACCGGCGTGGCGTCCTGCCGCCCGCGAAGCCAACGCAGCACCGCCAGCCCGCCTTCTCCGCCCGGGGCGGCATCGGCCACGCTCGGCAGCCCGAGGTCGAGCAGCACGAGGTCGAAGCGCTCGCTGCCCAGGGTGGCCTGCGCGGCGGAGGTGTCGCGCACCCAGTCCACGGCATGGCCTTCCTGGCGCAGCGCGGCGCGCAGGCTCTCGCCAATCATGCGGTCATCTTCAACCAGCAGCAGTCGCATCGGAGTGAGGCTTTGCAAGGAAAGAAAAGCATACGGTATCGTGCCACTCTGCTTCTTCATCGATCCGCACCGCCGCGACGACCTTCATGCCCATCGCCCTGCGCAACACGCTGCTTTCGTTTCGCGACCTGCTGGCGACCGCGGGCCCGTTCATCCTGCTGGCCCTGGTGCCGCTGGGCCTCGCCTACTGGGTGCTCGATCCGGCGCCGCCGCGCCACGTGGTGCTGGCCACCGGGGTGGACCAGGGGGCCTACGCCGAGTTCGGCAAGCGCTATGCCGACTATCTGAAGCTGCACGGCATCACCGTGGAGTTGCGCGCCACCGCCGGCGCGAGCGAGAACCTGCGATTGCTGAAGGATGCGAACTCCGGCGTCGACATCGCTTTCGTGCAAGGGGGCTCCAGCGAAACCGACAACCGCCCGGATCTCGAAGAGGACACCTCGCTGCTTTCGTTGGGCAGCCTGTTCTATGAGCCCGTCTGGCTGTTCTACCGCCAGACCTCGGCGCAGCGGCTGCTGAAAGCCGATGCCCTGACCAACCTGGCGCAGCTTCCCGGCTGGAAGATCAACATCGGCGCACGTGGCAGCGGCGTGCCGAATCTCATGCGCAAGCTGATCGAGGCCAACCGCATCGACGTGAGCACCCTCACCCTCTTGCGCGAACCGCAAACTCCCGCGGTGATGGGCCTGCTGTCGGGCGAGATCGACGCGCTGGTGCTCGCCTCGGCGCCGGAATCGCTGATGGTGCAGATGCTGCTGCAAACGCCAGGCATCCAGTTGTTCGACTTCACGCAGGCCGACGCCTACTCGCGCCGCTTCCCGTTCATCAGCCCGGTGACCTTGCCGCGCGGCGTGGTCGACCTGGCGGCCGACCTGCCGCCGAACGATGTCCGGCTCGTGGCGCCGACCGCGTCGCTGATCGCACGGGAAGGCACGCACCCGGCGCTGGTTCAGCTCTTCATGCAGGCGGCACAAAGCATCCACGGGCCATCGGGCTGGTTTCAGCGCAAGGGCGACTTCCCCAGCGCCCAGAACACCGAATACCCGCTGTCTGCGGAAGCGCAACGCTTCTATGCCGGCGGCAAACCGTTCCTGCAGCGCTTCCTGCCCTTCTGGCTGGCGAATCTGATCGATCGCATGTGGGTCGTGATCGTCTCCATGGTGGCGGTGCTGATTCCGCTGTCGCGCATCGTGCCCCCGCTGTACCAGTTCCGCATCCGCTCGCGGGTGTTCCGCTGGTACGGGCGGCTTCGGGTCGTCGAAGACGCCCAGGGCACGCGCCCCACCGAAGAACTGCTGAAGGAACTGGCGGACATCGAAGAGAGCGTCGAACACGTCTCGGTGCCCCTCAGCTATGCCGACGAGCTGTACGCCCTGCGCAGTCACATCCACATGGTGCGCAAGCGCCTGCTGGGGACCGAACCCGACTCGGGCCGCCTTTCAGACAAAGGACCGGACTTCTAGAATGAAGCGATCCGCATCTGCCTGGGCACACTGCCATGGACACCCGCACCTCCCCCATCCGCCTGCGCCTCGGCCGGGTGCGCGACGCGCTCGCCCGGCACCAGCTGGCCGCGGTGCTGGTGCCGTCGAGCGACCCGCACCTGTCGGAGTACCTGCCGCAGCGCTGGCAAGGCCGCGAATGGCTGTCGGGCTTCACCGGCTCGATGGGCACGCTGGTCGTCACCCCCGACCGCGCCGCGCTCTTTGCCGACAGCCGCTACTGGGTTCAGGCCGAGGCTGAACTCGCCGGCACCGGGATCGAGCTGGTCAAGATCGCCACCGGCACCGCCATCCACCACATCGAATGGCTGGCCGAAAACGTTCCCGCCGGGCAAACCGTGGGCGTGGATGGCAGCGTGCTCGGGCTGGCCGCCTGGCACCTGTTGAACACCCGCCTGAAGCAGGCCAACGTGGGGTTGCGCACCGATTTCGACGTGCTCGAAGAGGTCTGGCCCGAGCGCCCCGGGCTCCCGCTGGCACCCGTCTACGCCCACCGCGCCCCTGAAGCCTCGCTGGCCCGCACCGCCAAGCTTCAGCAAGTGCGCGACACGCTGGCGCGCCTGGGCTGCACGCACCACTTCATATCCACGGTGGACGACATCGCGTGGCTGTTCAACCTGCGTGGCGCCGACGTCAGCTACAACCCCGTGTTCTTGGCCCATGCACTGGTGACCGCCGACCGCGCAACGCTCTTCCTGGCCGAAGGCAAGGTCGGCCCGGAGCTGCGCGCCGAACTCCAGGCCGACGGGGTGCATCTCGCGCCTTACCGCCAGGCGGGCGATGCCCTGGCCGCACTGGGTGCCTCGGACACGCTGCTGATCGACTCCCGCCGCGTGACCTTCGGCCTGCGCGAAAACGTGGCGGCCGGTGCGCGCGTCGTCGAAGGCATCAACCCGAGCACGCTGCTGAAAAGCCGCAAGAGCGAGGCCGAGGCCATTCACGTGCGAGAGGCCATGGCGCGCGACGGGGCGGCCATGTGCGCGTTCTATGCATGGTTCGAACGCGCCCTGGGCCACGAGACCATCACCGAACTCACGATCGACGAAAAGCTCACCGCTGCACGTGCGGAACAACCCGGCTTCGTAGGCCTGAGCTTCAGCACCATCGCCGGCTTCAACGCGAACGGCGCCATGCCGCACTATCGGGCCACGCCGCAGTCGCACGCGGTGATCGAAGGCGACGGCCTGCTGCTCATCGATTCGGGCGGGCAGTACCTCGGCGGCACCACCGACATCACACGCGTGTGGCCGATCGGGCAGGTGAACGACGCGCAGCGCCGCGACTACACGCTGGTGCTCAAGGGCACCATCGGCCTGAGCCGCACGCGTTTCCCCAGAGGCACGCTGTCGCCGATGCTCGATGCCATCGCCCGCGCACCCTTGTGGGAGCATGGCCTGGACTACGGCCACGGGACCGGCCACGGGGTTGGCTATTTCCTCAATGTGCACGAAGGGCCGCAAAGCATCTCGAAAGCCCTGCCCGAGCCACAGATGGCGATGGAGGCCGGCATGATCACCAGCATCGAGCCGGGCCTGTACCGCCCGGGACAGTGGGGCATCCGCATCGAGAACCTGGTGCTCAACGTAGCGGCCGACACGCCCTCCGAGTTCGGTGAGTTCCTTGATTTCGAGACGCTCACGCTGTGCCCGATCGACACCCGCTGCATCGAGCGCAGCCTGCTGCGCGCCGACGAGATCGACTGGCTCAACCGCTATCACGCACATGTGCGCGAAGTGCTTGCGCCACGCGTGAGTGGCGACGCACTGGCCTGGTTGAACGAGCGGACCCGCGCCCTCTGACCTCCGCCGCCCGCCCACAGGGCGAAACCTACAATGCGCGCCCCACTCATCACGCTCACGCATGTTCAAGAACGCTCTCATCTACCGCATCAGCGGATGGACGCCTCCGCCCAGCCAGGAGATCGAAACCCGCCTCGACGCCGGCCGCTTCCTGGAATGCGGCGCCACCCAGCTGGAATCCGCCGGCTGGGTCGAACCGCGCGGGGAAAAGCACGGCGCCCTGATGGAAGGCGTGGGCGGCCAACTGATCCTGAAACTGTGCACCGAACGCAAGGCCGTGCCCACCCAAGTGGTGAAGACGCAGCTGGAACAGCAACTCGACCAGATCGAAGCCGATACCGGCCGCCGCCCCAAAGGCAAGCGCGCGAAGGAGCTGAAGGACGACATCGTGCACGGGCTGCTGCCGCGGGCCTTTCCGAAGCGCGCGCACACGCTGGTTTGGATCGACCCGCGCGCCTCGCTGGTCGTGATCGACGCCGGCAATGTGAAGGCGGGCGACCGCATCGTGAGCCTGCTGGTCGAGTTGCTCGGGGGCGGCATCACGCTCACCTTGCTGCAAACCGCCTCCTCGCCGGCCACCGCGATGGCCGACTGGCTGAAGGAACGCGCAGCGCCCGGCGGCTTCAGCATCGACCGCGAGTGCGAACTCAAGCAGCCTGACAGCGAGAAATCCACGGTGCGTTACGCACGCCACACGCTGGACATCGAAGAAGTCGCCCAGCACATCCTGCAAGGCAAGCTGCCCACGCAGCTGGCCATGACGTGGAACGGGCGGCTCTCCTTCGTGCTCACCGAAGCGCTCCTGCTGAAGAAGATCAAGCTGCTGGACGTCGCGCTGGAAGGCGCGGGCGCCGCCGGCCAGGGCGCTGACAGCGGCTTCGACACCGACATCGCGCTGGCCACCGGCGAGCTGCGCCAGTTGATCCCGCAACTGATCGAAGCGCTGGGCGGCGAACAGGTCCTCGGGCAAAACCGCGCTGCGGCCTGATGCCAACCATCGCCTTCATCGGCATCGGACGACTCGGGCGCACGCTGGCACAGGCGTTGCACCAGCAGGGCCGGCCGGTGTCGATGGTGGCAAGCCGCAACGCCGACGCGGCACGCGATCTGGCTGATGCGTTGCCCGGCACGAAAGCGGTGGACCCCACCACCGCCGCACAGGCCGATCTGGTGTTCATCACGGTCTCCGACGATGCCATCGGCCCCATGGCCGCGGCCCTGCCCTGGCGCGCGGGGCAAGCCGTGGTGCATTGCAGCGGCGCCACCGAGGTCCAGGTGCTGCAACCTGCGGCGGACGCAGGCGCCTTGATCGGCGGCTTTCATCCGCTGCAGATTTTTTCCGACCCGGCACATGCGCTGGGTCTGCTGCCCGGCAGTTCCGTCGCCATCGAAGGCCCGCCGAAGCTCGAGGCCCGGCTGCGCGACCTCGCGCGGTGCCTGGGCATGCATCCGATCCAGCTGCCGGCCGGCGCGCGTGCGCTGTACCACGGCGGTGCGAGCTTCGCGGCCAGTTTCCTGATCTCGATGCTGCAGGAGGCCATCACCCTCTGGCGCACGTTCGGTGTCGACGAAGCCCAGGCGCTGCAGGCCCTGATGCCGCTGGCGCGCGGCACGCTCGCCGCGGCCGAGGCCAAGGGGCTGGCGCCGGCAGTCGCGGGGCCGGTGTCGCGCGGGGATGCCGGTGTGGTGGCGCGGCACATGCAGGCCCTGGCGCAGCTGCCGCCCTCGCATGCGGCGTTCTACCGCGAACTGAGCTTGCGCCAGATTGCCCTGGTGCATGCCGGGGGACGCCTCAATGATGCGCAGGCGAACGCCTTGCGCGAGGTGCTGAAAACCGCCGACGCGGGCTGAGATTCAGCCCGCGCGCACGATCACTTCAGGGCCTTGAAGCGCACCCGCTTCGGACGCGCGCCTTCTTCGCCCAGGCGCTTCTTCTTGTCGGCCTCGTATTCCTGGT
>CAZBOF010000040.1:0-265 GCA_964493285.1 uncultured Rhizobacter sp. | reverse complement strand
GTCAGTGCCCTCGTACGCCAGGATGTGCGTCGCGATGCGGTCCAGGAACCACCGGTCATGGCTGATGACCATCACCGAGCCCGCGAACTCGAGCAATGCGTCTTCAAGCGCACGCAGCGTTTCAACGTCCAGGTCGTTTGACGGCTCGTCGAGCATCAGCACGTTGCCGCCCTGCGCCAGCGTCTTGGCCAGGTGCAGGCGCCCGCGTTCACCGCCGGACAGGCTGCCGACGAGCTTCTGCTGGTCGTTGCCCTTGAAGTTGAAG
>CAZBOF010000039.1:17536-29817 GCA_964493285.1 uncultured Rhizobacter sp. | reverse complement strand
CCCCCTCGGTGCGTGCGCGAATCGGCGGGCGGCTCGGACACCTGTCGAATGATCTCGCTGCCGA
The DNA here is from genome assembly GCA_964493285.1 of uncultured Rhizobacter sp. GTDB lineage: Bacteria > Pseudomonadota > Gammaproteobacteria > Burkholderiales > Burkholderiaceae_C > Rhizobacter. The sequence goes on along the minus strand of CAZBOF010000039.1, from coordinate 29,753 downwards.
GATACTGACCCAGTGCATGCACCCGGGATTGAATCACCTGGTCGCCGCCCATTTAAGCGAACGCAACAATCGCCCGGAACTCGCTCGCCAAGCCCTCAGCCGGATATGGGGCGCAAACCCCTGTGACGTGGTGGTGGCAGATCCCCGCGAAGGGTTTTCGTGGATCGCGATGAATTGAATTAATGCCACGCCAAAAAAATAAAGCCACCCGAAGGTGGCTTCAGTGATCGGCTGAAAGCCAGATCAGTTGGCAACGGCGGAAGCGGCTTCCGACACCGCCGAGACAGCCTCCGATGCAGCGGCCTCAGCGCTCGAAGCGGCGTCCACAGCGGCCGTGGCGGCGGCATCAGCGGCCGAAGCGGCTGCTTCGACGGCAGCGGGCGCGGCTTCCACAGCAGCGGGAGCGGGAGCGACCGGGGTTTCTTCAGCCTTCTTGCCGCAAGCGGCCAAAGCAAATGCGGCAACCAGGGACGCCAACAGAAGCGACTTTTTCATATTTATCCTCAGTGAAAGGTTCAAACAATTACCGGTAATTGTGGGAACCCTCCTTAGATACGGGTAGTCCCCAGCGCCAAAGGCATGGAACTCAAGCTATGCCTAGCCCATGAGTATAGCAACCCTAAGGGACTTCCCTATAGGCCCAAAACAGTGGCAGGGAACGTCTCGATGGAGCGCTGCAAAGGGCCGTCCAACAGTTCCAGGGCCTGGATTTCATCCGCCGCGTCATGCGAGACCACTGCGCGGAAATGGTGCGGATCGATCACCCGCAAGGTGACCACGCCAGGCGCCACCAACAGGCTGGGCACGGTCTGCTCATCGTTGTCCGACATCCCGCGGCATGCCACGACATGCGCCCACTGCCGGCGCCACGTGACCCAGCGCGTGTGCCTGCGGCTCAGATCGTCGTAATCGCGTGCCAGCATCGTGAGCTGGCGGTGTGCATAAGCCCAGCGCGTGAGGTCGTCGACCACCGCACGTTCGCCCAAGGGCCAGTCGGCGAAATTCGAATCACTCAGAAACAGCTGACGGCAGCCTTCGTCAGCAGCCCGCGCAATGGCGTAGCGAACGGCATCCTGGAATTCGCCGCGCGATGTGACGATGCGAGACGAGACAGATTCATCCACGGCGTGCTCCTCGATTCGGCAGCGCATGGACCCAGCCGTCATGCAGCCACTGCGTCAGCAATTCTGTGGCCTCACCGCCGAGTTTGGCAACAAGGCTGGCGCTCAACTCACGTTCATCCGCCAGCTGACGCATCAAGCGCGCATCACGTCCGCTGGCCCGATACGACTCACCATTGATGAAGACATGGTGCGTGTCGTAGAGCATGCGCGTACCGCGATCCAGTTGAACGCCCGCACCTTCCGCACAAGGCCGGGGTTCAAACCACACATGCGGCTTCGGTTCGCTCAAGACCTCGCCGAGCGCGCATGCCAAGGCGCGCGGTTCGTCGAGCCAGCGCCGGATCTCGCGCGCCACGAACGCCTGCATCGCCTGCGGCACCTGGGCGGGCTGTGCCGTCGCGGCTTGCCCGGGGTCGCGATACAGCGGGTCGTGTCCTGCAGCCTCGCTCGCATCGAGCATGCGCTGCAGCACCTCGGTGCGCAGCTCTGCGCGCCCGCTGGCGCGAAAGCCGATCGAGGCGGTCATGCATTCGCCTTCGGCTGCCCCGTCATGGCCCCACCCCGGAGGCAGATAGAGCATGTCCCCCGGTTCGAGCAGCCATTCATGCGTCGGCTCGAAGTGCCGCAGGATCTTCAGCGGAACCCCCTCTTGCAGCGCGTTATCGCCCGGGGGCGCCACACGCCACCGGCGGCGGCCTTGCACTTGCAGCAAGAACACGTCGTAAGAATCCACATGGGGCCCGACGCCACCGCCATCGCTCGCCCACGAAAGCATCAGGTCGTCGAGCCGCGCGTCCGGCACGAAGCGGAATCGCGAAAGCAATGACCGCGCGCTGTCCAGGTGCGTGTCCAACCCTTGGACCAGCAAGGTCCAGGCCGGCTGGCTCGCGGGCGGCAGGCGCCGCCGCGGAAACGGCCCGTGGCGCAGCGTCCACCCCGCAGCCGCATGGACAACCGCGCGAGACTCCACATCCTCCCGAGCAGCCAGCGCAAACAGTTCACGGCGCGTGAGCAGCGCCGAACCACCGGGCACCGCTTGGCGAATCAAGAGCGGCTTCTTCTGCCAGTGGTGGCGCATGAAGCGTTGCGGGCTGATTCCCCCCAGCAACTCGGTCGGCGTGGTCATCGTCATGGCGCGATTGTGCGATCATTGTTCGATGCTGATTTCATCCCCCTGCGTCGTCAGTTTGATCTGGCGGCTCGAAGACGCTCAAGGTCAACTGATCGACGAATTGGCCGCCCCGGTCGAGTTCTTCTTTGGTGGTGACGAACTGCTGCCCAAGGTCGAAGAAGCCATCGCCGGGCAAGAGATCGGCTACGAAATCAAGCTTCATCTCGAACCCGAGCATGCCTTCGGCGAGTACGACCCGGCGCTCGTGTTCTTCGAGGAGCGCTCTGTCTTCGAGGACGACATCGCACCCGGGCTGCAATTCGACGGCCCGCCGGAAGGCGCAACCACGCAAGGGCTCGACCCCGAGGCGGTGTATACCGTCACGGAGGTGTACGAAACGCATGTGGTGCTCGATGGCAACCATCCGCTGGCAGGGATCGCGCTTCGGCTCGATCTGAAAGTACGCGACGTGCGCCCCGCCACTCAAGAAGAGATTGACGCCGGCTCCGTGGCGTTGCCGGGGATCAGCGTGACCGGGTTCGGCCACGGGCCTCAGCTGCACTGAAGCGCCCGCGCTCAGTGCTTGCCGGTGGAGCCGAATCCGCCTTCACCGCGATCTGACGCCGAGAACTCCGCCACGACCCGAAAGCTCGCCTGCACCACGGGCACGATGATGAGTTGCGCGATGCGCTCCATGGGCTGCACGGTGAAAGTGGCGAGGCCGCGGTTCCAGCAGCTCACCATCAACTGGCCCTGGTAGTCGGAGTCGATCAATCCCACCAGGTTGCCCAGCACGATGCCGTGTTTGTGCCCCAGCCCGGAACGGGGAAGGATCAATGCCGCAAGGCCCGGATCGGCCACGTGAATGGCCAGCCCGGTGGGAATGAGCTGGGTTTGCCCCGGCTCCAGCACCATCGGCGTGTCAAGGCAGGCTCGCAAATCCAAGCCGGCGCTGCCGGGCGTGGCGTAAGAAGGCAATTGCTCCGCCATGCGCGGGTCGAGCACTTTCAGATCGATGGAAGTCATGTTTTCTGCGGGTCAAGTCGTTGGGCGATGTCTCGCACGAGCACGCGTGCGAGCGTGAGCTTGTCGGCCTGCGCGATCTCGCGGTGGCCCTGTTCATCCACGAGCAGCAAGGCGTTGTCGTCGCGCCCGAAGGTGGCCGGGCCCAGATTGCCGACGATCAGCGGCAAGTTCTTGCGCTTGAGTTTTTCGCGAGCGTGCTTGAGCAGGTTCTCGCTCTCGGCCGCGAAACCGACGCAGAACGGGCGCGTACCCTGGCCTGCGGCTTTGTCCGTCACGGGCAGCTTGGCAACGGCCGCCAAGATGTCCGCGTTCTCGGTCAGCTCGAAGGTCGGCGCCACCTTGCTGCCGTTCTTTTTGATCTTGTGCTCTGACAGAGAAGCCGGCCGCCAATCAGCGACCGCCGCGGTGGCGATGAACACCGTGTGCAGCGGCGCCTGCGGCATCACGGCATCCAGCATCTGCTGTGCCGTCTGCACATCAATGCGCCGCACGCCGCGCGGCGTGGGCAGATGCACCGGGCCCGCCACCAGCGTGACCTCGGCACCCGCTTCGTGCGCAGCGCGGGCGATGGCGAAACCCATCTTGCCGCTCGACAAATTGGTGATTCCGCGCACCGGATCGATGGGCTCGAAAGTGGGACCGGCAGTGATGAGCACGCGCTGGCCCGCCAGGCGCTTGGGCTGGAAAAAGGCAATCAGTTCTTCACAGATCTCGGCCGCCTCGAGCATGCGGCCGTCGCCCACTTCGCCGCAGGCTTGGTCGCCATTGCCGGGCCCCAGCACCAGGGCGCCATCGGTCTTCAGCTGGACCAGGTTGCGCTGCGTCGCGGGGTGCGCCCACATTTCGCGGTTCATCGCCGGTGCCACCAGCAGCGGGCAGCGCTCCATCGGCCGTGCCAGGCAGAGCAGGCTCAACAGATCGTCGGCACGACCCTGCACCAGCTTGGCCATGAAATCGGCGCTCGCGGGCGCCACCAGCACGGCGTCGGCCTCGCGTGTGAGGTTGATGTGCGCCATGCTGTTGGCGGTGCCACCCGACTCACGCACATCCCACTGGCTGGTGAACACCGGCCGGTTCGACAGCGCCTGCATGGTGGTCGGTGTGATGAACTGGGCCGCTGCGTCGGTCATCACCACCTGCACGGTGGCGCCCGCCTTGGTCAGCGCCCGCGCCAGTTCGGCCGCCTTGTAGCAGGCGATGCCGCCGGTGAGGCCCAACACGATGTGGCGGCCTTGCAAGTCGGCTGGGGCGCTCACGAACGCCCTCCCTGGCAGCGCAAGGCCGCTTCGTGGCGTGGGCACGAAAGCCCGATCGGGAAGAGATGGTTAGGCATGCGGGAGCCTCCGGCTGCAACGACGGCGAATTATCGTCGCCTCCACGCGGGGCCCTCGGCATCGATCATGAATCCAACAGCGGCAGGGCATGTGGCCCTGCTGTCTTCGGCTTCTTCCCCATCGCATCCTCTTGTGATGCGATGGGGAAGAAGCCTCTTGCTTGCGCAAGAGTTTTGTCCCCCGGGGCCCATCAGTCCCAGCGCTTCCCCCGCGCCAACCACACATCTGTGACGTTGACGCGAGTCTCGTACTGGATCTGCTCCTCAGCCTCGATCTGCTCGGGAGTCCGAGCCGATTCGCGCACTTCGCGAAGCGCAACTTCGACCGCCGCGCCAGCCACAGGCTCACGGAGAACTTCCTCCACGAGCGCCGCAGCCTCCTCTTCCATCTCAGCCTCTGCATCGGCCCTGGCGTCAGCATCCAGCAAGGCGCAGACCCGGAGATCCTCTGCAGCCCAGAACGCCGCATCGCGCTTTCGCGCGATGACGCGATGCACAGCGACGAGCACCACGATGACAACAACGGCCACGACCACATCCGATACAACGATCGATGCAAACATGTGAATACCCCGTGCCGTATGAACGGCGCGAACAAGCTGCCCCTGCGGCAGATGTTTTGGCAAGTGACCTCACGGTCAGATCAAAGACGCGATCCAAGCCCGGCATGATTGCCGAGACGAAGACAGGGCGAGTGAACAGCCGAAGCTGAGTCACCATCAGGTGTCCAAATGGACACACTCGCTCTGCAAACCATCAAAGCGTTGCACTTTGTCGGCAAGCAAAGCCAGGAAAACTTGTTTGACAAGGCCAAGGAGCGGACCCGGCCTCTGCGTATCCGGCTGCGTGCTTTGGCAGGCGCGCAAAGGGAAACCACCGCACACGGCATATTGTTTCCAGCATCTCGCGCGCATCAAGCACAAACTTCCACATGATCGACAACGCTGCGCAGAGGTTTCAGCCAGGCCAGGGTCAGAGCGCAGTCCAGTTGCGCGTCATATCCGAAAAGTTGAAAAGCACGCGAACCGCCTTGCCATAAACCTGCGCATGCGGCACGAAGCCCCAGGCGCGCGAGTCGGCAGAGTTGTCGCGGTTGTCTCCCAGCATCAAATAGTGCCCCTCGGGCACGGCGCATTGCCAGACATCGGACGCCTCGACACGGCAGTTCTCTGCCAAACCGGGATCCTGGAAATTGAGCGGCAAGCGGCCGAGAACGAAGGGGTTGAGTTTGATGACCCGCGATTGCGCCTGCGAAGTCTCGCGCAGCAGCAACTGGCCACGGTCTTCCGCGCGCTCCGGCGCCGTGCGCAGGGGCGTCGTCTGCGCCGCCTCGCCGTTCACGCCCACCACACCGTGCTCAAGACGCACATGATCGCCCGGCATGCCGACCAGGCGCTTGATGTAGAAGGTCGAGGTATCTTGCGGATGGCGGAAGACGACCACGTCGCCCCGCTGGGGGCGGCCGGTCTCGATGGCGGTGTTGGTGAACGGCAGCCGAGGCCCGTACGCGAGGTGATTGACCAGCACGTAGTCGCCGATTCGCAGCGTGGGCTCCATGGAGGAGGATGGCACGCGTGGCCAGTCGGCCACCGCAACGCGGCACAGGAACATCAGCGCCATGATCCCGAACAGGTCGGCCCCGAAGCGCACCCACAGCGGCCTCGTCACGGGGGGTGGGCCGTGCCGCAAGCGCCGACGCCATGCCAACCAGCACGCCCCGGTCGCCAAGGTGAGCAGGCACAGGGTTTCGTTGACGGAAAAACCGATCTGCATCGCTCGGGATTATGGCTCCCAGGAACGCAATGACCCCACAGAGCAAGCCTGTTGGTTGCTGAATTTTCAGTAATTTCTGAAATTTCAGGATAATCAACGCACTCCACTCCAACCCCGCCATGAAGCCTCTGTCACCCCTTGTCCAAAGCTTTGTGAGTCATTTCGGTGAAATGGGGAGCCGCTGGGGCATCAATCGAACGGTGGGGCAGATCTATGCCCTGATCTTCGTCTCCCGCGATCCCCTGAATGCAGACGACATTGCCGAGGCTTTGCAGTTTTCACGCTCCAATGTCAGCATGGGCCTGAAGGAGTTGCAGGCATGGCGCCTGGTGTCGCTGCGGCACTTGAGCGGCGATCGCCGCGAGTATTTCGACGCACCGGCCGACGCCTGGGAGATTTTTCGCACGCTCGCCGAGGAGCGCAGACGACGCGAGATCGAGCCCACGCTGTCCATGCTGCGCTCGGCGCTGCTGCAGCACGCGGACACGGAAGAAGACCGGATCGCCCAAGAACGCATGCGCGGCATGCACGACCTGATCGAACTGATGACGAACTGGTTCGAAGACGTGCAGCGCATGGATCAGAAGACGCTCGCCCAACTGATGAAGATGGGTTCGAAGGTACAGCGCTTGCTGGAGGTCACGGGCAAGCTGAAGCCGGCGAAGAATTCTGTAAAGGACTGACCCATGGACGCCCTTCTTCTCGCGCGCATGCAGTTTGCCGCGAACATCACCTTTCACATCCTGTTCCCCACGATCACGATTTCGCTGGGCTGGGTGCTGCTGTACTTCCGCACCCGATGGCTGGCCACGCACGACGACGCCTGGCTGATCGCCTACCGCTACTGGACCAAGGTGTTCGCCCTGACCTTTGCGCTCGGCGTCGTCAGCGGCGTCACCATGAGCTTCCAGTTCGGTACCAACTGGCCAGGCTACATGGAGCGGGCCGGCAACATTGCCGGCCCGCTGCTGGGCTACGAGGTGCTCACCGCATTCTTCCTGGAGGCCAGCTTCCTGGGCATCATGCTGTTCGGGCATGGCAAGGTCAGCGAACGCGTGCACCTGATCGCCACGTTTCTCGTGGCCTTCGGCACGACACTGAGCGCGTTCTGGATTCTCAGCTTGAACTCGTGGATGCAGACGCCCGTAGGCTACGAGATCATCGATGGCGAGTTCCACGCCGCCGACTGGCTGGCGATTCTCTTCAGCCCTTCGATGCCCTACCGCCTGGCCCATAAACTGCTGGCCTCGGGCCTGACCGTGGCCTTCTTGCTGGCGGGCATCAGCGCCTGGCAATTGCTGAAAGGCGTGGCCAACGCCTCCACCGCCAAGGCGTTGAAAACCGGGCTGGTGCTGGGTGCGGTGCTGATCCCAGTGCAGATCTTCGTGGGCGACTTGCACGGGCTGAACACCCTCGAGCATCAACCGCAGAAAGTCGCCGCGATGGAAGGCGTGTGGGAAACCGAGAAAGGCGCACCGCTGCTTCTGTTCGCCTGGCCCAACGAGAAGGAGCGCCGCAACGACTTCGCGGTGAGCATTCCCAAAGGCGCCAGCCTGATCCTCACGCATGAGCTGGACGGCGAGATCAGGGGCCTGAACGAGTTCAAGGGCGAGCACCCTCCGGTCGCGCCGGTGTTCTTTGGCTTTCGCATCATGGTCGGTGTCGGCATGCTGATGCTCGCCGCCAGTTGGACAGGCTTGTGGCTGTACCGTCGCCGCCTCTGGGTGGCGGAGAAACTGCCGCGGCCGCTGCTTTGGCTGCTGACGGCCATGACGTTCTCAGGCTGGGTCGCCACTGTGGCGGGCTGGTATGTCACGGAAATCGGCCGCCAGCCATTCATCATCTATGGCCTGCTGCGCACCTCGGAGGTGGCGTCGTCCGTGCCGTCGCCAATGATCGCGCTGACACTCACGCTCTACGTCGTCACCTACACCGCGCTGATCATCGCGTACGTGGCCGTGCTCAAGTACATGGCCGAGAAGCCGCAGGACGTGCTGAACAAGGAAGCGCAGGAACAAGCCGCCACGCCGGCCGGCATGCAAACCGGGAGCCTGACATGAGTTTCGACCACGCCCTGCCCATCATCTTCATGGCCTTGATGGGCCTGTCGATGCTGACCTACGTGATCCTGGACGGCTACGACCTCGGCGTCGGCATGCTGCTGCCACGGGCCACCGATGAACAGAAAGACATGATGGTCGGCTCCATCGGCCCGTTCTGGGATGCCAACGAAACCTGGCTGGTGCTGGGCGCCGGCATCCTGCTGATCGCGTTCCCCAAAGCGCATGGCGTGGTGCTGACCGCGCTGTACCTGCCGGTCGCCTTGATGTTGATCGGGCTCATCCTGCGCGGCGTGGCATTCGACTTCCGGGTGAAGGCACGCGACCTGCACAAACCGCTGTGGAACCGCCTGTTCTTCACCGGCTCGGGGCTGGCAGCGATGTCGCAAGGCTGGATGCTCGGGCACTACATCACCGGGTTGAACAGCGGCTGGCAGTACCACGTGTTCGCCGGCGCGATCGCGCTCGCATTGCCCGCCGCCTACGTGCTGATGGGGGCGAGCTGGCTCATCATGAAAACCGATGGCGAGCTGCAAGCCCACGCCGTGAAATGGGCGCGCCTGGCCTGGGTGCCGGTCGTGGTGGGCATGGGGCTGATCTCGATCGCCACGCCATGGGTCAGCGAGAGCGTGCGCGATCGCTGGTTCAGCATGCCGGCGTTCATCGCCTTGCTGCCCATTCCGCTGATCACCGTCGGCGCCTTGCTGTTGCTGCGCGCGTCACTCAACTGGAAGCGTGTGCTGGGAACCCTTTGCTGGGTGCCCTTCGCGCTGCTGTCGCTCGTGTTCCTGCTGGGTTTCTTCGGGCTGGCGTACAGCCTCTATCCCGACGTCGTGATCGACCGGCTCACGATCTGGCAAGCCGCCGCGGCGCCGGAATCGCTCTTGATCATCTTCGTCGGCACGGCGATCACGGTACCGGCGATTGCGGGCTACACGGTGTTCGCCTACCGCGTGTTCTGGGGCAAGGCCGGGCAGCTGCGCTACGCCTGACCGGCAGGTCAGCGAACCGGCACACCATCGGGCTCGAACGCCGGCGGGTTGATCGGCAAGGGCGCGGCATGCAGCGCCTGCGTGCCGGGGGTGTCGATCAAGGTGGTGACAGCCCCCAGGGCCTGTTCTTGCGGCGCGCCCGCGGCGCGGTAGCGCCACTGCATTTGGTTGCGCCACGCTCCGGCGCGCTCGATGTTGCGGTCGACCTGCAACTGCACGCGCGCACCGGGAGCCGACAAGCGGCCCATCATTTCGGCCATCGCCAGCCGCACGGCGGGGCCCGCCATCGCGTCCGCCCACACGGTGCACTGGCGTCCTTGCGCAGCAGCCAGCAGCACCTGGCCGCGCGTGCCGGGCGCGACCAGCACGCTGCCGGGCTGGCCGCTCAGCAGGCCCTCCAGGTTGCCGTGCATCAAATCGGCAGGCATGAATCCTTCAGAGAGCGCCCAATCCACCGCGGCCGCCGCTTCGCCGCCGCTGGACACGCATGCCCTCTGGAACGCGCGCACCACACCTTGAGGCGAAGCCCATTCGGAAAACGGCGCCTCGACCATCGCGCCGCCTCCGAACGTCTGCGCGAACGCCGCGCCGCAGGCCAGCAAAGGCAGCGCCCTGCCCCAACGCAGCAGGGCGGCGACGCGCTTCACAGCCGTTCGCCCACCCATTGAGGCACGGACGCCAACGCCGCTGGGAGGTTCTTCGGATCGGTGCCGCCGGCCATGGCCATGTCGGGCTTGCCCCCCCCCTTGCCGCCCACTTGCTGGGCCACGAAGTTGACCAACTCGCCCGCCTTCACCTTGCCCGTGCTGTCGCTCGTGACGCCGGCGGCCAGCTGCACCTTGGCACCGTCGACCGCCGCCAGCACGATGGCGGCGGTCTTGAGCTTGTCTTTCAGCTTGTCGAGCGTTTCGCGCAGCGACTTCGCATCGGCACCTTCCAGCACCGCGGCCAGCACCTTCAGGCCCTTCACATCCACGGCCTGCGCCAGCAGTTCATCGCCTTGCGACGACGCCAGCTTGCCCTTCACCGCGGCCAGTTCGCGCTCCAGCGAACGCACCTGATCCAACACCTGGCTCAGGCGGGCCGGCACTTCCGCGGGCGCGGCCTTCAAGGCGCCCGCCATGCGGTGCATGGCGCCTTCCAGCGATTGGAGATAGGCCAGCGCGTTGCCGCCGGTCACCGCCTCGACACGGCGCACACCCGCTTGAATACCCGATTCGGACACGATCTTGAACAGGCCGATATCGCCCGTTCGTGCCACGTGCGTGCCGCCGCACAGCTCGCGGCTGCTGCCGATGTCGAGCACACGGACCTCATCCCCGTACTTCTCGCCGAACAGCATCACCGCACCGGTTTTCTGCGCTTCGTCGATCGCCATCACGCGCGCCTGGGTGGCGGCGTTGGCCAGAATTTCCTGATTGACGATCTGCTCCACGCGCGCGATCTCGGCGTCGCTCATGGGCGCGTTGTGCGCAAAGTCGAACCGCGTGCGCTCGTCATTCACCAGCGAGCCCTTCTGCTGCACGTGGGCACCAAGCACCTCCCGCAAGGCCTTGTGCATCAAGTGCGTGGCCGAGTGGTTGCGTACGGTCTTCGCGCGCCGCTCGCCGTCGACGCGGGCATTCAGCAGGTCACCCACCTTCACCTCGCCTTCGATCACGCGCCCATGGTGACCGAACACCGCCGCCTGCACCTTGATCGTGTCCTCGACCAGGACGCGTGTCGTCGGGTTGCGCAATTCGCCGGTGTCGCCCACCTGGCCTCCGCTTTCAGCGTAGAACGGCGTCTGGTCGAGCACGATCACGGCGTCGTCACCGGCCTTCGCGCTCGCCACCGGCGAGCCATCCACGTAGACCGCCGTGACTTTCGAGCCCTCGTGCGTCAGCCGATCATGGCCATGGAATGCGGTGTTCACGCCCGAGTACTCAAGCCCCTGGGCCATCTTGAACTTGCCAGCGGCGCGCGCCTGTTCACGCTGGCGGCTCATCGCAGCATCGAAGCCGGCTTCATCGACCGTCACCCCGCGTTCGCGGCAGACATCGGCGGTGAGATCGAGGGGGAAGCCATAGGTGTCGTGCAGCTTGAAAGCGGTTTCGCCGTCGACGGTCGTGGCCCCGCCGGCCAACGCGGCCTCCAAGATCTCCATGCCGTTGGCGATGGTGCGGAAGAAGCCTTCCTCCTCCACTTTCAGCACCTCGGTCGCGCGCTGTTGCTGCTGACGCAGCTCGGGGTAGGCATCGCCCATTTCGCTCGCCAACGCAGCGACGAGCGTGTGGAAGAACGGTTTGCGCGCACCCAGCTTGTAGCCGTGCCGGATGGCGCGGCGCGTGATGCGGCGAAGCACGTAGCCACGGCCGGCGTTGCTCGGGATGACACCGTCCACCACCGTGAAGGCACAGGCGCGGATGTGGTCGGCAATCACCTTCAGCGACGGGGATTCGGCATCGACATCCACCCCTCCCGCGGCTTCCACCGCCGTTCGGGCGGCGGCAAGCAGGTTCACGAAGGTGTCGATCTCGTAGTTGCTGTGAACGTGCTGAAGCACCGCGGCCAGGCGTTCCAGCCCCATGCCGGTGTCCACGCTCGGCTTGGGCAGGGGATGCATCACGCCCGCTTCATCGCGGTTGAACTGCATGAACACGTTGTTCCAGATCTCGATGTAGCGGTCGCCGTCTTCTTCGGGCGAGCCCGGTGGGCCGCCGGCGATCTCGGGCCCGTGGTCGTAGAAGATCTCGGTGCACGGGCCGCAGGGGCCGGTGTCGCCCATCATCCAGAAATTGTCGGACGCATAGCGCGCG
>CAZBOF010000039.1:0-17526 GCA_964493285.1 uncultured Rhizobacter sp. | reverse complement strand
CGCACGATGCGCTCGGCCGGCACGCCGACCTGCTTGTGCCAGATGTCATACGCCTCATCGTCTTCGGCATAGACGGTGACCCACAGCTTTTCCTTCGGCAGCCTGTAGACCTCGGTCAGCAGTTCCCACGCGTAGGCGATCGCGTCTTTCTTGAAGTAGTCGCCGAAGCTGAAGTTGCCCAGCATCTCGAAGAACGTGTGGTGGCGCGCCGTGTAGCCGACGTTCTCGAGGTCGTTGTGCTTGCCGCCGGCGCGGATGCATTTCTGCGCCGTCGTCGCGCGGGTGTACGGGCGCTTGTCGAACCCCAGGAACACGTCCTTGAACTGGTTCATGCCTGCATTGGTGAAGAGCAGGGTCGGGTCGTCGCCCGGCACCACCGGGCTGGATGCCACGATCTGGTGGCCCTTGCTTTCAAAGAAGCGAAGGAAGGTCTCGCGAATCTGGGCAGCTTTCATCACGCGCTTTCAGGCGGGTATTCGTGTAAGTGATTGATTTTCAATAACTTTTGTGTAGACCGCCATTATACGTTCGCCCACTCTGCGGGGGGCCCGGGGCGCGGTCGCCGGCCGCATCGTGCAAAACGCCCGGGCTCTTCAGTCGTTGGCAGGTTCTTGCGCACCGTAGGCACCGAGAACGGCGCCAGTGGTTGCATGGCGCAACAGCGGGTCGGGTTGCGTGCCATCTTGCGGATACTGCGCCACGCCGACATACGAGGCCAGCCGCACAGCGCTACCTCCGATCGTGAGGGGCAGGCGCAAGGACATCAAAAGCTTTTCGACCACGCGCTCCGCATCGGCGGGCGATTCGGTCGACGGCAGCAGCACCGCAAAGAGATCCGCGCCGAGAGAGGCCACCACGTCGCTCGCACGCACGCCCGCGCGCAAGCGCACCGCCAGCTTGCGGCGGACCACATTCGCCGCCTCGTGCCCGTGCGCGGCTTCGACGGCGGGCAGGCCGTCGATGCGGAAAGCAAGCACGCTGACCGGGCGCGGCTCGCGTTCGCGCAGCGCCAGCAACTGGCTCATGTGCTCCACCAGCTGCTGCCGGTTCGGCAAACCGGTGCGCAGATCAGTCGCGTACGCCTTGCGCGCGTCCAGGTCGGCCCGCCGGCGCAGCACCGCCAGGCGGACCCGCTGCGGCAGCGAGGCGGTATCCGCATGCAGCACCACATCCTGGACGCCCGAGCTGATCAAACGTTTCTGGGTGGCGACATCGAGCGCATCCGCCAACACGATGACGGCCGCATCGGCGCCCGCCACGGAAAGGCCATCCCAGGGGATGGGCGCCGCGTGACCGACGCCCGGCAGACACAGCAGCACCGCATCGGCGATGCCTGCGTCGGCGATCCGCGCCACCTCGGTGACCGAGACGGCGCCCCAGGCCAAGCCCGCCACCAGCGCGGCGCGTGCGCGCTGCTCTTCGGGCGTGCCGTCTGCGCCAACCCAGACGATGCGCAGTGATTTGTCATCCATCCGGGGCTCCTCGGCCCGATGCGGGCAGCCAGAACAAACAAGGGCCGCACGCGCGGCCCGGAAAAACCTGGAACGGAGCGGGCAGCGGCGTCCTGCACCGATTCCGCGATGGGAAGCTTCCTGGGATCGCATACGGAATGCGATCAAATTCTGGACCCGATCCTACCGCGCCGCCAAGCAACAACGTCCACCGCCGGCTACGGGCGGTGGCCGGCGCGCTCAACGGGCCAGGCCGGCGGTGAGCGCCCTCGCGCACGCAAACCGTCTCGTTCAAAGAAGAGCGGCTCGACGCCGCGCCGCGCCCGCCTGTCACACAGCCGTCACGCCTTCGTCACGGCGAAGTCATGGGGCGACTCTACAACCCTGGGTTTCCGCCACGACTGCAAAGAGACCCACAGATGCCCCAACCGCACGCCCGCACACCCTCGCGCCTTCTCGCCGCTTCGCTGATCATGGCCGCCGTGCTGGCCGCCTGCGGCGGTGGCAGCGACACGCCCGCCCCGCCGCCTGTGGCCGACCCGACGGGACTTCAACTCGAGAAGATCGGTGCCTACGGCACCGGGCAGTTCGGTGTCAGCGCGGCTGAGATTCCGGCTTTCGACGCCGCCAGCAAGCGCCTCTTCGTGGTCAACGCCCAACTGGGTGCGGTGGACGTGCTCGACCTCACCGACCCGGCCCGTCCTGTGAAGGTCGGCCTGCTGGATGCCACGGCTGTGCTGCCCGGCGCCGAGATCAACAGCGTCGCGGTGCACAACGGCCTCGTGGCCGTGGCGATCCAGGCGCCGATCAAGACGGATGCCGGCCGCATGGCGCTCTATCGCGCCAGCGACCTCGGGCTCATCAGCGAAGTGACCGTGGGCGCCCTGCCCGACAACGTCACCTTCACGCCCGATGGCCGCACCGTGCTCGTGGCCAACGAAGGCGAACCGAGCGATGACTACCAGATCGATCCCGAAGGCAGCGTGAGCGTGATCGACGTGCGCAACCCCGCCAGCCCGGTGGTGCGCACCGCCGGCTTCACCGCCTTCAACGCACAGGCCGATGCCCTGCGCGCCGCCGGCGTGCGCATCTATGGTCCCGGTGCCAGCGTGGCGCAAGATTTCGAGCCCGAGTACATCGCGGTGTCGCCCGACAGCACCACCGCGTGGGTGACCCTGCAAGAGAACAACGCGTTCGCCAAGATCGACATCGCCACCGCCACGGTCACCGACATCCTGCCGCTGGGCTACAAAGACCACGGGCTGCCCGGCAATGAACTCGACGCCTCGGACACCGACGGCAGCACCATCAACATCCGCGCCTGGCCCGGCGTGCGCGGCATGTACCTGCCCGATGCCATGGCCTCGTACACCGCGGGAGGCCAGACCTACCTGGTGACGGCCAACGAAGGCGACGCGCGTGCCTGGGGCGAAGGCCAGGCCGACTACTGGGCAGGCGACGCCAGCAAGGGCTTCGTCGAAGAATTCCGCGTGAAGCACCTGGTGCACACCGGCGGCTTCGACCGCCGCCTCGCGGAGGGCGACTTGCCGCCGCAATTGCGCGCCCTCGCCGCCGGCGCCCTGCTCAATCCCGACACGTTCGGCTACTGCGGCGCCATCGCAGGCAACCCGCGCGATTGCCGCAACGATGACCAGCTGGGCCGCCTCAACATCAGCTGGACCCTGGGCTATCGCACGCACCCCGATGGCTCGCCGGTGATGTTCAACACCGCAGGTCTGCCCGACCCCACCGGCAATCGCCTGATGTACGACAACCTCTACAGCTACGGCGCCCGCTCCTTCAGCATCTGGGACACCAACGGCACGCTGGTGTGGGACTCCGGCGCGGAGATCGAGCGGTTTCTCGCCAGCGACGACTGCAGGCTGGGCAAGGACCGCAGCATCCCCTGCGCCACCTATTTCAACTCCGGCCACGACGAAGGCAACGCGATGGACAGCCGCAGCGATGCCAAGGGCCCCGAGCCCGAAGGCATCACGCTGGGCCAGATCGGCAGCAAGACCTTCGCGTTCATCGGGCTGGAGCGCATGGGCGGCGTGCTGGTGTACGACATCACCAACCCGGTTGCGCCCACACGCGCGGATTACCTCAACACCCGCGACGAATGGGTCACCGATCCGCCCGACCTGGCCACGGCCGGCGACCTCGGCCCCGAAGGCCTGGTGTTCATTCCCGCCGCCGATTCGCCCAACGGCAAACCCTTGCTGGTGATCGGCAACGAGGTCAGCGGCACCACCAGCGTGCTGCAGTTGAACCTGACCTACTGAGCGGCCACGGCGCCACGCCAAGCCGCGCGGGCCTGGGGAGAAATCCCCGGGCCCCTTTTCTTTGCGTGACTCTTGCGTGGCCGTCGGGTGGCCTTTGCGTGGCGCTGCATTCATCCAGCCCGCCCACCGGGCGAGCGGGGTGCTCAACCGGCCGGCAGATTCGCCAGCACTTCCTGCAGCAGGGCGTCCAGCGTTTCGACCCGCCGCACATCCATGGCCATCAGGCCCTGCGAAATCGGCGACTGCTTGAGCATTCTGGAAATGGCCTTGTCGGCCGCCGCCACACCTCCGTCGGCCAGCTCCACCAGCTTCGCGCGGCCGTCTTGAGGGTCGGCGCACCGGCGCACGAGGCCCTGCGACTCCAATCTTTCCAGCTGCCGCGCCATGCTGCTGGAAGGCACCAGAAGCGCGTCCAGCAGATCGGCGGGCCGCAACCGGTAGGGCGCACCGCGCCGGCGCAGCGCCAGAAGGACGCGCAGTTCCGGCCCTGTGACGCCCAACTGCCGCGCCACGCGGTCGTTGTCCCGCGAGATGTGCGCGCCCAGCAGCAACAGCTGCGTGCGCACCGACTGGAGGGAGAGACTCTCGCCCGGGCGCTGGCTGGCCCATTCCTTCATGAGGCTGGACCTGCGGTCGGACGGATTCGGTTTCGCGCGGGGCATGGCTGGCTCCAGAGATTCCGGGAACGGCCGGCGACTATAAGTCCGCGCACCGTGGGAAGCGGTTGCATATATCTCCATATGGAGATATATTGACCTCACCAACCCGCCGCAGGATCGCCCGTGAAACAGATCGCCGTTCTCGATGACTACCAGGGCGTGGCGCTGGAGATGGCACCGTGGGAGACGCTCGCCGGGCGCGCCCATGTCGTCTCGTTTCGCGACCACGTGACGGACGCAGACGCGCTGGCCGCTCGGCTGGCGCCGTTCGACGCCATCGTCGTCAACCGCGAGCGCACGCCGGTGGGCCGCTCACTGATCGAATGCTTGCCGCGCCTTCGGCTGGTGGCGACTTCGGGCATGCGCAACAAGGCCATCGACCTGGCCGCCGCGCGGGAAGCAGGCGTGCAGGTGTGCGGCACCGAGACGCTGGGCTACCCGACCGCGGAACTCACCTGGGCGCTGATCCTGGCGCAGGCGCGCCACCTGGTCGGCGAGGCGAACGCGGTCGCGGCGGGCGGCTGGCAAACCACCGTGGGCACGGGGCTGCGCGGCAAGACGCTGGGGGTGATCGGCCTGGGGCGCATCGGTGCCGAGGTGGCACGCATCGGCACGGCTTTCGGCATGAGCGTCCTGGCCTGGTCACGCAACCTGACACCTGAGAAAGCCGCCGCCTGCGGCGCCCGGAGCGTGCCATTCGAAGATCTTCTCCGCCAGGCAGACGTGCTCAGCCTGCATGTGCCGCTGACAGGCCAGACGCGCGGCCTGATCGGGCCTGCGGCGCTGTCGATGATGAAACCGGGCGCATGGCTGGTCAACACCGCACGCGGCGGCGTGGTCGACGAGCAGGCGCTGGCCGAAGCATTGCGCACGCGGCGCATCCGCGGCGCGGCCCTCGACGTGTTCGAAGATGAACCGCTGCCCGCCGCCCACCCGCTGCGCGGCCTGCCCAACGCGCTGCTGACGCCGCACATTGGCTATGTGGTGG
Organism: uncultured Rhizobacter sp.; assembly: GCA_964493285.1. GTDB lineage: Bacteria > Pseudomonadota > Gammaproteobacteria > Burkholderiales > Burkholderiaceae_C > Rhizobacter. Next base: position 12,143 of record CAZBOF010000039.1, on the reverse strand, counting down.
AAGAAAACTACCGCAGGTCCTTCGGCCAGATCGTGGAGAACCTGGACGCGTGGCTGGCAGGCCGTGTCCTGCGGCCGCTGGAAATCGGCTCGCCGGCGCCGAAAGATTGAGCAGCACGGAGCAGAAGGCCGGAAGCAACACAAGGACGCCATGAAGATTGCCAGCTACCTCATCGACGGCCAGGCACGCTACGGCGTGGTCGTGCAAGACCGCGTGCACGACCTGACCAGCCGCCTGGCCAACGCGCCCACCCTGGTGGATTTGCTGCGCCAGCGCGGGCTGGACCGGGTGCGCGGGCTGGAGTTCGCGTCGCCGGGCCGCTCACTCGCGCAGGTGACGCTGCTGCCGCCGGTGGTGAACCCGGGCAAGATCATCTGCGTGGGCGTCAACTACCGCGGCCGGCCACAGGAATTCAAGCAGGCCGAAGAACCCAAGTTTCCGAGCCTGTTCATGCGGGCGCGTACCGCGCAGGTCGGCCACCTGCAGGCGCTGATGCTGCCGCCCGAATCGGAGCAGCTCGACTACGAAGGCGAGATCGCCCTCATCATCGGCCAGGGTGGGCGACGCATCGCCGCACAAGACGCGCTCGCCCACGTGGCGGGCTACGCCTGCTTCAACGAAGCATCCATCCGCGACTGGATGAAGCACGGGGTCTACAACGTCACCGCCGGCAAGAACTGGGACGCGTCGGGCGGCTTCGGCCCCTGGATGGCGACGCCCGACGAAGTGGGCGATCCGCACGCCATGCAGATCACCACCCGCGTCAACGGCCGGACGGTCCAGAGCGACACGACGGCCCATCTCATCGCGCCGTTCACGCGGCTGATCGAATACATCTCCACCTTCACGACGCTGGAGCCCGGCGATGTGATCGTCACCGGCACCCCGGCGGGCACCGGGTCCAAGATGGACCCGCCACGCTGGCTCCGGGTAGGTGACGTGGTGGAAGTCGAGGTGTCGGGCGTCGGCACGCTGCGCAACACCGTCCACGCAGAGTCGGCCCCCTCACCCACCCAAGGAGACCCCGCATGACCATGGCAACACAGGCCACCCCCCTGGCCGCCAAGCTCGGCGAGCATGGACAGAGCGCCATCGAAGCGATGGAGCGCATGAACGCGCAGGCCGCCTCGCTGCACATCTGGCTGCGCACGCAGGCCAACTCTCCGGCGCAAAAAGCCTGGTTCAAGGAAACCGCGCTCGGCGCCGCCGGCCAGATGGCGCAGGGCCGGGTCGCCGGCGGCCAGATGAAGGCACTGCCTCATCACTGGCGATGGACCGAGATCGCGCCCTACCTGGACCGCATTTCCAAAGTGGCCGCCGAATCGGCCATCTCGCCCATTGCCTTCGTGGACCGGCAGCAGTTCCTGCTGACCAATCCGGGGCTCCATGGCAGGCTGCAGGTCGCCAGCTCGATCCGCTGCGCGGTGTCCATCTACAACCCGGGAGACTGCGCCCCGGTGCACATGCATTCGCCCAACGCCAGCCGGACCATCCTCTCGCGCAATGGCGGCTACACCCTCGTCGAGGGCGAACGCTGCGAAGCCGCGCGCGGAGACTTGATCCTCACGCCTCACGGCACCTGGCATGACCATGGCAACGACGGCGCACAGCCGGTTGTGTGGATGGATGTGCTGGACTGGCCGCTGCTCGAGTTCCTCGACTGCATCTGGCTCGACGAAGGCTTTGCAGGCGAGAAGGCTGCCAATGGCCGCACGCAGGCCACCCGTTTCGGCAACGGCCACTCGCACAGCCTGTACGGATCAGGCGGCATGGTCCCGACGTTCGGCGCCGCCGTCCCCGGCATCGGCATGCGCACCAGCCCGCTCATCCACTACAGGGGCACGGACATCCGCGACACGCTGGCGGGCTTGAAGTCCCAGGCCGGCGACCCGCATGAAGGCGTGGCGCTGCGCTTCACCAACCCGCTCACCGGCCAGCCGGTGTTCCCGACGATGGACTACGGCGCACAGCTGCTGCGGCCGGGCGAACAGACCCTGTTCAAGCGGGAGACCTCGAGCGTGGTGTACGTCGTCCTCGAGGGGCAGGGCGAAACCGAAGTCGCCGGCCGCACCTTCCAGTGGGACGAGAACGACATCTTCGTGGTGCCCAACTTCCTGTGGCGCCGGCACCGCAACGCCGCCAAGACGGATGCGGTGCTGTACTCGGTGTCGGATCGCGCCCTGCTGGAGCACATCGGCCAGTACCGCGCGCAGGGGCACGATGAAGCCGGGAGGGTGATCGACTTGGCTTGAAAGATCGCCTCCGGTTGCCCTCGACCGGAGGCCGCACGCGGATCATGCAAGCCGCTTGGCGGCGTCCTCCGTGCCGTTGAGCTGCGCGATGTAGCGCGGCAGCTGGTCGCGGCCATGCACCATCTGCCACGCGCGCATCACGAGCATGGGGTTGACGCCGGCGTCGATCAGCGCACGCGGGTCCATGGGTGCGAGCACCCGCCGCTCCGGCTCGCCCAAACGGTATGGCGCGAGGTACTGGCCGGGTGCATCGCGCAGCGCAGGTGCGCCGGCCGGCGCGTTGACCAGATCCCACAGCACCTTTTCGACGACGTGCGGGTTCATGGGAAGAAAGTTCCCGCGCGCACGCTGGCAGCCAGCTCGGCCCAGCGCTGGCCGGATTTGCGCGCACCTTCGAGCAGCGGCTCGGGGACCAGGTGGTAGGGCGGACGGCACGGGCCGGCCTTCATCCAGCCGCCTGCGTTGGCGCGCGCCTTTTCCAGGCCGATGTTGTAGCGCGCGAATTCGGCAAAGCCGCCGGGCGGCATGAACAGGGCCGAAGCGGCGCCGGCCGCGTCTGACAGCCGGCGCGCACGCGACCAGTCGCCATGGGTTCGGGCCAGACGGACCTCGTCGCGCAGCGCCGTCACCAGTTCGGGCCCGCAGACGCCGCCGCCGGTCCAGAACGCGGTGCAAAAATCCGGCTCCATGCGCGCAGCGCCGTAGTAGTCGTTGTTGATCGGCAGGAAGCGGATGCGGCGCCGGCTGGCATTGATGTCGCGCAGCAGCGTGCCGATGCCGAGGTACTTGGCACAGACGATCTGGGGAATCTCCGATACCTGGGCCCAGAACGCGGCGGGGTAGTCGAAGCGGAAGGCCTCGGCATTGGCATAGACGCAGATCGACATCTCCGGACAGGCCTGCGCGACGTCGCGGTAGAACTGCACTGCCGTCGGCACGCTGACCGGGCACCACATGGGCAGCCCCAGCATGGTGCCGGAAGCGCCCGCCGCCTGCGCGTGCAGGGTCTGCTCGATGGTGTCGCGCGTATTGAGCGTGGTGGTGCCGACGAACACCGGCACGCGCCCGCGCGCGGCCTCGACCGCGGTGCCGATGAAGGCCTTCTTCTCGTCCCAGGTCAGGGTGGCGCATTCGCCCAGCGTGCCCAGGCTCATGACGGCGTCGGCCCCGGCGTCGATCAAGGCATCGACCACGCGTGCGGTCTCGTCCAGGTCCACCGTGTCACGGGCACGCCAGTCTTCGGCGCCCGCCTTCGCCGGCGTGGGCATGATGAACCACGCGCCCTGGACTTCGTCCAGCGTCATGGGTTTGCGTTTCGCGGCCATTCTCTTTTCCCTTTCGTCAGCCGGCGCACAGGCATTCCTCGAGGAAGTCCAGCCGGTCATTGCCCCAGAACATCTCGCGGCCCACCACCATCATGGGCACGCCGAACACACCTTCGGCCCAGGCCTTCTTCTGCACGAGCGCATAGCGCTCGCGGCCCTGGGGCGATTCCACATGCGCGATGAACTCGCGCACGTCCCATGCCAGCGCGGTGCAGACCTCGGCCAGCAGCGCCGGATCGTCCGGATCGCCGCCCAGGCCCCAGACACGGTGGAAGGCCGCGTCCGCGTACTCACGCGCCACGCCGCGGTCGCCCGCCAGCAGCAGGCCCGCGTTCAGCCGCGGCGCACGGAAGGCCTTGGGATCGTTCATCGGCAGCCCATAGCGGCGTGCCCACTCCAGGCGATCGCGCCGGATGAAAGCGGCCTTGGCCGGCAAGACGCGGGTGGACGGGGCGAAGTTCCCCCCGGCCAGCTTGGCATGCATCACGTCCATCGGCACGTAGTCGATGCGCGCGCCGCGGCGTCGGGCGACGTCGGGCAGCCGCGAATTCGCCAAATAGGCGAATGGGCTGATGAAGTCCAGGTAGAAGATGATGCGGGGCTGTGCCGAGTCCATGGCTCAGATGTGGTAGATGTCCAGGACGGTGTTGATGACGTCATTGATCAGCACGATCTTCTTGCGGCGGATGCGCAGCTGCCCGTCGGCACGCACCAGCATGTACTCGTAGCGGCCGTAGAGGGTCTCGGTCGCCTGAAAGAGATAGGCGTTCGACTGCCAGCAGGCCTGCGCCGCGAGCGCATCACCGTCGCCCGCCTGGGCCTGGATGTTGCTCACCACGTGCTGCGTGCGCGGCAGCGGCGTCGAGGCGGCGGACATGCCGGAGCGGATGCGCGAGACCCGCTCCTCCAGCCGCGTGCGCCGGTTGTAGTAAATCAGCGAAACCTGGCGGGACGGGTCGCTGGTCAACTCGTCCTCGCCGTTCCAAGCGGGCAGCCAGTATTCGCAGTCGTCGGTGAACAGCGCCAGCCAATCGTCCCAGCGCCTGGCATCCAGGTGGGCGGCCTCGCGGTACAGCAGGTCTTCGACCGCGTCCAGGTCTTTGCGCTCCAGCCGCTTCATTCGCCGCCCTCCATGCAGGCGACCCACTGGCGATAGAAGCCGTGGTACAGCACCTCGTCCTGCACGTCGTTTCCGCTGGCCGCCGGTGCGATGCCCAGCGCCCGCGCATCCTCGTCGGCGCCGGCGGTGAAGCGATGCATCCCGCGGTCGTAGCCGTGCATCACCTCGGGACCGGCCTGGCTGCCCTGCTGCACGCTTTCGAACACCGTCAGGTCGTCCGGCGTGGCCAAGCCGCTCGCGTTGAAGAAATCCTCGAACTGCCGGATGCGGCGCTCGCGCGCCAGCGCGCTTTCGCCGCGCGGCGCGAAGCAATAGCTGCGCACCTCGGTGAGGTCAGGCGCCAAGGGAACGATCACGCGGATCTGCGTGGAGTTCTGGTCCATGAGCTGCACGTTGGGAAACAGCGCCAGGTTGCGCTGGCGCTCGATCATCCACTTGGCCCGCGCCGGGCCCACGCGCTGCGTGATGGCGTCACGCTGTTCCCACAGCGGGCGCTCCTTGGCTGAGGTGCTGACCAGCCACAACAATGTGTGGCCCTGGCCCAGGTCGTACCAGCCCGCCTCCTTGCCGAACGACTTGGGGTCGAAGCCGGTGCGAAGCTGCTCGTCCACGCCGCTTTGCAGCGCGCGGGAGCCGCGCTGCTGCAGCAGGCGCACGTAGTTGTGATGGACCGTGGTGAAGTGGTATCCGTCGACGCCGTTCTCCACCTGCAGCTTCCAGTTTCCGCGATAGCGGTACGCCGCGCGGCCCCCGATCACCTCGATGCCATCCGGCGACTGATCCACCAGCAGGTCGATGAAGCCCGCGGCCGCGCCGAGATGATCGGGCAGGCTGCCCACGTCCGCCGCCAGGCTGCCGAAGATGAAGCCGCGGTAGGAGGCCACCTGCGGCAGGGCTCTCAAGTCGTGCGACCGCGCGTCGAAGGCCGCCGAATAGCCACCGGTCTCGCGACCCTTGATGAGCACGTTCCTGCCCGAACTGTCGAAGCTCCAGCCGTGGTAGGGGCAGACCATGACTTTGCGCGAGCCCGACTCGCTCCTGCACAGCGCGCCGCCGCGGTGGGGACAGGCGTTGAGGAAGGCGCGCACCCGGCCATCGGCACCGCGTGAAACGATCACCGACCGCGTGCCCACGCGCACCGTCATGTAGTCATGGAGGCCGGCGAGCTGGCTTTCGTGCGCGAGGTAGACCCAGCCGCCTTCGAAGATGCGCTTCATCTCGGCGTCGAAGAGCGGCTGGCCGGTGAAGATGCTGCGCGACACCGAGAAGCGGCCTTCATCGACGCGGTCATCGACCAGCCCGTGCATTGCGTGCGTGTTCATGCGCGGTGCGTTCAGAGTTTGATGCAGATGTTCGTGAGTTCGGTGAAAAGCGCCAGCGAATGAACGCCCCCCTCGCGGCCCAGCCCGGAATGGCCCGCACCGCCGAACGGCGTGCGGATGTCGCGCAACAGCCAGCTGTTGACCCAGGCCACACCCACCCGCAGGCGGGCCGCGACGCGGTGCGCGCGCGCGAGCTGCGTGGTCCAGACGACAGCGCACAGGCCATAGGAGGTGTCGTTGGCCAGGGCCACCGCCTGCGCCTCGGTGTCGAAGGGCGCGATGTGGCAGCACGGCCCGAAGATCTCTTCCTTGATGACGGGCGACGATTCGGCAAGCCCGGTCCAGATCGTCGGTTCGATCCAGTTGCCCTGGGCGAGCGGGCCCGGCATGTCTGGAATTCCCCCGCCGCAGACGATGGTCGCGCCCTCGCTCTTGGCCAGTGCGTAGTAGGACAGCACCTTGTCGCGATGCTCGCGCGAGATCAGCGGGCCGATGCCGGTCGCGGGATCCTCGGGACGGCCCGGGCGCAGGCGCATCGCCCCGTCCTTCAGGGCCTGCACGAAGCGCTCGAAGATCGGCCGTTCGACGTAGATGCGCTCGGTGGCCAGGCAGATCTGCCCGCAGTTGAGGAAGGCCGAACGCAGCGTAGTGGCCACCGCCGCGTCGAAATCGCAGTCCGCGAACACGATGGCCGGCGACTTGCCGCCCATCTCCAGCGACACCGGGCGCGCGCCGACGGCCGCGGCTTTCATGATGGCTTCGCCGGTGCCGGTTTCGCCGGTGAAGGCGATGGCATTGACGCCCGGATGGCAGGTGAGGAATTCGCCCGCGGCGCCCGCGCCATGGCCATGCACGACGTTGTAGACGCCGGCCGGAATGCCGGCTTCGTTCATCACCTCGCCCAGGAGCGTCGCCGTTCGCGGCGTTTCTTCGGAAGGCTTGACCACCACCGCGTTGCCGCAGGCCAAAGCCGGCGCGACATGCGAGGACATCAGCAGCAGCGGCACGTTCCACGGCGAGATCACCGCCACCACGCCCACCGGCGAGCGCACGCTGTAGTTGATCGCGCCGGTGCCGTCCGGGGTCGGCGTCTGGAACACCTCGCCTGGCACATTGGCGAACATCTGCACTGCGCTGCGGAAGTTGGCGCCGCTGCGCGGGATGTCCATCTGGCGCGCAAGCGATTCAGGCTTGCCGGTGTCGGCCGATTCGGCGGCGACGAATTCGTCCATGCGCCGGTCGATGCCATCGGCGACCTTGGCCAGCAGCTCGGCGCGCTGGGCGTTGGACATCCGGCCCCAGTCGCCTTGCTGCGCGGCGCGCGCGGCGCGTACCGCGGCATCGACCTCGGCCGCACCCGCCTGCGCAACGCCATAGAGCACGCGGCCGTCCAGCGGCGAGCGCTTGTCGAAGGCCTTGCCATCGGCCGATGCGGCCATCGCGCCGCCGATGAAATGCAATACGGAAGGTGTCGCCATGTCGCTCGTCAATCCTGCGTCAGGCCGGCAGCCTTGACGATCTCGCCCATCTTCACGACTTCGTCTTTCAGAAAGGCGCTGAACTCGGCCGGCGAATTGCCCACCAGGTTCTGCGCCAGCGCCGCCATGCGCTGCTGCATTTCCGGCATCGCGAACACGGCGCGCAGTTCGCGGTTGAGGCGCTCGACGATGGCAGACGGCGTCCCGGCCGGCGCGAGGATGCCGAACCACGCTTCGATCTCGTAACCCGGTACGCCGCTTTCGGCCAGCGTGGGCACGTCCGGCAACGAGGGCGTGCGCTGCGCGCCCGTGACGCCCAGCGCACGCAGGTTGTGGGTGTTGATGTGCGGCAGCGCAGAGGTGATGTCGCTGAACATCAGGTTGATGTTGCCCCCGACCAGGTCGGTCTGCGCCAGCGCGGCACCGCGGTAAGGCACGTGCTGCAGCTGCACGCCGGTCTTCAAGGTGAACAGCTCGCCCGCCAGATGCAAGATGGTGCCGTTGCCGGCCGAACCGTAGCTCAGGGCGTGCGGCCCGGCCTTGCCCAAGGCAATCAGCTCCTTCACGTTGGTAGCCGACACCTTCGGGTTGACGACCAGCACGTGGGGGCCGGTGGAGACCAGCGTCACCGGGGCGAAATCCTTCAGCGTGTCATAACGCAGCTTCTTGAACAGGCTCATGTTGGTGGCGATGCCCGTCGTGGCCAGCACCAGGGTGTAGCCGTCCGCGGGACTGAGCGCCACCGATTCATAAGCGATGTTGCCGCCTGCACCCAGCTTGTTTTCCACGATCACCGTCTGGCCAAGCCTCTCGCCCAGCCGCATGGCGATGTTGCGTGCCACGACGTCCGGCGCGCCGCCGGCCGCGAACGGCACCACCAGCTTGACGGGCTTGGTCGGCCAGGCCTGGGCGCTGGCGGCGCCGGAGATCAGCAGTGCGCAGGCCGCGAGTGCCGCGCGTCGTGTGAAGTGTTTCATTTGTCTCCTCTTTGCTGTCAGTCCTGGGGAAATCCTTGGCCGGCGGCGAGCGCCGCGGCCGTGCGCATGGCTTGCGCGATGCTTGCGGGGTCGGCGATGCCCTTGCCTGCGATGTCGAAGGCCGTGCCATGCGCCACCGACAGACCCAGGTAAGGCTCGCCCAGAATCAAGGCGCAGTTGCCCTCGAAGCGCCATGTCTTGATGGCGATGTGTCCCTGGTCGTGATAGTGCGCGATGACGCAGTCGTAGTGGCCTTCGGTGCACAGGCGGAACAGGCTGTCGGGCGGAACGGGCCCCCGCGCGTCAATGCCCAGTTCACGCGCAGCCCGCACGGCCGGCGCGATCTGCCGCTCCTCCTCGTCACCGAGCGCGTGGGGATTGATGCCGGCAACGCCGATGCGCGGCGCGGGAATCCCCCAAGCGCGCAACGAGTCGTGCGCGAGGCGGATCAGGTCCAGCACGGCTTTTTCGCTCAGCTGGGCAAAGACCTCGCGCAGCGGAATGTGGTCGGTCAGGTGGATGACGCGCAGCGGCCCGGTGATCAGGAACAGGAAGGTCTTGCCCGGTTGCGGACCCGCTTGCGGCCTGGCGCCACCCAGCTTGATGGCTTCGCTGTTCACGGGGGCCTTCACGACGGCAGCCACGCGGCCGTCACGCGCCAGGCCCGTCGCGATGTCCCACCACTCGCACACCGCGCGGCCGCAGCCCGCGGACAACCGGCCCACGGTGACATCGGCCATGTCCAGCGTGCCGGGGTCCAGCACGTCGATGCAGCCCGGCGCGTAGCGTGCGTCCTTGCCGTCGCGGATGGCGTTCACGTCCAGCGACGCACCCGTGAGCCGGATCGCATCGCGAACCACGCGCGCATCGCCGACGAGGAGATGGCGGCCAACGCCGGCCCCCTGCGCCAGCGCCTTGACCACGACCTCCGGCCCGATGCCGCAGGGATCGCCGATCGTGGTGGCGACGACGGGCGCGCTCATGCCGGCATCTCCAGTTCGACCAGCCCCAGGCCGGTCACCCACTGCGGCATCGCCTCGTACGCGATCAGCCGGCCCCGGCAGCCGGGCATGGCGCCCATCGCGACCATCCAGTTGCGCAGCTCGAACGCGCCGTTGCCGCCCTCGCGCATGATCTGCTCGTCGGACAAAGCGGCGACCGCATCGGTGTCGCCACGCTCCACCAGCGCCAGCACCATGCGGTCGAACTCCGCGTTGACCCGGCCCATTTCGGCCGTGCCGACCCAGTGGCTGATGCCGCCGGTACCCAGGATGACCACGCGCTCGTCGGGCGGGAATGCATCGATGGCCGTTCTCAGCAGGGCGCCCAGGGCCTTGCAGCGCCGCCAGCTGATGAGCGGCTCCACGCCGGAGGCGACGTACAGCGGCACGACACGCGCCCCGTGGGGCACGCACAGGTGCACCGGCACCATCACGGAGTGGTCGAGCACCAGCGAGGTCGACACGGCCAGATCGAAATCGGCGTCCAGCGCCACGCGCAGGATGTGCGATGCCAGCGGCTTGTTGTTCTCGACGGCACGATGCGGGATGCGCAGCCAAGGCTCCAGCGGCCCCTCCAGGTCGCCCGTGGCGATCAGCATCTGCGGCTGGCATTGCGGACCGAACAGCGCATAGTGGTCGTCCCCGATCACGAGCACCGTGTCGGCGCCGCGCAGTGCGATCTGCTGGCGCACCTGCTCGAATGCCGAGAAGATCCGCGCGGCCTGCCCGGGCTCGGCGCGCTCGGTGAACGCAGTGATGAAAGGGTCGTGCGGCAGGCAGAACGCACCCACGATGTCAGCCATTGCGCAAGGCCTCCTGGACGAATGCGAGCCTGTCGTTGCCCCACCACAGCCGGCCATCCCAGACCGTGGTGGGCACGCCGAAAACGCCCGTGGCGTGCGCGTCGTCCAGCGTTTCGCTCTGGCGCCGCATCGCCTCGGGCGAGACGGTGTACGAGAGCAGCTCGCCGGGTGGCCAGCCCAGCTCGGTCGCGACTGCCGCGATCAAGCCTTCGCTGGCCGGGTCGCCGCCTTGGCCCCAGATGTGCCGCCCGGCAACGTCGAGATAGCGCGCCGCCATGCCGCGATCCGTTGCCATGAAGGTGCCGCGGTTCAGCCTCGCCGCATCCCAGCCCGCCGGCTCGGTAAAGGCAACGCCCAGGCGCCTGGCCCAGCGGGCCGCGTCACGCATCACGTAATTCTTCTTCGACGGCAGATCGCGCAATGCCGGGCCGATGTTGCCCGCCGCGCGCTTGATCTCCTCCGTCTCCACGGGGCAGTAGGCGACGGTGCAGTCCTGCGGAAACACGAGCGCGCGCACCTGCGCCACACCCAGATAGGCATAGGGGCTGGCGAGGTCGAAATAGAACTTCAATGTCATGGCGGCGCGACTTTAGGTCGGGTGCGGCGCAACATGCCAAGAACAATCGGTTTCGGGCCTATCGCTGCCCGCTATGGGCTGGCCTTGGGCAGAATCGGCTCATGACCTTGCAACAACTGCGATACCTCTGCGCCATCGCCGACTACGGATTCAACATCTCGCGCGCCGCCGAGTTGTTGCACACCTCCCAGCCCGGCATCAGCAAGCAGATCGGCATGCTGGAAGAGGAACTCAACACCAGCGTATTCGTGCGGCGCAAGGGGCGCATCGTCGACGTCAGCACGCGCGGCGCCCAGGTGCTCGAGGTTGCCCGCCGCATCCTCAAGGACGCCAACAGCTTGCGGCAGATGGGCGATGAATTCGTCGAGGCCCAGAGCGGGCACCTCACGCTCGCGATGCTGCACGTGCACGCACGCTACCTGCTGCTGGATGTGATCTCGCAGTTCAAGAAGAGCCATCCCGACGTGCGGGTAGACCTGCTGCAAGGCACGCCCGGCAAGGTGAACGACCTGGTCGTCTCCGGCGAAGCCGACATCGGCGTCACCATCGAGCCGCCGACTCAGCCCATGGGGCTGCTGCAGATCACCTGCCGGCCGGTGCCCCGCAGCGTGATCATGCCGGCGCGGCATCCCTTGCTGCGCATTCCCAGGCCGACACTCGAGGACATCGCCATGTACCCCATGGTCGTGGTCGATCCTTCCTCCGCCATGGACTGGGCGATCCGCCGCGCGTTCCAGTCACGCGGCATCCAGCTCGACGTGGCGATGCACGCGGGAGACGCAACCGTGATCAAGGCTTACGTGGAGAAAGGCCTGGGCATCGCGGTGCTGCCCACGACCGCCTACGAACCAGCGCGCGACCGGAGCCTGCGCGCCATCGACGCCACCCACCTGTTCGGCGACAGCCACCTGAAGCTCCTCATCGACCCCTACCGCTACCTGCGCGGCTTCGCCTACGAGTTCATCGAACTCGTCGCGCCCGGATGGACCCGGGACAAGGTCGACGCGGCCATGGTTCAGCAAGCGCGCAAGGAACGCATCCGCACGAGCGAGGCCGGTGACGGTTGAGCAGGTGCGATGACGCTCAGCGAGGGATCAAGCTTCTGACGCAAAGGCCTTGCCGGCGCGGTGCGTGCGAACGCAGGCGCCATACGTGCCGCCGAATGCCTGGCGAAGCCGCTGGATCTGCCCCGGAACGTCGAAGTCAGGCCTGCAGCGCACGCAAATGGACTTGATGGAGCGGGTGAAGGGAATCGAACCCTCGTATGAAGCTTGGGAAGCTGCCGTTC
>CAZBOF010000038.1:0-29876 GCA_964493285.1 uncultured Rhizobacter sp. | reverse complement strand
GGGGCGGGAGGGTTCGCGCTGGGTCATGGCCGGCGCCGCGGTGGCGGGGGAGTCAGCGTCCGGTCTTCTTGGCGGGCGCTTTCTTCGCAGCCGCTTTGGCCGCGGGGCGGGCCACTTTTTTCGCGGCGGGTGTGGCGGCGGTTTTCTTCGCCGGCGTGGCCGCCTTCTTGGCCACGGGGGTCTTGCGCGACACCGGCGTGCCCGGCGAGAGGCGCTTGATCTGCTGCTCCAGCGCCGTCAGCCGATCGAGCGGAATGCGCGTGGACAAGGTGTCCTGCGCTTTCGTGACCCGTTGCAGATCGTCGCGCAGCTTGGCGAGCTGCACGTCTTTCTCCGCATTGGCTTGCAGCACGGTGTCGAGCTGCTGCTGAAGGCGCGCCGTCTCGCGCACCTGGGCCTGTACCTGCGCGGCCTCCTCGGCGGCGCGTGCGGCCCCGTCGGCATGGGCGGCCTTCACGGTTTCCACTTCCGCGCGCAGCGTGTCCATGTCGGCCACGCGGGTGCGCACGCCTTGCAGTTCGCTGTCGAGCCGCATCACGGTGTCGCCCTCGACCGCCGCCTTGGGAACGGGGTCGCGGGTGTAGTACTTGACGACGCCGTTCTCTTCATAGAGCGTCACGCGGTCCCCTGCGCGCAGGCGCAGCGGATAGTCGGCGATCAGGCGCAGGCCGGCGCGGGTGCCCAGCTCGCTGACCGGCTGGACCTTCGTCACTTCCACCTGCTGCTGCGACAGCGCGGCGCGTGCGGCTTCGGGCGATTGGTCGATGATCTCGCGCTCGCGGGTGCTCTTGGGCTGGATGGGGCGCAGGTCGAAATCCTCCAGCACCTTGCCGAGCGAGCCGGTGGAGAGTTTGCCGAGCGTTCGGCCCTTGTCGCGTGCCTGGTTGTAGGCGCCGCGGAAGTCGCTCGCCTGCCACCAGTCGATGAGCTTGAGCGCTTGCAGGGAGGTGACCCGGTCGCGCCCGCTGGGCACGAACTGGGCGAGTTCGATGTCGAGCGTGACGCGGGTCAGCCCTTTCGGCAGGTTGCGCTGCGGGGTCTCGTAGGTGTTGAGCACCTCCACCTGGTCGAGGAAGACCTTGTAGAAGACGTCGGGGGCGCGGTCGGGCGCGTAGTCGCCGAAGTAGTCGGTGTCGAAGCCGATGGTGAACTGGCCGTCTTCGCCGGTGACCACCTGGCCGAGCATGTCGTGGTAGCGGGTGTCGCGGTCCCAGGCTTCGACGAGCGCGCCGCGCACGCCCTCTTGCGTGGCGCGGTCGATCACGACGCCCTGGATGATGTACTCGCGGTCGATCTTGATTCGGGTGACCATGGTGCGGTTTCCTTGTGGGCGGTTGCGGCGTCAGGGCACCAGCGTGGAGCAGGCGAAACGCGCGAAGAGCTTCTTCGCCACCGACAGCGCCGGCACCGCCGAGAGCCAGTAGCTCCAGGTGCGGAACGACTTGGCGTAGTGGCGCTTGCTGAAGTTGCAGATCTTGAAGACGCGCGCTTTCTCGATGTGGATGGTGCCGAGGTACACGCGGTCTTCCTTGCCGCAGGTGGGGCACTCCACGAGGAAGAGGTCGGTCCAGGTGTCCTTGAGGTACTGGAGCAGCACGCCGGCGAGGTCGGTGTAGGCCTGGAGCATCTGCTGGCGGTAGGCCGCGAGGCTGGTGGGTGGCTCGGCCATGAAGGTGGGCGGGCTGCTCAGCAGCATGCCCAGGTTGATGGCGCTGACGGTGTTGGAGACCATGTTGAGTGCGTAGACCAGGCGCTGGTCGGGTCTCGCCACCATCGAGACCGGGAAGATCTGCAGCGGGATGCGCAGGTTGGGTGCCATCGTGTTGGTGGAGGTGTTGAACACGCGGGCGCGGCACTGGTCGGTGTCCACCACCAGCAGGGCATTGCGGCTGGGCACGAGGCACAGGCGCCACACCGAGCTGGCCCCGAGTGCGGTGGCCCCCAGCGCCGATTCCGGGTTGAGCCGGAACCGGAACAGTGCCGGACCGGCGATGTTGTTCCCCGTGAGGTACACCAGCCCGTTGGCGATCACGAGGTCGTTGCCCATCGTGGCGCCCATCGCACTGAATGCCGCGGGGGTCGACGTGGCCAGCGTGTTGAGGTTGATGCGGCGCAGCCCGGTGAACGAGCCGTCGAGCACCGCGGGGTTGGGGTGGGCGGTGGCCACGGCGTTCACGCCGTCGGTGTCGATCGCGAACAGGCCGGTGGCGTTGAAGGTGACCACCGGCGCGGGGGCGAGGGGAATGGTCGGCAGCGTGAAGCGGTACAGGCCCTGCCGTGCGGCGTTCGGGCTGCGGCCGATGGCGAACAGCCGGTTCGTCTGGTTGTCGTGCGTGGCGAGCGTGGTGAACTCGATGTCGCACACCACGGTGGACGGCCCCCACGTGATCGTGGGTGCGGCGCCGGCACTCGCGGGGGGGTGGAGGGTGGCCGTGGCGAACACCGAGTCGGTATGGCCCGCGTGCGTGGTCGTCGCCACCACCGTCATCTCGGTGCCGCGCGGGTCGAAGGCGACGTCGCGCACGATCACATTGCTGGCGCCGGGAAAGCTCGCGATCAGCACGGCTTCTCCCACCCCCGGGTCGAACACCTGGACCTTGTTGCCGATGCCGTAGCTGACGATGTAGTCGCTGTGCGGCACGTGCTTGAGTTGCCGGTGGAGCAGCCAGGCGCCGAACATCGTGTCGAGCCCGGTCGGCGTGTGGTACGGGTAGGCCGGGAAGACGGTGAGGGTGTCGAAGAGCGCGCAGTACGCCTTGCTGGCGAGCAGCTCCTGCAGCTCGGCGTGGAGTTTTTCCAGCAGTTCGTGCTCCTTGGGCGACACGAACAGATACGGCCCGGTGGCGGGGTTGATCTTCTGCCAGATCAGGTTCAGCAGCGAGATCACGCGCTTGTGCGAATCGGGCAACGGCACCGTGGTGGCCAGCGGGGGCGTGAACTGGGCCTTGACGAAGTCGATCAGCGTCTTGATCCCCTTCTCCCAGAAATCTTTCAGCAGCGAGCCTTCGAGCACCGAATCCCAGAAGCTTTGCGCGCGGTGTTCCTCGATGTGCACGGCCACGCCCGAGGCGGTCTGCTCGACCCACAGGTTGACCGCGCCGCTGCCGCCGGAGTCCAGCAGGCCTTGCGCCTCGGCCATCTTCACGATGGGCACGGTGTCGTCGCCCGACTGGTGCAGCAGCGTGCCGTCGCACTCCAGCGCGTAGCCTTTGCCGAGGATGAGGTGCTGGCGGTCTTTCGCGCAGCGCAGCTTCAGGCCGCAGATCACGCCCATGCCGTGCAGCAGGCGGTTGTGCAGCTTCATGTCGCCGCTGAGGTCGGCGCGGCACAGCGCGTCGATGGCCTCCTGCACGGTGCTCACCTCGCCCCAGCCGGCAATCGGCGATTCGACGGCACCGGCCCCCGGGTCGTAGGCAATGCGGCTCGCGTCGAGGCGGGGCAATGCGGCGAAGCGTGGACGCAGGTCTTCGGCGAACACCACCTCGGCACCGGCTGCGCTCTCGCGCGAACGGTGCAGCGCGGCCAGCGGGTAGAAGGCATGGCGCGTGCCGCGCGGCGGCGCTTCGATCAGGCGTTCGACGCTTCGGTCGGCGGTGCGCGTGGCGAACTGCCAGTAGTCGCCCGCGGCGAGCTGGCTGCCGCCGAACTCGATCACGATGCCGTCGGCCAGCACGATGTCGCCGGCCACGACGGCGCCGACGCCGTCCCACTGCGTGATCTTGGCGTGGTGGGCAGGCCGCAGCGCGCGCGGCAGCGGTGCGTGAAAGGGCACTTGCGCCGGGTCGGCCACCGAGGCGTCCTGCCAGCCCACGCGCCGGGTCTGCAGGTTCACGGTGACGATGCGCCGCAGCTCGCCGCGGGTGTGGCGGCTGTGGTTCACGCGGTCTTCGCAGGGCCCGGTGATGAGGTCCACCAGATCGTCGGCCAGCTCGATCAGATCGCCCACGGCATACAGCTCGGGCTTCTCGACCTGCACCGAGTGGTCGCCGGCCTGCGCGTCGGCGATCAGCGCGGTGGTGAGCGCGCCGTTGTGGCGCGACCACTTGTACAGCGCGGTGCCGGCATCGGCGGGCGTGCCGATCTGCCCGGCCCGGTGGATCTCGACGCGGAACAGGCGGTTCTCCTCGCCGAGGTAGGGGCCGTCGATCAGCGGCTCGCACGGGTCGGCGCAGGGGTCCAGCGTGGCGGCGGGTTTGTCTTTCGTGGACAGCACGCCATGGCCCCAGCGCGGCAGCCGCGCGAACACGTCGGCCGGCGGCGGCGCGGTGTCGGCGAACGGCACTTCCACGCCCTTGAGCAGGCGCACCTGCGCGACCAGCTGGGTGCGGGTGCAGGTGTCGTCGCCGTCCAGCGCCACGTCGCGCAGTGCGCTGTGCTCCACATAGGTGATCGGGCGTTCCCAGAGATCGAGGTAGGCCCAGTCGATGCGGCGGCGCCCTTCGGCCACGGGCGCGAGCGCCGCCGGGTCGGCCTGCGGCAGGTCGGCCTGCGTGAAATAGGTGCCGTGCGACTCGCGGGTGGCAGCGAGGCCTTCGCCGTAGAAGCGCCCCGCGCCGGCGGAGGTGCCGTCGCCGCCCATCACGACGAGGTCGCGTGCCGGGTCGGCTTCGAGCAGCACGGCCCCGAAGGTGTAGCTGGCGTCGGCGCTCAGCCCGCCGTAGCGCACGGCGGTCACGCCGGCCCAGTTGAAGCTGCCCGCCTGCGGCAGCGTGAAGCGCAGCACGCGCCAGGCGCCGTGCGTTTCGACGGTGGCGCCGCTCAAGGCGAGCGTGGCGGGCGGTGTCGCGTCGTCGACCAGCGTGAGGGTGAGGGCGGCGGCCGCGGGCGTGGACTGCACCGCCACACGCAGTTCGCGGGCGCGTGACAGGTCGTGGGGCGCTGGCAGGGTGGCGGCGAGTTGCGTGGCCCCGCTGACGTGCAGCGACGGGCTGCCCCACAGGCGGCGGTCGTCGTCGGCGGCCAGCGTGGCGGTGGCGGGAACTGCGGCGTAGGTGTCGGCCCGTTCGGGGCGCACGAGCACGGTGTGCAGGGGGAGGTCGGCCTTGATGAAGTCGAACGCGTAGCGCGTGGCGGGCGCCAGGGTGGTGAAGCCGTACTCGACGATGGCCTCGGGCGCGAGGCCCGCGGTCCACGCGCCCGGCGTGGCGCGCACCACGCGCCAGCCGTCTTGTTCATGCACGTCGGCCATCGTGTAGGCATGCGTCACGCTGCCGTCGCTGACGTAGAACACGCAGGGCGCACCTGCGTCGGCGCGCAGCGCGATCAGCAGCTCTCGCGCGCGGGACAGGTCCAGCGGGGCGTCGAGCCGCCGTGCCAGGGCGGTGGCGCCCACCGAGACGAGGCTGCCGTCGCCCACGCGGTGGTTGAAGTAGTCGACGAAGAGCGCGGTGTTGGCGGGCGTGGCCGTCCAGCCGCGGCGCGACTCCATGGCGTCCAGCAGCACGTGGGTGTCGACGCGGAAGCCGTGGTTGGGGCTGCCGGTGTGCATGGCGTCGCCGGCCACGCGCTGCACCATGCGCAGCATGAGTTCGTTCTGCTCGTTGGCATCGGACTCCAGCGACAGCCGCCCCATCTGGTGGAACACGCCGACGAAGTGCTTGAGTTCGTCGAACGACACTTTGGCGATATCGGTTTTCATGGCTGGTGGTCTGTGAGTGAATCGTCAACACGTGGCCGCACCGGGGCGCGGCGGCAGGGGGGAAGGACAGCGGTGTTCATGGCACGGTCACAGGCGGCTGTTGCCGCGAAAGCGGGGGCGCGGCAGCACGCGCACCTGCACAGCCGACATGCCCGCGGGCAGTGCCTCATCGAGCCGCCGGGCGGTGTTCTGCGTGCGCCACGGCAGCCCGGCGCCGGCCATGGCGCCGATCTCGCCGCCTTCCTCGCCGCCGCGCCGCAACGCTTCGCTGGTGTTCGGGTGCAGGTGCAGGTAGCCGGCGTCGCCGTGCGTGATCGAGACGAAGATCGGCGTGGCGCGGGTGCAGCGGAAGGCGGCGCCGCCCAGCAGCGAGGCGGGCAGCCGCGAATAGCGCAGGCAGCTGGCGTCCACGTCGGCCAGCGTCACGTCGCCGTGGCACAGCGTGTTGGAGAGGCGCGCGCCGTGCAGTTCGAGCGAGCCGAGCACGGTGCTCTTCTCCAGCGCGGCGACGCCGTTCGCAAAGCGCAGTGCGACCGCCGCCGCAGGGTCTTCGATGGTGGCGCCCGGGTGCTGCACCACGCTGTCTTGCAGCGTCACCCGGCCTTGCGGTGCGGTGATGTCGATCGGCCCGCTGATGCATTGCTGCAGCTGCACGTCGATGTTGTGCGCGGTGTCGATCGCCAGCGCGACGCTGGCGGGGTCGAGGCTGCAGGTGCGCAGGCGCAGCGTGTCGATGGCGGTGTCGTGCAGCCGCATGTCGCCACCGGCGAGCCACAGGCCGTCGAGGGCGAGCACCGGGGCGGTGGTGTCGGTGACGTCGATCAGGCGCAGGGCGGCGCCGGGCCGGCGCAGCACCGGTGTCTGCAATGCCGACGACTGGATCAGCAGGCCGCCGGGGAACTGCCGGTTGGCGATGGACAGCGCTTCGTCGTACACCGCGCTGTCGAGGATTTCGATCACCACCGGCAGCGCGCCGCCGTCCGGCGAGGCATCGATCGCGTCCTGCACGCTGGCGAAGTCGGCGCGGCGCGTGCGGGCGACGGTGGCCGTTGCGCGGGGCAGTTCGCCGCGTGCGAAGGGGCCGGCGCCGATGCGTGCGGTGAGGCCGAAGTGGAAGTCCACGCTCAGCTCGCCGGTGGGCACCTCGCCCGCCGGGAACGCGATGCGGCCACGCTGCGGATCGATGGCCACCTCGCCGGGCTGCAGCGGCGGGGCCAGGGGGCGGTCCCAGCAGCAGAGCTCGCGCGAGACGGTGCGGCGCCAGCGTGCCGCACCCAAGGGGTGGCCGGGCCGGATGCGTTGCGGGCCTTCGCTGGCGCGAGCAAGATGCGCCGCGCTGTAGGCGCCGAACACCGAGGCATCGGGGTTGCGGTCGGGCGGGCCGCTCTGGTGGTCGCCGCGTGCGTGGTAGGTGCTGCCGTCGGCGGCGACGTAGAAGAAGATCGCGCCGCCCGGTGGCAGCGCCGCCACGGCCGGCAGTGCGGCTTGCAGCGCGAGGCCCTGCGCGTTGCGCGCGATCACCTCGTTCGCGGGGAACGCCGCCGCAGCCCCACCGAGGTTGCTCAGCCGCAGCAGCAGCACCGCATGATGGTGCGCGCCCTGGTCGGGTTCATACGGCGCCATGCCCGGCGTGTAGGCGGTGTCGGGCGTGACGGTGTCGATGGCGAGTGCACCGCGCGGGTCGACGGTTTGCCATTGCGCCGCGAAGGCCTGGCCCGGCGAGTACGGCACGGGGGTGGGCGTGCCGTTGAGCAGCACCAGCACCGCGCCGAGGCGCACGGCGTCCACGCGGAATTGCACGCCGGCGGGCACGATGCTGGCATCGGCGAGCTGGAGGCCGCGCGCCGGCGACAGCTCGGCATGCGTGAGGCAGGGTTCGACCGAAGGCGGTGCGGCGGCGGCTTCGCCCAGCAGGTCGATGCCGTCTTCGCGCAGCGAGAACCCGAGCGAGGTGCCGACGTAGGCCGGCGCATGCGCACGCAGGTCGCGGGTGCGGATCGGCAGGTCGGTGGCCTGCGGGTGGCCGATGTCGGCGCCGTGCGCGCCGGGTGCCTGCATCACCCGCTCGCGCTCGGCTTCGCTGCGGCAGGCGGCCAGCAGTGCGGTGTCGCGTCCCAGGGGATGGAAGCTGTAGCGGCCGCCGCCGTGCGCGTGCGGCACCGCGCCGCGCAGCGGGTGCGCGCCGATCGGCCACTGGAAGACGCCGACCCGCCGCGTCTGGTGCCAGCCTTCGCGCAGGCCCGGGGGTCGGATGTCGGCCAGCGCGGCCGCCCGGCTGAAGGGCGAGAGCGCCCGGGCCACCGCTTCGCCGTCGCGCAGGTCGAGTGCCAGCGCCGCGTGTGCACGCAGGTGCGACAGGTGCTGGTGCGCGGCGGTGCGTTCGAACATCTCCTGGGCGTGTACGCCCCAGCCGCTCACGCTGTGCGCCATGCCTTGCAGCCCGGCGAGCGTGCCCTTCTGCCGCCGCCAGCGCAGCGTGTTCTTCACGTCTTCGCGGTTCAGGCGGGCCAGCTCGCGCTGCTGCGCGGCTTCGCCGGTGAACAGCACATCGGTGCCGACGAGTTCGGCGAGGTAGGGGATGGCCCAGTCTTGTGCCGAGTCGATGAAGTGGTCGGCGTGCGCCTGGCCGATCACGCGGCGCAGCCGCCACAGTTCGTCGGCAAACAGGGCGAGGTAGGCGCGCAAAGCGCCATCGGCCCGCGCGTCGCGGGCACGGTACACGCCGGGCAGCCATTGCAGCAGCTGCGCCAGCACCTGCTCGCGGGTGGGCGTCGCGGAATCCAGGCTCACGTGAGGCCTCCGTTCAATTGCAGGGTCAAGGTGCCGGTGGCCAGCGCGTCGCCCGGCACGGCGATGCGGTCGGCCACGCTGGCGCCGTTGCCCTCGGCTTGGAAGCGCGTGGCGAGCACGTGGTCCACGCCCTCGATGCGTTCGGCCACCGCGTACACCTCGCTGAGCGCGATGTCGGCGCCGAAGCTGCGGCGTTCGAAGGCGAAGAAGCCGTCGCCGTTCTGGCTGAACGCGGCGAGCAGCGCCTGCTGCACGGCCGCTTGCCGGTGGTTCGGCCGCACCGTCACGTTCAGGGCCAGGCTCACCGGCCAGGGCCGGTGGTCGCGCAGCCGGATGCGATCGGGCTGTGCCGAGCGCGCCGACAGGAAAGCGAGCAGCGCTTCCTTCTGCGGCGTGGACAGCGCATGGCCGCCGTGCGAGGCGCAGGTGACGGCGATGACCGGGCGCGCGGCGGCGCCGCGGCCCTCGCGCCCGCTCGCGGCGATGGCCTTGCCGACGCCGCTGAAGGTGAGCGCCAGGTGGGCATGGTCGGCCACGGTGACGGCGCGGTCGAGCGTCTGCACGCGCAGGCGCGTCTGCTGCCGCGCGAGGTCCGGGCCGTCGCGGTCGGCGCCGCCGCTGGCGGGCAGCGGGTTGAATGTCTTGTCGAGAAACGCGGCCGGCTGCGGCATCTTGGCGATGGCCTGCGCCGCCACGTTGCCGGTCGCGCTGTGGCCGGTGCGGTAGCGGGCCGTGATGTTGTTGCGCCCGCTCGGCGGCGCGGCGCCGTGCACGCCGTCGCCGAACACCACGCTGGCGCGCTCGCGGTCGTCGGCCTCGATGCAGAGGTGGCGGTCGTTCGGGCCGCTGTCGGCCAGCGTGTCCACACGCGTCCAGCGCTCGCCGTTGACGAACACCTCGATGGCCGGTGCGGCGCCGCGCGGCGATGCCGGATCGGGCACCCAGGCCAGCGGCGCGCGCTGCAATTCGAAGCGTTGCGGCGCGGCGGCCGGATCACCGCCGCCGAGGATTTCTTCAGCCCCGCCCTGGCCTTGCGTGATGGCCGCCACGTTGC
Organism: uncultured Rhizobacter sp.; assembly: GCA_964493285.1. Lineage (GTDB taxonomy): Bacteria > Pseudomonadota > Gammaproteobacteria > Burkholderiales > Burkholderiaceae_C > Rhizobacter. The sequence continues at coordinate 20,394 of CAZBOF010000038.1, read as the reverse complement.
CATAGACGACGGCATCGCCCAGCGCGTAGGCGTGGTCGAGCGGGCGCGCCAGCGAGAGCTGCACGCGGTCGCGCAGGCCACGCACCTGGGTGATGCGCATGCCCTCGGCGTGCTGGCCGTCCGCGATCACCAAGGTCATGCCCGGCGCCAGGCCGAGCGGAAGGCCGGCCAGTTCGAGCTGGGCGGCGCCCGCGGCCAGCGTGGCTTCGCTGCGGTCGTGCCCAGCCACGCGCATGCGGTGCTCGAAGGCGCCGTGGATGCGCAGCGTGGCCACCTTCAGCGTTCGCGGCGCGAGGCCCGCCAGCGTGAGTTCGGTGCGGTTGTTCAGGCTGCGCGAGCGGACGACGGTGTGGGCGCTGCACAGCTCGCCGTCGCCGAGCGCGACCACGCTGCCTTCGTCGAATGCGTCGACGGTCTTGTCGAGCAGCATCACGGTCTGGCCGCCCTGGTAGACATTCGCCAGATCGCCCAGGCGCATCACGCGTGCAGCGCTGCGGCTTTGCGACGCCAGCTGCGGGCGGACCACGAAGTAGCGCAGCTTGTGCGCCGCATCGCCGACATGCCGCGTGGGGCGCAAGGCCCGGGTGAGCGGTGCGGCGAGGTAGATCTCATCGGCGCTGGTTTGCGCCACGGTGGCGATCTCGATGCCGCCCGCATCGACGACCAGCAGGGTGTCGCCCGTGTGCAGTGCCACGGCGCTGCCGGGCCCGCTGCGATTGCGCGTGATGTGCGTTGCGCCGGCGCGTTCTGTGCCGCCCCATTCGCCGCACAGCGCACCCGCCAGCACCTCGGTGTCGGAACGCCGCAGCGAAGCGGCCAGGCCGCGGTTCAGCGTGATATCGCCTGCGGGCGCTTCGCCGGCACGCGGTGTCGAGGCGAGCACCACGGCGCCTTGCTGGAAGGCGCCGCTGCGCACGAGCACGGCGACCCCCGGCGTGAACAGGCCGGCGTTGAGCACCGGCACCACGGTGTGGCCGAGGGTGATCTCGTCGGCGCGCTCCGCGGCCGCGTGGCGCGCCGACTGCTGCGGGCGGGCGAAGAGGCTGAGGTCGGCGATGGGCAAGTCGGCGTCGTGCGGCGCCTCTCCCGCGGCCCAGGCCACCTGGGTGGCGCCATCGACGGTGGTGATGGCCGACAGCGGCAAGGCGACGAGGGCCGAGAACGAATGCAGCACGATCGGGATGCCGGCCTTGAGCCCGCCGTGCAGCGCGCTCAGGCGCACGCGCGTGTCTTGCGGCGCGGCGGCGGAGGCCCGCAGCCGCAGACGCCGGTTCGAGACATTGTGGCCATGCAGCCGCATCCGGTTGCGCGATGGATGCACGTCAAGGGGTTGGTCGGTTTCGTAGCTCAACGGCGCAATGGCACCAGCCGGCTGCGCTTGCAGCCGAAAGCCGGCGGGCAGCTGGCCGGGCTTGTCGGCCTTGGCGAAGAAGGCCTGCAGAGTCGTGGCCGCGGCGCCCTGGCCGAGCCGGTAGTCGACGAGCTGGGCCAGGTCCATCAGCGAGCGCGTGAGCGTGGCCGTGCGCAGAAAGCTTTCGTTGGCCCGCTGGTCGGCGTAGGCGTGCAGGATGGCCGCCATGTGCGCGAAGAGTTCGGCGAGCAGCACGCCGTAGTCGCCGGCCTGGTCGGCGAGCGCAGGGTTCCAGCCCGGCAGGGCCTGCGGCAGCCGCGCGATCAGGCGTTCGCGCAGGGTGGCGAGGTCGTCGTGCGAGTAGTCGATGCGGTCGAGGTACGGCCGCGGCGACTGCGTGATGGCGAGGGCATCGAACGGGGTGCTCATGGCTCAGCCTTCCTTGCCGCCGCGGGTGCGCACCGCGATCACGCCCCATTCGGGCGCGTGCGGATCGTGGTCGCAGCGGGCGACTTCGAGGGCGCCGATCTCGATGCGCCCGCGGGCTTCGTCGTCGGGATGGCGGTCGCCCAGGCGCTTGAAGCGCGTGACGGCGACCGACGCCACGCCGGGCACGGCGGTGACGGCCGCGTACAGGTCGGACAGGTACACCGCCTGGCCGAAGCCGAAGCGACCGGGGGCGAAGAACGCGTTCGCCGGACGTCCGGCGGCGGGCGCGCCGATCAGGGCGCGTTCCACGGCCTGGCGCACGTCGCGCGCGAAATGCGCGCTCTGCACCTCGACGAGCAGGCCGATGTGCAGCGCCGCGTAGCGGGCGTCTTCGACGCGCACGTCCACCCCCGCCATCTTGCGGGTGCGCAGCAGATGCTCGAAGGCCTCGCGCAAGCCCGGTGTCTCGGCCAGCGGGCGGCGGCTCGGCAGGTCCACGCTGACCACCACGGTGTCCCAGCTGCCGGTGTGCCGCACGCGCGCATGGCTTTGCAGGGGGGCGACCGGCTGGCCGTTTACCCGCACGCCGTCGGCAAGCGTGCGCTCGAAGTCGCTGGGCACGACGGCGCGCGCCTGTTCCCGCAGCCGGGTCGGCCCGGCGAGCTTGGCTTGCGCGAGGCTTTGTGGTTCGCGCGCATGCGTGGCAGGCAGCGGGTTGCGCATGCGCGTGATGTGCTGGGTGGCATCGGGGAATGCCACGGGATCGAATCGCGAGAGGGCGTCGGCGGCGGCCAGACCGGCGAGGCCGAGGCCCACTCGGTAGCGCGCCTCGATGCGTGTCCCGGCGGCCGGCACGGCGCCGCTGGCGCCATCGCCGAAGAGCAGGGTGAGGTAGCCCGCGTTGTCGCGCAGCACGCGGTGGTGCCGCGCGGCGGCGTCGCTGTCGATGAAGTCCTCGACCTCGACCCAGGCGATGCCATCCACTGTCACCGACAGGGTGGAGACGGGGCGCTGCGTGGCCTCGTCTTGCACCCAGGTGAGCGGCGCGAGTTCGAGCGCCACCCGTTGCCCCGGCGCGCCCGTGCCGCGCTGGACGACCCGCTGCGAGGCGCCATGCGTGGCCAGCACGCGGTTGCCGTGCACGCTGGCTTCTGCGGCACGGTAGTGCGCTGACAGCGGTGCGGTGAGCGTGACGGTGGTGAGGCCGGGCGAGATGCCGAAGCTCTCGACCTGCGCCCATTCGCGCACGCGGCCTTGTTCGAACAGCAGCCACGCGCCTGGCGCGAGCACGCCGCCCAGGTCGGCCTGCAGCACGGCTTCGCGCGCGTCGGCGCTGCTGGGCGCGTCGGCGGCGAGGGCGATTCGGCTCAGCGCAGGGTGCAGCACCGCGTCTTCCGCGGTTTCATAGACGACGGCCGCCTGGGCATCGGCGTCCGGTGTGCGCACGCTGAACCCGCGCGCAAGGAACAGCGGCGCGGCACCCACGCATTCGAGCGCGAGGTGCGTCTGCGCGGCGCAGCCCGGGTCCATCGTGTAGTCGATCAGGCGCAGCAGTTTGCGCACCGATTCGGTTTGCGTGGCGGTGCGCAGATAGCCTTCGAGCGCCACGCGGTCCTGCAAGTAGCTGAGCTGGTCGCCGGCGTAGGCGAACAGCTCCATCAAGACCATGCCGGCATCGGCTTCGGAGCGGTCGGCCCAGCCGGGTGCGAGGCGCGGCAACTGGTCGAGCATGGCGCGCAGCAGGCTGTCGTAGTCCTTCGCCATCAGGTCGAGCCCGGCGCAGGAGCGCGCTTCGGGGTCGGGTGCAGCCTCGGCGCGCCCGCAATCCACGCCCAGGCAATCGGTGCGTTCAGCCACGGTTGTTGCCCTCCCGCGGCAGCAGTTGGTAGACCACGCGTTCGCGCTCGAGGTCGCGCGTCTTGGTGTAGATCACTTCCACGCGCAGCGTGTCGTCTTCGGCGCTGACGTGGACGCCGTTGATCATGATCAGGCGGCCCAGCGTCGATTGCAGCGCCTTGGCGATGGTGAACTCGGTGGCCGCGGCCAGCACCTCGCTGTTGCCCTGGAACACGAGGTCGCGCGCGCCGCAGCCGAAGCCGGGCAGCATCACGCGTTCGCTGGGCGAGGTGAACAGCACCTGCTCGATGCGCCCGCGAATGGCGCCGTCGAGGTCGGTGGTGGCCACCGCGCCGCTGGCCGTCAGGCCGAACGGAAAGCGCAGATACTGCTCGCTCATCTCGGGCCTCCTGCGGTGCTCGGGCGGGTGTGGTTCATTTCACTTCTCCGGCCGAGCCGCGCAGCGTGGTGGTGGCGGCAGGCACCGAGCCTCCCAGCTTGTTCACGTTGATGACGATCTCGATGTTGGCGAGCAGGTGGTTCACCACGCCGGTGGCGATGGCCGACAGCGCCTTGCGCCGGTTCTCCGCCGCTTCGGGTGTTTCCTCGGCGATGTCGATGACGCCGTAGAGCACCATGGCGTCTTCGATGGCGCGCGCCATGCTGCCGGCTTCGAGCGCCGTGCCCACGAGCAGGCCCGCTTTCAGCATGCGCCGCCTCCATCGGGATGAATCACGCGGATGTTCAGCAGGGACATGGCGGCAGCGCGGGCAGTTTGGGCAGCGCCGGCAGCGCGGGCAGCGCCGGGATCGGCAAGGTGATCGTGAGCTGCAGCGTCGGAAGCGTTGGCAGCGACGGCAAGGCGGGGAGGGCCGGCAGCGACGGCAGCGAAGGCAAGGCGGGCAGCGCGGGAATCGGCAAGGTGATGGTCAGCGACAGCGTGGGCAGCGACGGCAGGCTGGGCAACGCCGGGAGCGCGGGCAGCGAAGGCAGCGACGGCAAGGCGGGCAGCGCCGGGATCGGCAGCGTGATCGTGAGCTGCAAGGTCGGCAGCGTGGGGAATTCGCAGACGCAGGCCATGGGCGTTCATTTCAGGGTGACCGATTTCGACATCGCCGGATGCATCGGCGACGACAGCGGCATGGGCACCGGCAGCGGCGGGCCGCTCGGCCCCATGGCGGTGGGGTGGGTGTGCGCATCGAAGATCGAGGCGAACGCGCGGCCGAGGATGGCGGGCTCGTCGGCGCCTTCGCCAAGCTGCACGGTGTCGCTGCGCAGCATCACGTTCTTGGCGATCACCTGCACTGCGGCGCCGGCCATGTCGACCACCGTTCCTTCGGAATTGGTGAGCGTGAGGTTGGCGTCGCCCAGGCGCACGTTGTTGCCGGCCTTGTCGGCGAACGAGAACTCGGTGTCCTGCGCGTTCAGGTAGATGAAGGTGCCCTGCTTGTTGCTGAGGGTCACGCTGCCGTGCTCGTCGAAGTGGATCGCCGCGCCGTCCTTGTGGCGCAGGCTCACTGTCTCCTTGCCGTCGATGTCGCAGAACTCGAGCACGTGGCCGCTGCTGGTCTTGAGCACGCGGCGCTGGGGCTTGTCTTCCTCGGTGGCCTGCGACTCGCTGGGTGTCTCGGGCAGGGCGCCGGGCGCGGACCAGAACGCGCCGACCCAGATCGGGCTGTCGAGGTTGCCTTCCTCGTACTCGACCCACACCTTCGATTGCGCCTCGGGCACGAAGAACATGCCCTGGTTCGGCCCGCCGAACGGCAGGCAGGGCCAGGCCCAGTCGGTGACGCAGGGGCTGTCTTCGTCGGGCGGCAGGTTGCCTTCGGTGGGGAACAGGCTGGGCACCCAGATGCGCAGGCGGCCGAGCTTCTGCGGATCCTGATTGGAGATGACCACGCCGCGGTACTTGCCGAAGTACTGGTTCTCCAGCCGCTCGATGCGGTCGCTGCCGAGGTTCAGGCCATCGTCGCGGTTCATGGGGTTCTCCAAGCCATGGTTTGGCCTTTCATGCGGGCAGCACGCGCGGCCCGGCGGGTGCCACGGCGATGGCATCGGCATCGGCGCCCGGGCCGGCGGCGTCGGGCGTCATGGCCGAGGGGTCCTCGCCTTCGAAGTCTTCGGTCTCCAGGCGGCCCAGCGCGTTGCGCGCCAGCGTGAACTGCATGTCGTAGGTGCGTGCCGTGAGCTGGTGGGTGACCTTGCGCACGTAGTAGTGGCCGTTGAAGTTCGGGCCCACGCCTTTCACGGTGACCAGCTTGCGCGAGCGCAGCACGCGCCCGTAGCGCAGGCCGTTGAGGTTGCCCTGCGCGCTGACCCACCAGGCATTGCGGCGCAGCATGCCGGCGGCGTACTCCGTGGCTTGCGCTGCACTGGAGAAGCCCAGCCCTCGCGCGATGCGCGTGGTTTGGGGCATCTGGATGCGGCCGCGCAGCCCCGACAGCAGCCGTGCGCCCAATGCGGGCAGGCTGCTTTCGGTTTGCACATCGGTCTGCGCCTGGCCTTCCATGGCGTCGAAGTACGGTACGCGGGCTTCGGTGGGCGCCGTGCCATCGGCGCTGAACTGGATGTTGTCGCAGTTGGTCTGTTCGCCGAAGTTCACCGCGATCAGCTTCTGCGGCTGCGTGGTGAGGTCGGGCGGGCGGAAGTAGGCGTTGGCGCCGAGCACGTAGAACTCGTAGCCGCGGCGCCGGGCGAGTTCGCGCAGGAAGCGGTGGTCGGTGCTGCGCTGGGCCACCTGAAGCGGTGGCTCGGCGTCGGGCGGTGTTTCGGCGACGAACGGCGCGAAGCGGTACTCGGCCAGGATTTCGGTGGCGATGGTTTCGTAGGTCTTGCCGCGCCAGATGCGGGTCTTCTCTTCCTGGTTCATGTGGTACGAGGCATCGACACCCCGTATCTCGACCGTCATGTTCGCGGTCTGCGGGTTGGTCTGCGTGTCGAGGTGGGAGATGTAGCCGTCGAAGACCACTTCCGTCTGCGTGGGGAACACGGCATGCACCGTGATGCGGTTCCAGACTTGCAGGTTCTCGTCGTCGAGGAAGGGCCAGGTGCCGTCTTCGTTGCGGCAGGCGTCCAGCGTGATCGCGCACGACGAGCCCACGTCGAGGTCTTCTTCCACGGTCACGCTCTGGATGCAGCCCAGCAGCGACTCCGAGCCTTCGCCGTTGACGCTGATGGCGCAGGCGAAGGAGCGGTCGGAGGGCGTGGGCAGGACGGGCATGGCCGGGCTCAGGCGCTGCGGTCGCGCGGGATGTTGAGCAGGCGGCCCGGTTCGAGCAGTTGCTCGGGGGCCAGCACGTCGGGGTTGGCATCGGCGATCAGCCACCACTTGCGCGCATCGCGGTAGAACTTGAACGCGAGCGTGTCGAGCCGGTCGCCGATGCGCACCTGGTAGGTCAGCGCGATCTCGGTGGCGGCCAGCTCGCGCGTGCGCTTGAGCGGCGTGCTGCGGCCCTGGCCATCGGTGTGCGTGGCGTCGGCCACGCGCAGGTAACGCGAGCCGTCAAAGAACATTGAGGAAGTCTCCGATGTTGCCCAGGTTCATCGCGGCCAGCGCGGTGCGCCAGCCGTGCGAATAGAGATAGGGCGGGTTGAAACCTTCGAGCACCTGCAGCTGCACCGTGACGGTGGCGCGCTTGGGGTTGAGGTCGGGGAAGTACTCCTGCTCGGTGATCGACAGGCTGGTCATCACCACCGGCATCACGCGCTTGCGGCCCCAGACGAACAGCAGGATCGGCACCGTCTTGGCCTGCGAGGCGCCGAACTGGTCGGCGGCGCCGAGGTTGCCGATCGGGAAGCCGAAGAGCTGGTCGGACTTCGGGTAGATCATCAGCTCCAGCACCGAGAGCTGCGGGCCGATGCCGAACTGCCCGGCCAGCCCGCCGCCGTCGTTCAGGTCGTCGGTGGCGTCCAGCGACAGCGTGAGGCTGATGGTCTCTTCGCTCACCTGCACCTGCGAGAGGCAGGCGCGCTGCTGGGCTTCGTCGCCATCGCGGCAGCCGTTGCCGCTGCCGTCGGCGCCGGCCGGCGTGAAGCTCGCGGTGCGTGCGCGCGTCAGCGTCTCGGGGTTGAACTGGAAGGCGAACAGCAGCGGCGGCAACGACAGGCCGTACTCCACGAACGCGCCGCGCAGGACCTTGGGCCGGAGGGTGTAGTCGGACATGGCGCGCTACTCTCGGCCGTGTTCGAGGAGGCGCCCGGCCACGCTGTGGGCGTGCTGCGCCATGGCCTTCGCGTCGCCGAGCAGGCGGCGCGGCAGGTTCAGCTGCAGTTCGCCGATGCGCACATCGCGCCCGCCCGGGGCGGCGTGTCGCAGGGCGGCGTTCACGTCCGCGGCGAAGCGCAGGCCGGCCTCGCGCGCCTCGCGCTCGTTCAACGGCGCGTCGGTGACGATGTGCACGCGGTCGATCCGGATCATTTCAGCCACCATGCGGTGAACGCGTCTTCGAGATCGCGTGCGGTGAGCGCCACCCAGGCGCTGCCGTCTGCGCGCATCAGGCTCGCCAGGGTCTCGCCGCGCATCTGGATGCCCAGCGCCAGCAGGTCGCGCGCCAGCGTGTCGGTGCGCGCGGCGCGGGGCGTGAAGGGGAAGTCGATCGCGCAGGCGATGCGGCCGAACTGCTGCGGGTGGCGGAAGTCCAGTTGCGGGGTGAATGTGACGGTTCGCGGGTGCGGGCCGAAGCTCGCGCGGGCGCGCAGCACGCGGGTGTCCAGGGTGGTGAAGCTGCGGCCTTGCACCGGTTCGGGCACCAGCGTGGCCGTGACCTCGATCTGCGCATGGCGCCCGAGCGCCTCGGCGAGCAGCGCTTCGAACTGCGCAGACAACGTGGCGAACTCGGCCTGGATGAAAGCGTCGCGCAGCAGGCGTTGCGCATCGCGTTGGGCGGCGCGTTCGGCGCGTGCGCTCAGCACGGCGGGCAAGGCGTCGGCGATGCTCATGGTCAGTCGCGGCGGGCGTGGTAGCCCGACCAGGGGTTGCGAAAACTCGAGGGTGCCGCGCTGCGCCGGGCCGCCTGTGGCGCCGGCGCGCGCGCCGCGGGCGCGGCGGCGGGTGCCGGTGCGGGGGCTTGCACGGTGACCGACACCCGGTCGATCTGCACCGGCGCGCGTGCGGCGGCGGGCGGCGCCAGCAGCGCCGACAGCTCGGCGGAAGGCATGCGCTGCGGCGTGCGCGCAAGCGCTGCGGCCGGCCATCCCATCGGGCTGGCCGGCGCCGGCCGGGCGGCGGGCGGCGGCTGATGGGCGCTTGCGGGTTGAATGGGCGGCGAAGGTGGTGCGGCGGTGGGGCGCACCGCGGCGCGCGGGGTGGCTGCGCTTGTTGCGGGGCGGGTCACCGGGGCCGGTGCTTGCGTGGCCACGGTTGGGGCGGCGGTGTCGAGCGCCTCGGGCCGGGGCGCGTGTGCGATCTCCGGGTGTGTCGCTGGCGCGGCCGTGATGTTCGCGCTGCCGTTTGCCGCTGTGCGAGGAAGCGCTGTGGGCGTCATGTCGCGTTGTGCCGCGGGCCGGGCCATCGGTGCTGCGATCGGTATCGCATCGGATGGCTGCGCAGGTGGAAACGGGTGGGCCGGGCCGGTCGCATCAAGCGCCGTGGGGCCGGGATCGGGCTGCCGCGCCGCGGGCGGCGATGCGGGGGGCTGCGCTGTGAACTCCCGACGCTGCGATGGCGCGGGTGACGTCGCAGCGGAACCTTCAGCCAACGGTCGTGCCGAGGGCGCAGGCGTGGCAGGGTCTGGCGCCGCGGCGCGGGCGGTCTGGCGCGGGGCGGCCGCGGGCTCGGCACGGGCGGGCGCCTCGCGCGGTGCGAAAACGCTGCCGGCCTCGGGTGCGGCCGCAGGTTCTGCGCGCTCGCGCGGCACCCATTCGGCAGCCTCCATCCACCAGGGCGCGTCGCCGGGCGGTGCGGGCTCGTCGATCGGCGCAGGCGCGGGCGCGGCGGGTGCAGCAGGCAGCGGCGCGGCCTGCGTTGCGGCCTGGCGTGCCGCGCCGGGGAGCCACGGGCTGCGCATCAGCGCACGCGGCACGCTGGCCTGCGTGGCCGCCAGCGGCAAGCCGCGCCGCGCAAGTGCAAACCGCTCGGGAGCAACGGGGTCGGGTGCGGTGGGTTCGCTCATGGCTCAAGGCCCTGGCCGTGGGCCGGGGCGAGATGGCGCGCCAGCAGCGCGAGGTAGCGTTGCCGCTTCGGTGATGGCAGCGCCAGGATGTCGGCTTCGGACCAGTGGTAGTGCAGTGCCAGCACGTGGACTTCTTCCATCAGGCGGTCCAGTCCGTTCAAGCGCTCGGCAAAAAAAAACCGTGCAGATCGAACGCATGGCTCATGTCGGCCTGGCAATGCGGGCAGGGCAGGTCGAGCATCAGGTCGGGCCCGGGCGCCTGCGCGTGCAGCCACGTCATCAGCGCGCTGCGCATGGCCGGCGACCAGGCGCGCACGCTGTCGGGGGTGGGCGCTTCGCCATCCAGCGACAGCACCACGCGCGAGAACAGCAGCGTGTTGGCGGCCGACGGGTTGGCCAGGGCCAGCGCTTCCACCGCCTGCTGGTCGGCGCCATTGGGCAGGCGAACCCGCGCGCAGTGGCCGCCGAGCATCACCGGCCAGTCGGCTTGCAGGGCGTCGAGGCGCTGCACGGGCAGCTCGCTGATGAGGAAGTCGATGTCGACCTTCTTCGCGCAGGCGGGGCAGCGCATGACCTGGTGCACCGCATCGCCCAGTTCGATCTGGCGCAGGCGCAGCAGCAGGTAGTCGCGGTCGCCGAGCGGCAGGGCGGCGGTGAAGGCTTCGTCGATCGGGGTGTCGATCCCGTCGATGCGTTCGATCGCGCGCGCCAGGAACGCGCTCACGCGTTCGCTGCCGCTGGCGCCCCGCTCGAACAGCCGCTCTTCGTCGGCGCCGGTGAGGGCGCGCACCTGCACGCGGCGGCACGCCTCGCCCGCGGCGTTGAGCACGCCCGCCGGCAGCACGAGCGAACGCGCGGACAGGGATTCGCCCGGGACGCCGGCGCCGTGGCCCAGGTTCATCGCAAGCTCGAAGTGGCCCATGTGGCAAGCGCGCTCACTGCAAGACCTGGATGCCTTCGTTCTCCAGCACCAGCGTCTGGATCATCACCTCGCCGGAGCTGGCGTCGAGGTCGGGCACCGCGGTGTACTTCGACGGCCAGCAGTTGTAGATGCGGTAGGCCTTCACGCGCTCGTTGTTGAGGTTGTAGATCTCGATGTCGAGGTCTTTGCGGAAGTCGTTCGGGGTCTTCTCCGAGTCGGCGCCCTTCTTGCCGAGGAAGTTGCCCATGGCCGTGCCCCAGGCTTCGAAGGTCTTGTCCTGCGTGACGCCCTGCTCCAGCGTGATGGGCTCGAAGCTCACCATGCCGGGCAGCTTCTGCTTGAAGCTGTCCATCTCGCCGGAGCGGAATTCCTTCGACTCGATGCTCACGGTGAGGGCCGAGCACTTGGTGAGTCCGGCCACGAGCACGTTGTTGATCTTGATGCGGAATTTGAACTTGCGGTACGGGTCAAACTGCGAAGTGCGCGGTGGCATGGTGTTCTCCTTTGCGGGTCGGTCTGTCGGTGTGAGGTGTGTTCAGTGGCCGTGCTGCATGCGTCAGATGCGCTCCCAGCCTTCGTGGCGCAGGCTGACGCTGCGGATGCCCACGCCGCCGTTCTCGGCCGACAGATCGGGCATGGCCACGTACTTCGAAACCCAGGCGCGGTGCAGCTTGAAGCTCGTCACGGGCGACGAACTCGTGGCGTTGCCGTCGAGCGCGAAGACGTCGATGAAGACGGTTCGCTTGAAGTTCTTGGCGCCTGCCGGGTTGGCATGCAATGTGGTCATCTGGTTGGCCCAGGCCTCGAGCGCGGTGTCGGCACTCCAGCCCTGCTCCAGCGTGACTTCGTCGTAGGTCACCGCACCGGGCATCTGGCGCGCGCCCAGCTGGTCGCCGGCCTCCTTCAGTTCGTTGGAGGCCACGCTGCGCCCCAGCGCCGACACCTTGGTCACGCCGGCGATGGTGGCGCCGTTCATCCGCACCCTGAATTTGAAGGTGCGGTAAGGGTCGAAGCTGGAAGCGCGGGGCGGCATGGCGGCGCTCGCGTCAGCCCTGCGGGCGCTGCGACTTCTGGCTGATGCGGATGACCACGAACTCCGCCGGCTTCAGCGGCGCGAAGCGGATCTCCATGTTCACGCGGCCGGCGTTCACTTCGGATTCGGGGTTCAGCTCCGCATCGCATTTCACGTCGAACGCCTGCTCGGGGGTGGCGCCTGCGAGCGCGCCCTTGCGGAACTCGCCCATCAGGAAGTCGTCGATGTTGGCCTTGAGCTGGCCCCACAGCGGCGCGTCGTTCGGCTCGAACACGGCCCACTGCGTGCCGCGGTAGATGCTCTGGCGCAGGTAGATCGTGTAGCGGCGAACCGGCACGTAGCGGTACTCGGCATCCGACGCGGTGGCGAAGGTGCGCGCGCCCCACACCACCAGGCCGCTGTCGGCAAAGTGGCGGATGCAGTTCACGCCCACCGGGTTGAGGATGTCCTGCTCGCTGTCGGTGACGCTGTACTCCAGCCCCACGGCGCCGATGATGCCGGCCTCGGTGCCTGCGGGCGCCTTCCAGACGCCGCGCAGGTTGTCGATGCGCGCGTACAGCCCGGCGATGAAGCCCGACGGCGGCACGTGGCGCTTCGGGTTCTTGCCGGCACCGGCGCGGTCGGCGATTTCCAGCCACGGGTAGTAGAGCGCCGCGTAGCTGTTCTTCGGGCTCACCTTGTTGCGCATGAAGTCGCGCGCGTGCACCGGCTCGGTGAGCGGTGTGTCCTTCTCGCGCTTGCCCGGGGTGTCGGCGATGAAGAAGCAGTCCTGGCGGATGCCGCAGTAGCCGGCGGCCGCGCCCACCACCGCAGGATCGGAGGCGCCGGGGATGGCGATGAAGTTCACGTCGTTGACGTCATCCAGCGCGTGCAGGCCGGTCTTCTTGTCGGCGGTGCCGATGAGATCGAAGTTCGAGACCGGCGAGCCGTCGTCGCCGCCGGACAGCGGGCGGGGTTCGTTCGCGCCCGCGACGATGTTGAACGCGGGGCGGAAGGCCGGCGCGGATTCGTCGCCGTCGGCCGTGCCCGACTGCACTTCGGCGTCGAACTTGATGCGCACGTTGGGGCTGTGCAGCCCATCGAGCACGCGCAGCGTGTAGTAGTTGCCGCTGCGCGTTTGCGACACCAGCACGCGGCCGTTGACCACGCGGGCCGCCACCTGCCCGGCGGCCGCGGCATTGATGGCGTCGCTGAGCTGGTTGGCGCTGACCTGCTGGAGGTTCGGAAAGGCCGCGCCGGTGGTGAAGTTGACGACCGCCGGTGCGCTCTCGGCACCCGCTGCGCCGTTGTTGACGACGAACGACAGGTTGGCGTTTTCTTCCACCGTGAAGGGGCCGACGTCGCTTTGCACGAACGCCGGCTCGGAGCGTCCGAGTCCGTCCACCCCGGCGGCGGGTTGGGCGGTGCCGTCGGCCTGCGTGAGCCCGAGGCCCGCGGCGCCGGCACCGGCGACCAGCAGGCGGCTGTTGGCCGCGCCCCGGTTGGTGGTGGAGAAGACCAGGCGGTTGCCGTCTCGGCGCACGCGCACCAGGCCGCCAATCGCCGGGTCGGCCAGCGCCGTGCTCAGGTCGGCCAGCAAGGTGTCGATCGGCACGGCCGCGCCCCCGGGGACGGTGATCGGCAATGCCGCGCCGCCGGCCACCGAGAAGGTGAGGTTGCCGGCGCCGCCCGCGATGTTGAACGTGGCCGCGGGTGCGCTGCGCAGCGTGGCGCCGATCGCAGGGCCTTGTCCCTGGGCGAGGCCGGCCAGCCCTTCGAGTGCCTGCCCGGCCGCGGTGGCGGTGCCGCCCAGCACGAGGTAGCTGTCGTAGGCCGGCACGTTGTGGCGCACGCGCAGGCGACCGGCACCGGCGGGGTCGGTGGCCGGCGTCACGAACGCGGTGAGGTTGAACGCGCCCCACGCGGTGTTGAGGGCGGTGGCCAGCGCTTCGGGGGTCAGCGGGGTGGGCAGCGTGTCGAGCGCGATGGGCGGCACGGCCTGGCCGTTCGGCAGGCCCAGCGTGAGCGTCTGGCCGGCGGCGAACACCACCGGGTTGGGCAGTGCGGCGGTGGTGACCGCGGTGGCGTGCACCGCGGCGCCGTTGGCCAGCGGCGTGGCGGCGTGCAGGTCGGTGACGACGATGAACTCGGAAGCGTCGTTCACGGTGGTCTCGACGTAGGTGTCGGAGTCCGGGTCGAGCGAGAGGTCGTCGAATACCTCCACCGGCACGCCTTCGTTCAGCACCACGAGGCGGAACTCGCGCGTGGGATTCGCCGAGCCGTCTTCCACCACCACCGACAGCGCGTTGCCCCATGCGCCTTTGCCTTTGGCGTCGATGCGCAGCGTGCCGCGTGCCGAGCCGGCGGTTTCGCGCGAGGACAGGGTGGCCGACGCGATGCGCGACGACGCATCCGACAAGGCACGCACGATGTAGCAGCGCTTGCCGCCGTTGGCGAAGAACTGCTCCACGGCGTAGGGCAGGTAGGGCCCGTCGCGCGTGACGTCGCCGAACTTGGTGACGAACGCGCGCCAGTTGGTGATGAAGGTCGCGCGGTTGGGCACGCCCTTGGCCGTGGCGCCGATGAACGCCGCGGTGGAGGTGCTCGCGCCTTCGATCGGACGCACGCCGCTGGATTTCTCTTCAACGTAGACGCCTGGGTGCAGGTACTCGGCCATGTGGGTTTCTCCTGTGAAGTCGGTTCAGGGCTGCGTGCTCAACGCTTGCGGGGGGTGGTTTTCTTGGCGGCTGGCCGTGCGGGAGCGGCTTTCTTGCGCGCCGCGGGCCGGGCCGCTTTGCGGGCAACGGTTTTGACGGCGGTTTTGACGGTCGCTTTGGCGCCGGGCTTCGCGCGTGCCGGTGCGGGTTTGGGCGCGGGGGCCGTGTCGGCCAATACCTCGCTCATGCGGGCGGGAATGCGCTGGACCCAGCCGGCGCGCTCCCACTCGGCCAGGTGGCAGTTGTCGTAGAGCAGTTCTTCGCGCAGCGCGCCCGAGCGTTCGCCGGTGGCCAGCAGCAGCACGCCGCCGCCGCGCAGGTCCACGCGCAGCGGCGCGGGGTGCAGGTTGATGAGTCGCACGGCCATGGGCGGGGTCTCCTTGGGTTGTCGGTTCGCTCAGGCGCTTGGGCTGGCGCTGAGTTCGGGGATGCGCTGAGAGGCTGAGCGGGCCCGTGCACGGCGCGGTGTCGCGGCGTGCGCCTGCAAGTGGCAGGCGTAGGCGCCGAAGTCGCTGTCGGACACGCGCTTGCCCGCCTTTACCAGCTCGGCGCGCAGCGCGTTCACGATCTGCGGCATGCCGATCACGCCGTCGTGGTCGGCGGCCAGGAAGGCGGCGCCCAGCGCGGCGTTGCGGATGGCGCCGCCGGTCAGCTCGAAGCGCTGGGCGAGGAAGGGCCAGTCGATGTCGCCGGCCAGCGGCGCGGAGTCGGGAAATGAGCGGTCCCACAGCCCCAGGCGCTCGGCTTCGCGGGGCAGCGGGAACTCCACCGTGATGTGGATGCGGCGCACGAAGGCGTCGTCGAGGTGGGCGCGCATGTTGGTCGCAAGCACCGCGATGCCTTCGAACTGCTCGATGCGCTGGAGCAGGTAGTTGATCTCGATGTTGGCGTAGCGGTCGTGCGCGTCTTTCACGTCGCTGCGCTTGCCGAACAGGGCGTCGGCCTCGTCGAAGAAGAGCACCGCATCGGCGCGGTCGGCCTCCTCGAACACGGCGCGCAGGTTCTTCTCGGTCTCGCCGATGTATTTGCTCACGACGCCGGCCAGATCGATGCGGAAGAGCTGCATGCGCAACTCGCCGGCGATCGACTCGGCGGCCATCGATTTGCCGGTGCCCGATGCGCCGTGGAACAGCGCTACGAGCCCACGCCCGCCACTGGAGACGGCGTCGAGCCCCCAGCGCTCGAGCACCTGGGTGCGGTGGCGCACGCGGCGCACCACGTCGTGCAAGGCGGCCAGCCGGTCGGCGGGCAGCACCAGATCGGCGAGCGTGTGGCGCACCGGCAGGGCCTGGGCCAGGCTGGACAGGCGCGGCGTGGCCACGCTGCCGGCAACCCGGTGCAGCAGGTCGGACCAGCCCGCTTCGGTGAACGGGTGCTCGGCGGCATTGCGGGTGCGTTGGCAGGCCAGCGCGATCTCGCCTTGCGTGAGGCGGAACTTGGCGCCCAGCGCGGCGGCGAGCGGCGCGTGCCATTCGGGCAGGATGCCGCGCAACTGGGGCAGCAGTGCGCACCAGGCGTCGGTGCGCAGCGGCGCACTGGGCGCCGCCCAGGCGACATCGGCCACGCGGGCGGCGGGAAACCAGGCCGGCAGGCCGAGGTCGGCTTCGCTGGCCAGGATGAGCGCCCAGCCCAGCTCGCGCACGAGGAACTGCAGATGCGCGCGCAGCTCGCCGAGCTGCTGCGCGTCGTCCAGCCACACATCCGCGTGGTGCACGAACACGGCCGCACCCAGCAGCAGCGCGTCGCGCATGGCCGCGGTCAGCGTGCGCTGGGCATCGTCGCTGCCCTTGAGCTTGCGCGCATCGAGCGAGATGCAGCCGACACCAAGCTGCTGGCAGGCGATCTGCGTGAGGTACTGGCGCCCGCTGCCTGCGCGCGCGCGCAGGCTCACCACCAGCGGACGGGGGTCGTGGTGCGCGTCGGCGCTGCCGGCGTCCAGCAGTGCTTTCAGCTGCTCGATGTCATCGCTGCGCGACGACCACAGCACCGGGGCGAGCGGGGGCACGTCGGCATCGTGCCAGGCGCGGGCCAGCAGCGGGTCGCAGCCCTCCTGGCGCAAGGCGTAGCGCAGCACGCCCTCGGCCACGCGGAAGGGGCCGTAGCGCCCGCTGTCTGCGGCGACGAGCAGGCCGTAGCGTTGCAGGCGGCCATCGGGCCCGAGCAAGGCCTTGTGCGACAGCTCGCCGGGAGCGACGGTGCGCAGCAGGATGTCGGCCCCCGGCAGCTTGGCCGAGATCGCATCGTTGAGGTAAGCGAAGACGCGCTCGAAGCTCGGCGAGATCTCGGCGGAGAGCGCCACCAGCAGGCAGTCGATCTCGAAGCCGTTCAAGCCGAAGCGGGTTTGCAGCGCATGCAGGTGCGCGGACGACAGCGGTGCGTCGTGCATCAGCTGGCCCATCAGGCTGCCGGGCGCGAAAGCGGGGCTGCGCGGCGCGCCCGCGCGCGCCAGGATGCCGCCGATCTCGTCGTCGGTGACCACCATGCCCTTGAGCACCGGGTTGGCGTGGTTCGACCCCATCTCGCGCGCCAGCAGCTCGAAGCGCTGCGCCAGCTCGGCGGTGAGCAGCTCGGTCCAGTCGAGACCGTCCGGTTCGGGCAGCGAGGGGCTTCGTTTTTTCATCGCCGGGCGCTCAGGTCGAGAACGCGCTCTTGCACGCGCTGCACGCTGCGCGTGTTCACGCTGTCGATCAGCACGGTCGACACTTCATAGGTGGCGCTCAGCCGGTACGGCACCTTGTCGAAGGCGCGCCAGAGGTCGAGCATCTCGCCCATCGGCAGCATGCGCAGCACGATGCGCAGCTCTTCAGTCATGCCCGCGAGGTCGGGTGAGAGAGTCGCGTCGCCGGCCGGAACGATGGGCTTGTCGTGGAACGCACGCATCACCTCGCCCAGCGTTTGCTGGATCTCCAGTTCATCGGCGCCGTAGGGGGTGACGAGGTAATGCATGTTCAACGCCATCGGCGGGGCGATGAACTGCGTGGCGCTGGCGGTTTGCCAGTCGAGATTGGCTGCGAAGGGGTTGTGCTCCACGCGGTACAGGTACACGCCGACCAGCGGCACGTTGGACGTGGTGTCGGCCGGCGACTTCCGGGTCTCCACCGTCATGCCCGGCAGGCTGGCCTGGATGACGAGGCTGAGCGTGTCGGTGACGGCGCGAATGGCATTGAAGCTGCTCATGTGGTGCGGGGGCGTTCAATGGGTTCCGGCGTTTCGGCTCGCCAGTTCGGTGAGCGCGGCGTCGGCTTGCGTGCTCTGAATCCGGCGGTAACGCACTCGTCCATCTGGTCCTTTCACTCCTTCCACCACGTCGGCTTTCACCAGCTTGGCCAATGCCGCCTGGATCGCGTGCTCGTGCACCACCCAGTCCAGCCTCAACCACCACAACGCGATGCCATCGGGCGTGTCGCTGGCGAGCGGGAAGTCCCGCAGGTAACGGGCCAGCATTCGCACCAGCGCTTTGACGTCGTCGGGGAGGTCGTCGTCGGGCATTGCATCGATCTCGGGCCACCGTTATCGCAAGTGCGATGCCAGCTTCGCGATGGACGCAAGTGATTGATTTCACACAGCGTTGCCGTGGCAGCCTGATGCCGGCGTGGATGTTTTTGTCCTGCCTGCGGGCTGGCGGCGGGATGGGAGCCGCCGGTGCATGGGGCCTGACGTGCGGTGGTGAAGTGCGTGCGCCGACATGCGGCCATCGATGTCCGCCTTGTGCGGAGAAATGTCCGAGCGATAACCCTGAGGCCTGGGCTGCGCGCACGCATGCGAGCGCCCGGGGTGCGGGGCGGCGATGAAGAAGAGGGAGAGGCGGCGGCGCGTGCCGCCTGCGTCAGGCCGTGCGGCGGAAGGTGCCGGGCGAGATGCCGTGCTTGCGCATCAGCTCGAAGAACGCGCGGCGGTTCTTCTGGGCGGCGCGCGCGGCGTGGGTCACGTTGCCATCGTTGGCATACAGCGCTTGTTCGAGGTAGCGGCGCTCGAACTGCTCGACCACGCGCGCCTTGGCTTCGCAGAATGACTCGGTGCCGACGGGGATGTCGGCGTCGCCGGCGATGTCGAGGTCGTGCGCGCCGAGCGTGTCATCGCTGCACAGGATCACCGCACGCTCGATCACGTGTTGCAACTCGCGCACGTTGCCCGGCCAGTCGTGCTGGTGCAGGCGCTGCAGGGCGGCGGGTTCGAAGCCTCGCACCGGGCGTTCGTAGCGGCGGGCGAACTGGTGCAGGAAATGGCGGGCCAGCTCGGCGATGTCTTCGCGGCGCTCGCGCAAGGCCGGCAGGCGCAGGTTGAGCACGTTGAGCCTGAAGTAGAGGTCGGCGCGGAAGCTGCCCTGGGCGGCCAGCGTGCCCAGGTCGCGGTTGCTCGCGGCAATCACGCGCACGTCGGCGTGCTGCGTGGTGTTGGCGCCGACGACGCGGTACTCGCGCTCCTGCACGAAGCGCAGCAGCTTGGCCTGAACCGCGAGCGGCAGGCAGTCGACGTCGTCGAGGAAGAGGGTGCCGCCTTCGGCCTCGCGCACCAGCCCGGCGCGCGCCTGCAAGGCCCCGGTATACGCACCTTTCACGTGGCCAAAGAGTTCGCTTTCAGCCAGCTCGACCGGGATGGCCCCGCAGTTCACCGCGACCCACGGCTTGCCGGCGCGGCTGGAAAGGTAATGGATGGACTGCGCGAAGACCTCCTTGCCAGTGCCGGTTTCGCCGAGGATGAGAACGCCGGCCGGGCAGCGGGCGATCGCCGGCAGCTTGGCCACTTCGCGCAGGAAGGCCGGGCTGCTGCCGACGAAGGCACGTGTGCCTTGCGAGAGCAAGTCTGCCGGTTTCAAGGAGCCGCATGAGGGCTTCTCGTCATTCGAGGACATGAAGAACTCCAGCGCAAGATGCCGAGACGGAAAGCCGTTCGACACCGGGCTGCCGATCCTGCGGGGTGGGGCAGGCAAGCGCCATCCCTAATACGCAAGAGCCCCCGCGCCACGTGCGGTCAATCCACTGCGGCTGGCGCCAGCCGGTCTATGCAGGGGGCTCGTGCGTGGCAAGCCGTCGCACGAGTGCGTGCAGCGCGAGGTCGGCCACCGGCGGGCCGGGCGCCTCGAGTTGTGCGCGCAGCAGGCGCTGCAAGGTTTCGCGGTGGGGCAGCAGCGGGCCGAAGAAACGCGGCTCGCCTTGCGAGGCGATCAGGAGCGTGGGGAAGTTCTCCACCTCGATCGGGTCGACGAGGTCGGCTTCGTCCTCGATGTCGATCCAGAGGAACCGCAACGCCGGATGCATGGCGGCGAGTTCATCGAAGACGCGGCGGTAGTCGCGGCAACTGGTGCACCACTGTGCGCAGAAGCAGGCCACGAGCAACGGGGTGGGAGAGGTGGGGGAGGGCGGCGCGACCATGCCGCCATCATCTCAAACCTGTCAAGCCCGCGCGCAGCGGTCGGCGGCGCGCGGGTGCGGCAGCGTTACACCGCCGCGAGTGCCTGGTCCAGATCGGCCAGCAGGTCGTCGATGTGCTCGATGCCCACCGAAAGGCGCACCGTGTCCTCGCCCACGCCCGCCTTCTTCAGCTCCTCGGGGTTGAGCTGGCGGTGCGTGGTGGAGGCCGGATGCGTGGCGAGCGACTTCGCATCGCCGATGTTCACCAGCCGCGTG
The DNA here is from genome assembly GCA_964493285.1 of uncultured Rhizobacter sp. Taxonomy (GTDB): domain Bacteria; phylum Pseudomonadota; class Gammaproteobacteria; order Burkholderiales; family Burkholderiaceae_C; genus Rhizobacter. Next base: position 390 of record CAZBOF010000038.1, on the reverse strand, counting down.
AACAGGCCGAGCTGGTCGAGGAAGCGCGCGCCGGCAGCGCGGGCATCGCCGGTGCTTTTCACGCCGAAGGTCAGCACGCCGGAGGCTTTGCCGCTGAGGTACTTCTTCGCGAGCGCGTGCTCGGGGTTGTCTGCCAGGCCGGCGTACTGCACCCAGCCCACCTTGGGGTGGCGGCTCAGGTGCTGCGCAATCTTGAGCGAGTTCTCGGTGATGCGGTCCATCCGCAGCGCCAGCGTTTCCAGGCCTTGCAGGATCAAGAAAGCATTGAACGGCGACAGCGCGGCGCCGGTGTTGCGCAGAGGCACCACGCGCGCGCGGCCGATGTAGGCTGCCGGGCCGAGCGCTTCGGTGTAGATCACGCCGTGGTAGCTCACGTCGGGTTCGTTCAGT
>CAZBOF010000037.1:20053-29910 GCA_964493285.1 uncultured Rhizobacter sp. | reverse complement strand
TCTTGCCCATGCGCAGGTGGCGCATGATGTTCTCGATCTCGACGATGGCGTCGTCCACCAGGATCCCGACCACCAGCGACAAGGCCAGCAGCGTGACCATGTTGACGGTGAAGCCGAACAGGTACATCACCGCAAACGTCGGGATGGCCGACAGCGGCAGGGCCACCGCCGACACGAGGGTGGCACGCCAGTCGCGCAGGAAGAACCACACCACCACGACGGCGAGGAACGCGCCCTCGTACAGCAGTTTCATCGAGCCGTCGTAGTTCTCGACCACCGGGTCGACGAAGTTGAACGCCTCTGTGACCACCACGTCGGGGTGCTCGGCCTTGAGCTTGTCGAGCGCATCGCGCACGCCCTCGGTCACGTCGATCTCGCCGGCACCACGCGAGCGCACGATCTCGAAGCTGACCACCGGCTTGCCGTTGAGCAAGGCGGCGGAGCGCTGCTCGGCCACGGTATCGCGCACGTCGGCCACCTGGTCGAGGCGCACGCGGCGGCCGTCGGAGAGCGTCACGTCCAGCGCCGCCAGCTCCTGCGCCGAACTCACGGTGGCGAGTGTGCGCACCGACTGCTCGGCGCCGCCGAGGTCGGCCCGCCCGCCGGAAGCTTCTTGCTGGATCTGGCGCAGCTGGCGCGAGATATCGGCCGCAGTGGCATTGAGCGCCAGCAAGCGCGAGGGGTCCAGCTCCACGCGCACCTCGCGCGTGACGCCGCCCACCCGCGTGACCGCGCCCACACCGTTCACGGCCAGCATGGTCTTGGTGACCTGGTTGTCCACGAACCACGAGAGCGCCTCGTCGTCCATGCGATCGCTGGAAACGGTGTAGGTGAGGATCGGCGTGCCCGCCAGGTTCATCTTCTGGATGATCGGGTCGCGCAGGTCGGCCGGCAGGTCGGAGCGCACGCGCGCGACCGCGTCGCGCGTATCGTCCAGCGCCTCCTGGGTGGGCTTTTCGAGGCGGAACTCGATCATCAGCGTGGCCGCGCCATCGACCAGCGTGGTGTAGATGTGCTTGACACCCTGCACCGTGGCGATCGAGTTCTCGATCTTGCGCGCGACCTCGGTCTCCAGCTGCGCGGGCGAGGCACCCGGCAGCGCCGCCGTGATGGTGACCATGGGCAGGTCGATGTCCGGGAAGTTCTGCACCTTCATCGCCCGGAAGCCGAGCAGGCCGGCGAGCGTGAGCATGATGAAGAGCAGCACCGACGGCGTCGGGTTGCGGATCGACCACGAGGAAACGTTGATCATGGCGGCAGTCCTTGGATCACTTGCCCGCAGGCGCGGAGGCCGCCGCCGGCCCGGCCACCACGCGAACGATGTCGCCGTCGCTCAGAAAACCGCCGCCGGCCGCCACCACCTTGGCGTCGGGCGCCAAGCCGCCGGTGATTTCGATGCGATCGCCCACCCGCCGCCCGATGCTCACCTTGCGCTGCGACACCTTGGCATCGGGGCCCACCTGGAGCACGTAGCTGAAGCCGTCGCGCAGCAACACCGCGCTTTGCGGCAGCGTGAGGGCCTCGCTGCTGCCGACGACGAAATCGCCGCGCGCAAACATGCCAGCCTTGATCTCTCCGTGGGCAGGCAGGTCCACATACACCAGGCCATTGCGCGTGAGCGGGTCCACCGTCGGCGCGACCATGCGCACCTTGCCGGCCACCGGCACGGTGCCGCCCGCAGCGGTGACGCGGGCTTCCATGCCGGGTTTCACGCGCGCGAGGTCGCTGGCGGGCACCTCCGCGCGCCATTCCAGGCGGCCCTGGCGGATGAGGCGGAACAGTTCCTGCCCCGCCGGCAGCACCGCTCCCACGGTGGCACTGCGCGCGGAGATCACGCCCGCGTCGGGCGCCACCACCTGCGTTTGCCTCAACCGCAGCTCCTGCACGCGCGCCGCGGCGCGCGCGGCCTCCACGCGGGCCTTGGCGGTGGTCTCGCCGGTGAGGTACTGGTTGATCTGCTGCGCGCTCAAGGCACCGGTGGCTTGCAGATCCCGTGCGCGCTGCGCATTCACCGCCGCATCGGCCAGCGTGGCCTCGGCCTCGGCCACGCTGGCCCGCACCTGCGCGAGGTCGGCCTGAATGGTGTCGGGCGAGAACACGGCCAGCACCTGGCCGCGCTTGACCACGTCGCCCACGTTGGCGCGCACCTCGGCCAGGCGCAGGCCGTTGGCCTCGGTGCCGACGCTGGCCTCTTGCCATGCGGCCACATTGCCATTGGCGCCGATGCCCAGCGGCAGGCGGGCGGTCTGCGGCTGGGCGACCGAGACGGTGAGTGCGGCACGCTCAGGCGCAGCGGCAGCCGGCTTGTCATCGGCCGCACGCACAGTGAAGGCCAGCAGGGCGGCGCAAAGGAGAGCCGCGCCGATCAGGGGCAGCAAGAGGGGCTTCAGGCGATGGGGCATGGCGTTCGTGGCGGAGAAATGGGAAGGCGGTGTCATGGGGTGGCGCGGGCGTGGGATGGGGCATCGTCCGGGCCGGCGGACCAGCCGCCCCCGAGCGCGCGGTAGAGCAGGATCCACGCCGCCACGCGCTCGCGCTGCAAGTCGATCAAGGCGCTCTGCGCCTGCACGGCGGTGCGGCGTGCATCTTCCAGCTCGAACAGGCTGGCCACGCCGTTCTGGTGGCGCGATTCGGTCGCGCGGTAGGAGAACTCGAAGCCCTCGGCCGCGATGCGCGCATCGTGGCCGCGGTCTGCGGTGCTTTGCAGCTGCACCAGCGCTTCTTCCACCTCGCGCACCGCGCCGCGCAGCGTGGCGCGGTAGGCGATGGCTGCTTCGCTGTAGCGGGCCTGCGCGGCATCAACTTGGGCCGCGCGCACGCCCCCGTCGAACAGCGGCAGCGTGACCGCCACCGGGCCGATCGCCCAGGTGCTGCCTTGCACGCGGATGTCGCCCGACTCGAGCCGGGTGGCGCCGATGGCGCCCGCCAGCGTCACCCGCGGCAACCGGGCGGCACGGCTTTGTGCCACGTCGGCACTGGCGGCCACCACCTCGTGCGCCGCCGCCGCCAGGTCGGGCCGCTGCGCCAGCACCTGCGCCGGGACCTGCTGCACGCCCAGTTCGGCCGGTAGCGGCAGGCGCGCCGTGCGCTCCTGCAACTGAGTGCGCAGCGGGGGCTCGTCGATCGCGGTCAGCGCCACCAGCGCCTTCACCGCCATGTCGCACTGGGCGCGCTGTGCGGTCAGCAGCGCGTTGCCCTGCGCCGCGCTGGCGCGCGCCAGCGCGGCGTTGGCAGGCGCCTGGAATCCGGCCTGGGCGCTCAACGCCGTCAGCCGGGAGGTCTCGGCGCGCGAGGCCGCATCGGTTTGCATCTGCACGACCTGCGCCTCGCAGGCGCGCAGGCCGACGTAGGCGCTGGCGGTTTCCGCGGCCACCGCCACACGGGCGGCATGCCAGGCGGCTTCGGCACCTTCGAGCCGCGACTGCGCGGCTTGACGCCCCGCGCGAACGCCGCCGAACAGGTCCAGTTCCCAGCCCGCCTGCAAGCCGGCCGTGGTACGCGTGCCCACGGGCAGCGTGAGGTCTTCGCGGCCCCGCGTCAGCGTGGCGTTGGCGTCCAGGCGCGGTGCGCCGCCTGCGACCACGCGGGCGGCGCGTGCCTGCTCGATGCGCGACAGCGCCGCCGCCAGGTCGGGGCTTTCGTTCTGGGCTGCCGTGATGAGCTGGTCGAGCAGGGGGTCGTCAAACTGCTGCCACCAGCGCCCGAGGTCGGCCAGTTGGCCGTTGTGAGGCTGCGGGGCTTGCCACCGGGGCGGGGCAGCCGCCTCGGGGGCGGGCGGCGCAGGGAGGCTGGCGCACGCGCCCAGCAATGCCGCCACCGCCGACAAGGCGAAGCCAGGAAGGAGTTGTCGCATGGGTGGAAGAGGGAAACGGGAACGGAACCAGCAAGGCGATGCTGGAGGCTTTCACCCCGCGCTGGCGACCAACCACGTCGCGTCCCGCGACGCGGGAGGCATCATCGCATTTCGCACCCGCAACGCCAGCCCATGTCCCTGTCGTCGATCACGGCAAAGCGGTGCGGTGCGCACCGCTGGGTCAGGCCGCCACCCGGGTTCGACCCATGAAGTAGCCGGCGGGCATCGAGCCGCCGCGCCGCTTCAGCGCCGATGCCATGCGGGACGTTGCAGGCCCAAAGCGGCAGGAAGCGCGCGCGCGGCGGGGGCCGGCACAGATCACGCCCCCCCCACGCACGCGTGGCAGCCCAGGCAGGGCGCGCAGCCGGGCGTCGTCGGTCGACAGCACCTTTCAGTGCAGCAACGACAACTGCTGCGTCGGCCGACGTCCGGCCGGCGGCGGCTGGCGCAGCACCGCGTGCGGGATGTACCCACGCGTCTCCAGCGCCCAGCCTTCGATGGCGCTGTCGTCTTGCATCTGCGCCAGCCGCACCGTACCCAGCTTCTTGGCACTGGCGCGCAGAACCAGCGCTTCGCATTGCGCCGCGGTGAGCAGGCGCGAAAAGGCGATCCAGCGCTGCAGCGTCAGCGGGTTGCGCCATGCGTCTTCGATCGCCCAGCGCAGCATCTGGGGGCTGGCGGTGTTGCCCACTTCGAGCACCCTCGGCAACAGCGCGTGGAAGAACGTCTGGAACGCGCGCTTGACCGCCTTGCCGGGCAGCAGGTCTTCCAGGCGCGCGATGCGGTGGCTCCAGCCGGCCGCCAGGAACTGCTGGCTGATGAACGCCTGCAACGCCTGCGCCGGGTTGAACAACCGCACACGGTTCGGCGGCAGCACCAGCAGCGGCAAAGCGCAGGCCTCTTCGTGCGGCAGCGGCTCGACCAGGCTGCACAGCACGGCCACGCGCGACCACTGCTCGGCGCTCAAGCCATCGATGTCGGCCAGGCGACCCGCTTCGATCTGGCGCACGAACTGGAGCGCATCGCGGAACCCATAGGCCGCCTTGGCGTGGTTGGCCTGGGTGCTCATCACCGCGAGATTGCCCGCGGCGTATCCGGCGTCGCTGCGCACGCGGTCGACCGATGCATCGCTGCCCTGCATCGACGCGGTGCTGAGCGGGGTGCGGGTGATCGGGCAATAGCGCACGTCGATCTGTTGCAGGTAATACGGCGTGACCTGGAGCAGCTCGATGCTGCGCCCGCGCAGCCACGCATGCAGCCGCAGCTGCAGCCATTTGCGCACGTGGCGGGTGGGCTCCAGCGTGCGCAGGCCGAAGACGGCCTGGCCCGCGAGCCAGCCATTGCGCAGCGGCGAGGGCTCCTGCGCATACGGTGCGGGCGGGGTGACGTGGTAATGGGCGTAGTCCCAGCCCAGCTCGAAGCCGATGTGCTCGTGCAGGGTCAGGCCGGTGTGGATGAATTGCAGTTCGGTGGTCATGGTCTCGCTCCGTGGCGCCGCGGCACGATTGCTGCGGTGAAGGCAGTGTTCCTCCCGAGTGGCTCATTGCGTGAGCCACTGAGCCGTCTTTCGCCAAGGGTTTGCCGCAGGTATGCTTCGGCCAGTGGCTCACCTGATGAGCCTTTGACAGGGACGAGCACGCCATGGACCGCACCGAACGCTTCTACAAGATCGAACTGCTGCTGCGAAACCGCGGCTGCGTGAGCTTCGAGGCGCTGCTGGACGAACTGTCGGTGTCGCGCGCCACGCTCAAGCGCGATCTCCAGTACCTGCGCGACCGGCTGAACGCGCCCATCGTCTACGACCGCTTCGACAACGGCTATCGCTTCGAAAGCGGCCAGCATCACGAGCTGCCGGGGCTGTGGTTCAGCGAGCGCGAGATCCACGCCCTGCTGACCATGCACCAGGTGATGGCCGGCCTCGATGACGACGGCGTGCTCTCGCGGCATTTGCAGCCCATGATGGACAAACTGCAGGGCCTGCTCGGGCAGGACGAGCACGAAGCGCGCGAACTCATGCGCCGCGTGAAGGTGATCTCCACCGCGCGGCGCCGCTCGCCGAGCCGCTACTTCGAGCTGCTGGGCAGCGCGCTGGTGCAGCGGCACCGCGTGTGGCTGCGCTACTTCAAACGCAGCGACCGCAGTGAAAGCGAGCGCGAGGTGTCACCACAGCGCCTCGTGAACTACCGCAACACCTGGTACCTCGACGCCTGGTGCCACGCGAGCGACGGCCTGCGCCGCTTCGCGCTCGACGCGGTGCGCGACGCGAAACTGCTGAGCACCAAGGCCCGCAACGTGGCTGTCAAAGACATCGAAGCCGAGCTGGACGCCGGCTACGGCATCTACGGCGGCCCCGGCAGCCGGGTGAAATGGGCCACGCTCGTGTTCAGCGCCGACGCCGCCCAATGGGTCGAACGCGAAGAATGGCACCCGCAGCAGAAATCACGCTGGCTGCCCGACGGCCGCTACGAATTGCAAGTGCCCTACAGCGACCCCACCGAGCTGGCAATGGACATCCTGCGCCATGGCGACAGCGTCATGGTGGTGGCCGACAAGGCGCTCGCCTCGGCCACCGCGGCGCGCTTGAGGGCGGCTGCAGCACAGTATCGGTAGCGCGTTGTGAGATCACCCAGCCGTCTGAGGCGAGCCCTCTCGATGACAGGGCCGGGCGTCACGGTGCCTTGTGGCGAACCAGTTGGGCTGAAGCTCGCAGCCGACGGTATTTGCGTAGCGCTTCGGCGTGGCAAGCGAAGGCCCATGCTTTCCAGCGGACCCCAGCCTTGAGATTGCGCTCTTGGGTGAGTCCAGCCCGAGAGCGGGACTGAGCATTTACCCGCTTCGTTCCCCGGGGCAAGCAGCCCGCGCCGGGCCTGACACCGCGCTACACATCAGGTTTGGCGCCGCCACAGCGGGACGCATCGCAATGCAAGCCTCAACTCCGATTCCTCGAAAGATGCAGGGCGCATGACTCACTTCAGCCACCTGTTGCACCGTGACTGACTGAACCGGCGCTGACGCCGAGCCCAAGAGCAGGCCGACCACGATGGCGGGGAAGAACAGGATAGAGCGGCGGATCTTCATCTGATGCCAACAAGAGGTCTGACGTTTGAATTCAGCGGCTGCCGGAGGCGGCCCGCCGGGCTGATGGATGGGGCGCCGGCCGGCAGTCGGGCGCAAAAGGAACATCCAGGCAGCACGGCCTTTGGTACAGCGAGAGTCACTGAAAGCACCTTGGCACCAGCGCCAAGGCAACCAGCCCGATGGGACCGACCATGCAGGCCGGCAAAAAGGAGGATGGCGAACAGTCGCTCACGCGCCCACGCATGCGCTACAGCACGCCGATCGCCACCGGATTCGCCGCCACATAGGCGAAGTGCGGAAGGGCTTCGGCTTGGGCCTGCTGGCGCAGCCGGGTGACCAGCTCGCTGTCGAAAGAAGCTACGGCTGCATCGCCCCCGGCTTGCCAGATGGCATCGCGGTGGGAAGCCAACGCGTCGCGCACGCCGTCGTTCCAGACGGCCCGTTGCAGCACCTCTTGGTCGCTCAAGCGCGCACTGGCTTGCTCGCGCGCAGACAGCACGTGCGGCACGGGCCAGGCGGCGAGGTCGATCTGCTGGGCGGCGAGGCGCCCCTGCGCCACTTGCTCGGGCGCGGCGTAAGGCGCCAGTGCGGCATGGCGCATCAGGCCTTGCAGCTCGAGCGTGAGTGCGGCCTCTTCGCGCGCCAGCGCCGGGCTGGCCTGCAGTGGCTTGGCCTTGAGCCCATTCAGTTCGGCCATGAGTTGCTTCACTTCTTCGATCAGCTTCTTGACGATCGGGGCGTCCGGCGACGGCAATGACACCAGCAGCACGGCCGCTTTGGCCGGCAGCTCGTGGATGGCGCGCCGGGTGGCCTCGGTCGGTGCCTGCGTGAACGCCTGATGCGCCGCGCCCCAGTCGTTCAAGACGTGTCCGAGGTCGGCGCGCAGGGCACTCGGCAACGCCTGGCTCAATGCCGCGATCTGCACGCGCGCCGACGAGAACAAGGCATCGGCGGCCTCGCGGGCATTGGGATCCTGCCGTGACGCCGCCCAATCGCTGAGCGCGCGCTCGTAGCGCTGAATCTGCGCTTGCATCGCCGCCACATCTTCGGCGCGGCCGGGGTACCCGTCAGCCGAAGTGCCTGCGGCCTGCAACACGGCGAACGCCACGCGCGCCGCATCGACGGCTTGCGGCGGGCCCAGAGCCGCGCGTGCGTCTGGCGCGCGGGCTTGCGAAGGTCCACCGATGGCTTTCGACATGGAAGCTGTCCCTGAGCGTGCTTGTGTTGTTCTGCGCCCAGGTTTCGCACGGGCACGAACAATTTCAGTTCACTCTCGCGGATTGCCGCGGGGAGATCAACCCAAAACCTCTGCACATGAACGGTTCGGAGGTCGAGGTTTCCGCGAGCCGCCGGCACGGGCTCATTGAGGGGGAACAACCTCCTGGAACGTCACGCCTAGAGCAACGCCCCGAGGCGCGTGCCCTGGTCGATCGCCCGCTTGGCATCCAGCTCGGCGGCTTCATCCGCGCCACCGATCAGATGCGTGGGGATGGCGGCCTGGCGCAGAGGCTCAACCAGCTCGCGCAGCGGCTCCTGGCCGGCGCACAGCACGACGGTGTCGCACTCGATGAGTTGTCCATCGGCGCGCTCCGGGCCATACGTGACGAGCACACCCTGGGGCGTGATCTGCTCATAGTTGACACCACCGATCATCTCCACGCCCTTCATCTGCAAGGCGGCGCGATGAATCCATCCGGTGGTCTTGCCGAGGTTCTTGCCCAGCTTGCCGGGCTTGCGCTGCAAGAGCGTGACCTGCCGCGCCGGCGGCGCGGGTTTCGGCGGCACCACGCCGCCGCGTGCATCGGCCGGATCGGCCACGCCCCATTCGGCCAGCCACTCGCCGAGATGGACCGAGGGGCTGCGATCCGGCGGCGTGACGAGGTACTCGGCCACGTCGAACCCGATACCGCCGGCCCCGATGACAACCACCCGCTGCCCGACGGGCTTGCGGTGCAGCAGCACATCGATGTAGCTCAGCACCTGCGGGCCGTCGCTGCCGGGAATCCGGGGCTGGCGTGGCAGAACACCGGTGGCCAGCACGACGGCGTCGTAGCCATTCGCACGCAGGTCGTCACTTTCAACGCGCTTGTTCAGAAACACCTTGACGCCGGTGTCTTGAAGTCGGTGGCTGAAGTAGCGCAAGGTTTCGTGGAACTCTTCCTTGCCGGGGATGCGCTTGGCCATGTTGAACTGGCCGCCGATCTCCGGCGCCGCGTCGAACAGATGCACCGTGTGCCCGCGCTCGGCCAGCGTGGTCGCCGCAGCCAGCCCGGCCGGCCCGGCGCCCACCACCGCAAAGCGGCCCGGCGTGGACGCCGCCCGCAGCACCAATTCCGTTTCATGGCCCGCGCGCGGGTTGACCAGGCAGCTGGCGAGCTTGGCCTTGAAGGTGTGGTCGAGGCAGGCCTGGTTGCAGGCGATGCAGGTGTTGATGGTGGCGCTGCGGTTGCCCGCCGCCTTGTTCACGAACTCGGGATCGGCCAGCAGCGGGCGGGCCAGGCTCACCATGTCGGCGCAGCCGTCGGCCAGCATCTGCTCGGCCACTTCGGGCGTGTTGATGCGGTTGCTGGTGATCAGCGGCACGTTGACGCCGGCCGCCCGCAGCGCCACACGCATCTTCTTCGTCACCCAGCCGAACGCACCGCGCGGCACGCTGGTGGCGATGGTGGGCACGCGGGCTTCGTGCCAGCCAATGCCGGTGTTGATGAGCGTGGCGCCCGAGCGCACCACCGCTTGGGCGAGCTGCACCGACTCCGCCCACGAGCTGCCGTCGGGAATCAGATCGAGCATGGACAAGCGGTAGATCAGGATGAAGTCGCGCCCCACGGCTTCGCGGGTGCGCTGCACGATCTCGACCGCGAGGCGCATGCGGTTCTCGTAGCTGCCCACACCAACCATCGCCAGGATGAATGGGGCGGCAGCTACG